>DASTSH010000065.1:0-22118 GCA_035760785.1 Gemmatimonadaceae bacterium | reverse complement strand
CGCCGCCGATCCCCTGCACGGCGCGCGACGCGATCAACGCGCCGAGCGATGGCGCCAGCCCGGACATGATCGAGCCGAGCACGAACGTGCAGAGCGCGCCGATGTACACGCGCTTGATGCCGAACCGGTCGGCGACGCTGCCGGCCACGGGCGTGGCGACACCGAGGGCGAGCACGTAGACGCTCAGCACCCACTGCACGGCATCGGGCCCGACGGCGAAGGTGCGCTGGAGCGTCGGGAAGGCGACGCTCATGACGGTGGAGTCGAGCACGATCATCCACACGCCCGCCACGACCGTCGCCAGGACGCCCCACTTGCCAGGAGCGTCGCGCCCGGTGGGCGGCGGCGCTTGGTGGACACTCGAGGGTACGGGCATATCCTTGAATATCATAAACTATTTTATGTATTCAAGTATGCCGCCGTCCGGACGGCCCTCGCCTGGCGTGACGGCGGGACGGAGCTCGTCGTCCTTCCCGCTGGCGCGCACCCACTGCCGGGCGCGTGTGCCGTCGCCGTACCCTCTGCCGTACCCTCCCGTGCGTTCGCACCTGTCGCTCGCCCGCCGAGCGCTGTCGTCGTTCGTGCGCCCCGATGCGCGGCGCACCTGCCTCACCTTCCTGGCCGCGCTCGCGGTCTCCGTGGCCGCCGCGTGCGAGCCGCTCATCCTCAAGACGCTCGTGGACCGGCTCGCGGCCGTGAGCGTGGCGGCCGCCGGCGCCGGCGCCGCGCGCGCGATCGCCGCCGGGATCGCCCTCTTCGCCGCCGTCCTCGCCTTCCGCATCATCGGCGCGGCGTGGGTGATGACCTCCACCTGGCGCGTGCGATTCGACTTCGAGTACCGCCTCCGCTCCCAGGTGGCGGCGAAGTTGAGCGTCATCTCCGCGCGCACGCAGGCGGAGATCGGCACCGGCGGGCTCCGCTACGCGATCGACGCGAGCGCGCCGCAGAGCGCCAGCGCGTTCACCGACGTCGCGTTCAAGCTCGCGCCGGCGCTCCTCTACATCGGCATCGCCGCCGCCAGCATGGCGCGCCTGGACGGCGCGCTCGCGCTGATGGTCCTCGGCTGCCTCCCGCTGCCGGCCGCCGTCGCCGCGCTCAAGGCGTCGCGGCAGACCGCGCGCGACCGGATGCAGCACCGCTTCTGGACGCGCCTCTGGGCGTGGTACGCGGAGGTGATGCACGGCATGGCCACCGTGCGCGCGTTCGCGAACGAGCACGCCGAGGAGCGGCGCTTCACGCGGCGCCTCCGCTGGGCGTTCGCGTGCATCCACCGCGGGATCGCCGTGGACGCCGGCGTCACGGCGGCAGCGGGGATCGCGGAGCTGGCGGCGCGAGTGGCCGTGCTCTGGTACGGCGGCTTCCTCATCCTGCACGGTCGCATGACCGTCGGCACGCTGCTCGCCTTCCTCGGCTTCGTCGGCGGCGTGTTCGCTCCGCTCCAGCAGCTCGTGGACCTCTACCCGGCGGTGCGCAAGGCGGTGGTGGCGCTGACGGCGGTGTTCGCGGTGCTCGATGCGGAGGAGGAGGCGCCCGATCTCCCCGAGGCGCGCCCTGCCCCGCGCTTCACGGGGCACGTGCGCTTCGACGGCGTGTGCTTCTCGTACACGGGGGACCGGCAGGCGCTGGAGGAGCTGACGCTCGAGATCCGCGCCGGGGAGACGGTGGCGCTCGTGGGGCCATCGGGGAGCGGGAAGTCCACCATCCTGCGACTGCTACAGCGCACGCACCACCCCACGAGCGGGCGGGTGCTGATCGACGGTCACGACGTGCGCGAGCTGGCGGTGCAGAGCGTACGCCGCCAGCTCGGCGTGGTGCCGCAGGACGTGGTGCTGTTCAACGATAGCATCGCGGCGAACATCGCCTACGGCCGGCCGCGGGCGGCGCGCGCGGAGATCGAGCGCGCCGCGCGCGCCGCGAACGCGCACGACTTCATCATGGCGCTCCGCCACGGCTACGACACGAGCATCGGTGAGGGGGGACGGGCGCTCTCCGGCGGACAGCGGCAGCGCATCGCCATCGCGAGAGCGTTTCTCGTGGACCCGGCGATCCTCCTCCTCGATGAGGCGACCGCCGCGCTGGACACCGAGTCGGAGCAGGCGGTGCAGCAGGCGCTGCGCGCGCTGCGCCACGGGCGCACCACGCTCATCGTCGCCCACCGCCTCAACACCGTGCGCGACGCCGACCGGATCGTGGTGATCCGCGACGGCCGCGTGGTGGGCGACGGCACGCACGACGCGCTGCTCGCCTCCTGCCCCACGTACGCGGCGCTGGTGCGCCACCAGCTCGGTGCGGAGCCCGGGGGAGCGCCGGCGCCCGCCGCGCCCCCGCAGGGGGTCGCGCTCGTGGCGTGACCCCGGCCGCCCGTCGCCGCGGGGTGCAGCGATGGCGGGCCGCGACCCGTGACCCGGCCGCCTAACGGCGCTTGTCGCTGTGCCCGCCACGCGGTAGTTTGGCGGATCGCGACGATGACGTTGCGATTGACCTCTCTGCCGGGGTGCCGAAAGATGGAACGATTTTTCGCGGGGGCTCCGATGGCGGAAGCCCGTGCCCGCGTGCGGCCGTGGAGCGCGCTGCTGCTCGCGTGCACGCTCTCGTGCGGCGGCGATTCACCGACCGCGCCGGCCGACACGGAGCTGCTCGCGGCGCCGAGCCAGGTCGTGCTCACCGACAGCCAGACTGTCGACACGGTCTATCTCTCGGCCAAGCCGCAGGGGATCTCGCTCGAGTGGAAGCTGGCGAGCAAGCCCGACTGGCTCACCGTCTCGCCTTCCTCCGGCACGATCCGCTCCGACATCGTCACCATCACGGTGAGCGCGCCCCAGCTCGCGACGATGGAGCCCGGGCAGTTGTTCGGGCGCCTCGAGTTCATCGCCAACGGCGGGACGGCGTCCGTCCCCGTGGGGGCGGTGGTGCAGCCGAATCCGGTGGTGCGGCTCTCGAGCGCCACGGTCACCATCCCCGAGACCACCGACACGGCGCGGGTGACCCTCACGAACGCCGGGCGCGGAGCACTCAACTGGTCGGCCACCAGCTCGGCGGCCGGGCTCACCAGCAGTCCCGGATCTGGCACGCTCGCGACGGGGGCATCGACGGTGCTGACGCTGGTCGCGAAGAAGGGGCCGATGCCGGTCGGCACCGCGAAGGTGAACGTGACGATCAAGTCGAACCAGCGCGCGGGAGACGTGACGCTTCCGGTCTCCATCGTCGTGCCGGCCGCGCCCGTCGCGACGCTCTCCACGGCCCGGCTGGTGTTCCCCGCTGGTGTGACGAGCAGGACGCTCTGGCTGAGGAACCCGGGGAAGGGCGACCTTCACTGGAGCGCGACGGCGCCGAGCGGTTGGGGGGCGGTGACGCCCGGCTCCGGCACGCTCACGGTCGGCGACTCCGCGCTGCTCACCGTGGCCGTGGATCGCGCGGCGGCAGGCTCCACGGATGTGAGCGGGAATCTCGACATCGCCTCTGACGCGCTCAACGGACCGGTGAGCGCGCTGGTGGAGGTCACGAGCGCCGCCGGTCTGTCGCTGGGGCTGACGGTGCTCGACTATCGGGTGGTGGACGCCGAGTACAGCGCCTCCGCCGGGATCATCGCCACGGTGTCCGACAACCCGGCGAAGCTGACGGTGATCGATGTGGAATCGGGGCGCACGAGCAGCGTGGCGCTCGCGCTTCCACCGGGATGCGTGGCACTCGAGCCCGATGGGCGATACGCGGCGGTCTGTCACAACGGGTACATGAGCTACGTGAACCTGCTCACGATGCAGGTGGAGCGCACGTACGCTGTCACCACCGATGCGCTCGACGCCGTGCTCCCGGGCAACGGCTGGCTGTACGTCTTTCCGCGGCACGACCAGTGGGAGTCGATCCGGAACATCAATCTGTCCACCGGCGTGGAGACCCGTGCGGGGACGATCTACGCCGGCGCGCTGGGGCGGCTCAACCGCGCCGGCACGGCGATCTACGTTCCGACCATGGGTCTCTCCCCCTCCTCGGTGGACAAGTACAGCATCACGAACGGCGTGGTGCAGTCGCTCTGGAGCTCGCCGTACTGGGGGGAGCACAGCTACGGGAATCTGTGGCTCTCCGAGGATGGCGGGCGCATCTACGCCGCGTCCGGGGAGGTGTTCTGGACAGCCGACGTGCGCGGGCAGGACATGAGCTATGCCGGCGCGCTCGCTGGCTCGGGTACCGTGTTCGGAGCCACCGACTCGCGAGAGCGAGGGCGGGCCTACGTGGTGAGCAACGACAACTCGCACGGCCTGCGCGTGTACGACACGCAGTATCTCGCGTTCAGGGGGGTGGTGCCGCTCCCCCAGTTCACCGGCGGCAGCGGCCCCATCTCCGCGCAGGGCTACTTCGTGTTCGCGAACCCCGCGGGTGATCGCGTGTACGTGCTCGAGCGGGCGGACCCCTCCGGCGGTCTGGCGCACGACTGGGGCCTCGCGGTGCTCGACGCGGGAGCCCTTCCCTGATCTCGACCGTCGAGCGGTGAAGGCGCGCCGGCGGCGCGCGTGGTGCACCACGGGTGCGCGTGGCTCACGGGCCGATGCTGCGCCGGGTGTTCCGATCGGCGGGAAGAGAGCGGGCGAAGTGCTCCGCCCGTACCCGCGCCGCCCGCCGATGCGCACCTCTTCCTGCGGGAACTACGAGGGGGCCGCGCCGCTGGCGAGCGCGAGGCACGTGGAGAAGATCGCTCCGGCGCTCGTGCCGGCGATGTCGTCGAAGTAGTCGACGAGCCGGAACTCCGCTCCGCCACCCGTGCGCTCGCGCAGCATGCGCTCGAGCGCCACGCGGATCTCGATCGTGATGATCCCGCGAATGCCGCCGCCGTCGAGCGCGAGGACGCGCTTGGGCAGGGCGGGGTGCAACCGCTCGATGAGAGACATTCGCACCCCCTTCTCAGATCCACCGGCGATCCGTAGCGCTGGAAAAATACGCTACAACGACCGACCACTTCGGGCACGACACCCGAACGCCCGGTACGAAGTGGTGCCGGCGAGCTCGCGTGTCCGAGCCAGCGTCAGACGTTCGTTAGAGGCCGCTAAGTAATTGTGCCGCATGCACGACGACGGATGGATTCGCGTTGCCGCTCGCACGGCGAGTTCGTCGTTGCCTAGTCAGGTACACATTGCACGTCGCACCACCACCGATCTATCCCGGCTCATGCCACGTCCTTTTTGCGTCGCCGTCCTCGCGCTTCTCATCACTCCGCTCGCCGCGTCCGCCCAGAGCTCGCGCGGCACCACCCAGGGGAACGGTCCCAACGCGGGGCAGGCCTACTTCGAGTTCCAGGTGGAGAAGCCGGCGATGCCGCACCAGGGGAACCCCCGCCCGGTGTATCCATCCAGCCTGCTGCGCCGCCACGTGACCGGTGAGGTGCTCGCGCAGTTCGTCGTGGACACCACCGGGAAGGCCGACGTCTCGAGCTTCGAGCTGGTGCGTCCCGAGGAGCAGGCCTTCGTGCAGGCGGTGAAGGCGGTGCTTCCGCGCCTGCGCTTCTATCCGGCCGAGGTGAGCGGGCACAAGGTGCGGCAGCTCGTGCAGCAGTCGTTCCTGTTCGTCGCCGCGAAGTGAGCGAGCGCCAGGGCGCGCCGCGCGTGGGGAGATCGTTCGGGCTCAGCTTCGCGCAGAAGGTCATCATCCTCCCCAGCGTGGCCACGGTCACGCTCCTGCTCGTCCTCTGGATCACCGCCAGCGGCAGCCGGGCCAACCAGCAGCGGTTGGAGCTGATCCGCGACGGCTACTATCCCTCCGTGGAAGGGAGCCGCAGCCTCCAGGAGATTCTCGTCGCGCTGCACCGCAGCTTCCAGGACGCGGCGCAGGAGCGCAACCCGATGCGGCTGCGCGAAGCGGAGGAGCTGGCGTCGCGCTTCGAGAAGGCGCGCGCGGACCTGCTCAGGAACCCGGTCTCCTACCACGCGGCGCTCGACACCATCGGCGACTCGTTCCAGACGTACTACCGGCTCGCCTCCACGAGCACGCAGCGGCAGCTGGCGCAGAATCTCGACGAAGGGGTGCTGGCGGCGCGCGACTCGGCGAACCTCGAGTACACCTCGATCCGGCGCGCGCTGGGTGGGGTGACGGAGCGCGACGTGAAGGCGATCGACGCCGCGTTCGCCGGCGCCGAGCGCGTGCAGCAGCAGACGTCGCGACGGCTGCTGATCATCGCGATCGCGGCGATGGCGGTGCTCGGCGGGCTCGCGGTGTTCGCGGTGCGCGCCCTCACCCGCCCGGTGACGGCGGCGGTGCGCGCCGCGAACCGCATCGCGCAGGGGGACATGACCGCCGAGATCGAGGTGCGGTCGCACGACGAGATCGGCCAGCTGCTGATCGCGATGCGCGCGATGGTGGAGTACCTGCAGGAGATGGCGGCGACGGCGGAGGCGATCGCGCGCGGCGACCTGAGGCGGCGCGTGACGCCGCGGTCCGAGGCGGACTCCTTCGGGCACGCGTTCGCGAGCATGAGCGACTACCTGCGCGAGATGGCCGGCGTCGCCGAGTCGGTGGCCGCGGGGGATCTCCAGGTGGCCGTGTCGCCACGCTCGGCGGACGACCTGTTCGGGCGCGCGTTCTCGACGATGGCGGACTACCTGCGCGAGATGGCGGAGGTGGCGCGCGGGATCGCCGGCGGCGAGGTGAGCGTGCGGGTGACGCCGCGCTCCGACGCGGACAGCTTCGGGCACGCGTTCGTGGCGATGACCGAGATGCTCGCGCGCACCACGGCGGCGCTGCGCGGCGGCGCGGGGGCGATCTCCGCGGCCGCGACGCAGGTGGCGGCATCCGCGCAGCTCCTCTCCGGCGGCACGCGCGACGAGACGGCTGCCGTGCAGAGCACGCTCGCGCACGTGGAGCGCGTGAGCACGCTCGCGGGACAGACGGCGCGGCACGGCGAGCAGCTCCGCGGGATGGCCCAGCGCGGCGTGCGGAACGTGGAGGAGGGGAGCGCCGCGGTGCGCGAGACGATCGCCATGATGCGGACGATCCTCGAGCGCATCGCCGTGATCGACGAGATCGCCACCGAGACGAACGTGCTCGCGCTGAACGCATCCATCGAGGCGGCGCGCGCCGGAGAACACGGGCGCGGCTTCGCCGTGGTGGCCACCGAGGTGCGCGGGCTCTCCGAGCGCAGCCAGCGGGCGGCGGTCGAGATCCGCGAGCTGGCGTCGAAGAGCCAGGACATCAGCGCCCGCTCGGGGACGCTGCTGGCGGAGCTGGTGCAGTCGATGGGGCAGACGATGGAGATCGTGCAGGAGGTGTCGGCCGCCGCGGTGGACCAGTCCACGGGCATCTCCGAAGTGCACGGCGCCATGCGGCAGGTGAACAGCGTGGCCACGCAGAACAGCGCCGCGGCGGAGGACCTGGCGGCGACGGCGCAGGAGATGTCCGCGCAGGCCGAGTCGCTCCAGGAGCTGGTGCACTTCTTCCGGACTCGCGAGGAGGAGCCGGACGTGGTGGGCGCGGGCGTCTGACCGGCCGGCGCTCGCGCCGGCCCGCGGACCGCGCGCGCGTCAGCCCGCGATGGGAAGGATGAGCGTGAACGTGGAGCCCGCGCCCGGCGCGCTCTCGGCGGTGAGGTCGCCGCCCATGCCGCGGGAGAGATCGCGGCTGATCGCGAGCCCCAGCCCCACGCCCTCGCGCGGGCGGGAGAGGGTCTGATCGAGCTGGACGAACGGCTCGAAGACGCGCTCCAGCTTCTCCGGCGCGATCCCCACGCCGGTGTCGCGCACCTGGATGCGCGCGCGGTCGCCACCCACGTCGCAGCGAAGGGTGATCGCGCCGCCGGACGGGGTGAACTTGATCGCGTTGGAGAGCAGGTTGAGCATGACCTGCTCCACCTTCTCGCGATCCGCCCACACCGTCACGCCATCCGCCCCCCCCTCGTACGCGTAGCGCAGCCCTTGCGTCCGGAGTTGCGGCGCGATGAGTGGCTCGAGGCCGCGGAGCAGAACGTCCACCGAGACCTCGCCGAGCTGATAGCGCACCTGCCCGGCCTCGAGCCGCGCGAAGTTCAGCACCTCGTTGATGAGCACGAGCAGGTGGCGCTGTGCCCGCTGGATCCGCTCGAGATCCTCGCGCTGCGGCACCGTGAGCGGCCCACGGATTCCGAGCTCCATCAGCTCCACGTAGCCGCCGATGGCGTTGAGCGGGGTGCGCAGCTCGTGGCTCATCACGGCCAGGAACTCGCTCTTCGCGCGGTTCGCCTCCTCCGCGAGCGCGCGCGCGGCGTCGGCCGCCGCGACCGCCGCCGTCAGCTCCTCGTTCGCGCTCGCCAGCTCGTCGTTCACGCGGCGCACCGTCGCCTCCGCCGCGCGGCGGGCGCGGACCTCGCGCGTCAGCTCCTCGAGCTGCCTGTTGAGCAGAGCGAAGCGGTCGCTCGCGGGCTCGGCCACCTGGAAGCGCAGGAGGATGAGCGCCGGCGCGCCACCGCCGGCGGGACGCACCACCGCGCCGGACACGCGGTGGCGCGAGGCGCCCGGGGCGGGGTGCAGCACGCCGGGGAGCGGGGAGCCGCTCCGGGAGCAGGCCGCGAGATAGCGAGCAAGACGCGGGTGCTCGTCGGCCACGAACCGGGCGAGCGCCGCGTCGCGGAGCGTCTGCCGCGGCGTGCCGAACAGCGCGGCCGCGGCCGCGTTCGCGGCGAAGATCGCCCCGGCATCCGTGACCAGGAGTGCCGGCTCCGGCAGCGCCCGGAGCAGGCCGACGACGAGCGTCTCCGAGCGCTCCGGCGCGACGGGGAACTCGGAGACGACGGAGTCGCGCGGGCGATCGGAGAGCGTGGTCACGGTGCGCCGTCCACGGGCGCGGCGCTCGCCTCCGTGCCGCCGGCGCTCTCCCCGCCGAAGTACTCGCGGCCCGGCGCCGCCTCGGCGGCAGCCGTCGGCCGCAGATGGACGACCACGCGGCACCCCGGGTGGCCGGTCGCGATCGTCTCCCCCAGCTCCACCTTCGCGTAGCCGAGGTTCTCGGCGGCGATGGACCCGAACACGTTCGAGGTCATCATGCAGAGCGCTGGGCGCCCGATCACCTTCTCGGCGAAGGGGCAGGCGCGATTGGCGAGCACGATCCGGTCGTCGGTCTGCTCGACGATGCGAAAGTCGCCCTGGATGCGGGCCTTCAGGTCCACCAGCGCCTCGGCCACCTGCTCGCGGCTCAGCCGGTCGACGCCCAGCGCCGCGCGGTAGTCGCGGTCCATCTGCCGCCCCATGCTCTGTCCCACGAGACTCACGAAGCCGGAGGCTTCCTCGAGCCCCACGACATCCTGCAGCGTGCCCGCCAGCTCTCGCAGGAGCGTGCGCAGGAACAGGTCGCGGTCGAGGGGGATGTCGAGCGTGCGGAGCGGCTGGTGCGAGGGGCGCTCGGGAGCGGCTGGATGGTCGTGCGCGTGATAGGCCGCCTGGGCCTTGGAGGACCCGTCGATCGTTTCGGGCATCGTGGAGCGCTCCGTCAGCGGAATGGGTCGGATGCGGGGAGGCAGCTCCGCCTCCCCCGGCGCCGGTTGTCCGTAGTAGGCAACCGTGTCACGGCCGGCTGCCTCCGCAAGAAACGGACTTTCAGCCCGGATTTTCCGGCTCGCGCGCCCCGCGCGGTGCGCCGAGCTTGCCGAGGATCTCCCGCAACGCGTCCAGGTCCCGCCGCTCGAGGCGGAGGAGCTCCGGGGGTGGCTCGTGGAACGCCTCGAGGATCGCGTCGCGCGTGCGCGCGCCGAGCTCGGTGAGCACCACCAGCTTCACGCGCCGGTCGCTGGCGGTGGTGCGACGCTCGGCGAGCCCCTTCCGCTCCAGGCGGTCCACCACCCACGTCGCGTTCGACGCATCGGTGCCCCACGCCTCGGCGAGCGCGCGCATGGGCTTCCCCGTGGCGACGTCGAGGGTATGGAGCGCCTTGGCGTCGTTGGGGGTGAGTCCGTGTCGCTCGAGCACCTGATCGCGGTGCCAGCGTGTGCTCATGAAGAGCTCGAACAGCCCGCGCCACGCCTCCGCGGCCGCGGCGCGCTTGCTCGGCGGCTTCGCCATGGTCGGGAAGGTAGCGCGAGCGAGGGAGACGGTCCAGGCTGGACGATGATCAGAGTTCCCCGATTGTTGAAACAATTAAACTATTTGTCCGTTCGACAGGGAGAGACCCCGCCCGGGTCGCGCCCTGGCCGGCGCGGCGCGCACGGAGGCGGACCGGACAACCACGAGGGGCTTCACCCATGACTCGCACGATTCGACTCTTCCTGCTGATCGAGGGAGCCACGTACGCGGTGGCCTCGCTGGTGCACCGCGGGGCGCTGGTCGCCGGCTACGCGCACCGGCAGGCCGCGGTGGCCGAGAGCGTGATCGCCGTGGTGCTGCTCGCCGGGCTGGTGCTCGGGTGGCTCGTGCCCGCGTGGACGCGCCTGGCCGGCCTCGCCGCGCAGACGTTCGCGCTCCTCGCCACGCTGCTCGGCCTGTTCATGATCGCCATCGGCATCGGCCCGCGCACGGTGCCGGACGTGATCTATCACATCGCCATCGTGGCGGTGCTCGCCTGGGGGCTCGTGGTCGCCGGGCGCTTCCCCACGGCGGCGGAGCTCGATGAGGGCGCGGAGATCGGGAGCTGACGATGGGGGCGCTCCAGGGGAAGGTGGTGCTCGTGACGGGGAGCTCGCGCGGGATCGGCGCGACGATCGCCACGCTGGTCGCGCGGGAGGGCGCCGCGGTCGCGGTGAACGGACGCGACGAGGAGGCGATGGCCGCCGTGCAGGAGCGGATCGAGCGCGACGGCGGACGGGCGATTCGCGTGAAGGCGGACGTGACGCGCTACGACGAGATCGAGGGGATGCGCGAGCGGATCGAGCGGGAGCTCGGGGCGATCGATGTGCTCGTCGCGAACGCCGGCGGCAGCGCGACCATGCCGGGGCCGCTCGAGGAGACGACGGAGGAGGGGTGGCGCGCCTCGGTGGATGCCAATCTCACCGCCACCTTCCTCACGCTGAAGAGCGTGCTGCCGGGGATGAAGCGGCGGCGCACGGGGAACATCATCACGATCTCCTCCGCCGCGGCGCGACGGCCGCATCCGCGATCGCCGATCCCCTACGCCGCGGCCAAGGCGGGGATCCAGATGCTCACCCAGCACCTCGCCGCACAGGTGGGTCCGTTCGGGATCCGCGTCAACTGCATCGCGCCGGAGACGATCCTCACTGAGAGCAACATGCAGCGCATCCCCGCGGCGCAGCGCGAGTCGCTCGCGAAGGCGCACCCCCTCGAACGCCTCGGCACGCCAGAGGACATCGCGGGCGCGGCGCTCTTTCTCGCGTCGGATGCGTCGTCGTGGATCACGGGGATGATCGTGGATGTGGCGGGGGGCGCCGTGATGTCGTAGACGCCCTGCGCACGCGCGCCGAAGCGGGCGCGGGCGCGCGTGGCGGACGGGGGTACGGATCGTGCAGCCCCACGCTCCCCGCCGGCGCGCCGCGCGCGAACTCGAGCGCGGTCGCTCCGGCGCGGGAGGGGACGCAGCGGGAGCACGCGTCTGATTCACCTCTGCCGGAGGAGTAGAAGCATGGCCATGTCCAACGACGATGTCATCTCGGTGTTGAACGATCTCATCGAGACCTCCGAGGATGGCATCAAGGGATTCCGGGAGTGCGCGGAGCACGTGCAGAACCCGGAGGCGAAGACGTTCTTCAACAATCGTGTCGCGCTCATCGAGCGCGGGCTCGAGGAGCTCCGGGCGGAAGTGCGCCGCTTCGGCGGCGACCCCGAGCATCGCGGCAGCGTCGGCGGCGCGCTGCACCGCGCGTGGATCGACCTGCGGGCCGCGGTCACCTCGAAGGATGACCACGCGCTGCTCGCCGAGGCCGAGCGCGGCGAGGACGTCGCCGTGAAGAACTACAAGGATGCGCTGAACAAGGACCTCCCGCCGGAGGTGCGCGCGATGGTGGAGCGGCAGTACCGTGGGGTGCTGGAGAACCACGATCGCGTTCGCGCGCTGCGCGACACCATCTCGAGCACCCGCTCGGCGACGGCCAGGCCGCGCGAGGTCGATCGCGGCGCTCCGCCGCCGCCGTGACCTCCGTCCATCGGCGCCTGGCCGCGGGCTCCCGCCATCCGCGCGACGGCGAGAGCTCCCGGCCCGGCGCCGATGGCCGCGTCGGCCAGTAGCCGCAGCCTCCCCCCACCCCCATATTCACGGCCGGCACTCGCGATGTACGTCGGTCCCATACATGGGAGGCTGTGTTCGTGCACAGAACCACGCTCCACTACAGGCTCGCCCGTCCCACTCGCTTCGCACTCTCCCTCCTCACACTCTCCGCTCTCGCCACGCTCGCCGCGCCGCCGGTGAGCGCGCAGTCGGGGGATCTGTACTCCGCCATGCACTGGCGCGAGATCGGTCCCACGCGCGCCGGGCGCGCGCGCGCGCTGGCGGGAGTGCCGAGCCAGCCGAACGTGTTCTACGTCGGCTACGACAACGGCGGCGTGTGGCGCTCCACGGACTTCGGTTCCACCTGGCATCCGCTGTTCGATGACCAGTCCACCGGCTCCATCGGCGCCATCGCCGTCGCGCCCTCCGATCCGAACATCATCTACGTGGGGAGCGGCGCGGGGATCATCCGTCCCGATCTGGCGACGGGGAACGGGATGTACAAGTCCACGGATGCGGGGAAGACGTGGACGCACCTGGGGCTGCGCGAGAGCCAGATGATCGCGCAGATCGCCGTGGACCCCACGAACCCGAACCGGCTGTTCGTCGCCGTGCTCGGCCACCCGTACGGTCCGAATCCCGAGCGCGGCGTGTTCCGCTCCACCGATGGCGGGCGCACGTTCGAGAAGGTGCTGTACAAGGACGAATACACGAGCGCGAACGACGTGCGCATCGATCCGAGCGACCCGAACGTCGTGTACGCCGCGCTCTGGCAGCAGCAGGAGGGATTCCGGGAGAGCGCGTCGTTCGGTGGCGAAGGGGGAGGGATCTACAAGTCCACCGATGGCGGCAGCACCTGGACGCAGCTCACGAACGGGCTGCCCACGGTGCTCCAGGCGAACCTGGGGATCGCGGAGAGCAACCCCAAGGTGCTCTACGCCACCGTCGCCGGGGCGACGCCGCACGGGCGCACCGGGTTCGGCGGCGGGGAGATCGGCTTCTACCGGAGCAGCGATGCCGGCGAGCACTGGACGCTCGTGAACGGCGCGGGGGTGCAGGGGCGCGAGCCCGACGATCGCCCGCTCGCGCGCATCGGCGGCGGCGACCTGCCGACGATCGCCGTCGACCCCACGAACGAGAACGTGGTGTACAGCGCGTCGGTGGTGTTCTGGCGCACCGAGGACGGCGGCCGGACGTGGTCCGCCGTGCGCGGCGCGCCGGGCGGCGATGACTACCAGAAGGCGTGGGTGAACCCGAAGGACCCGAACATCCTCCTGGTGGTCACCGACCAGGGGGCGGTGGTCTCCGCCAATCGCGGCGCGTCGTGGAGCAACTGGTACACGCAGCCCACGGCGGCGATGTACCACGTGTCCACCGACAACACCTTCGTGTACCACGTGTGCGGCGGCCAGCAGGACTCCGGCTCCGCGTGCGTGGCGAGCCGCTCGATGGATGGGGAGATCACCTTCCACGACTGGCACCCGGTGAACATCCAGGAGTACGGGATCGCCGCCCCCGACCCGCGCGACCCGGACAAGGTATACGGGAGCATGCGCACGAACGTGTCGCTCTACGACCGCAAGACCGGGCAGACCACGTACGTGGGCCCCGACATGAGCGGGCACGACGCGAGCGGAGACAGCTACGGCCGCAACGTGCGCACCATGCCGATCATCTGGTCGCCGGTGAACCCCGACGTGCTGTACTACACCTCGAACGTGGTGTGGAAGACCACCGACCGCGCGCACACGTGGACGCGCATCAGCCCCGACCTGGCGCGCAAGACGTGGGCGGTGCCGGCGAACGCGGGGAAGTACGCGAGCGAGGTGACGCCGAAGGCGATGGGGACGATCACCGCGCTCTCTCCCTCGCCGCGGAGCGGGAAGGTGCTCTGGGCGGGGACCGACGATGGCAACATCCAGGTGACGATGGACGGCGGCGCGACGTGGAAGAACGTCACCCCCGCCGCGATCAGGCCCTGGACGCGCATCTTCAACATCGACGCCGGGCACTTCGATGATCGCACCGCGTACGCGGCGGCGAACACGATGCGCCTGGACGACATGAACCCGCACTTCTGGCGCACGCACGACGGCGGGAAGACGTGGACCGAGATCGACGACGGGATCGCGCCGGGCGCCGTGGCGAACTCCATCCGCGAGGATCCGCGGCAGAAGGGGCTGCTCTACGCCGCCACCGACCAGCAGGTGTGGGTGTCGTTCGACGATGGCGATCACTGGGAGTCGCTGCGGCTGAACATGCCGGCGATCTCGGTGCGCGACATCCAGGTGAAGGACGACAGCACCTGCCTCTGCGCCGATCTCATCGCCGGCACGCACGGGCGCGGCTTCTGGATCCTCGACGACGTGACGCCGCTCCGGCAGGTGGCGCAGGCGCGTGCCGCGAAGGCCGCGTACCTGTACCGCCCCGCGACCGCGGTGCGCGTCCGCTTCGGCACGAACGATCCCACGCCGTGGCCCCCCGAGCTGCCGGCGGGGGAGAACCCGCCTCCCGGCGGGATCATCGACTACTATCTGGCGGCGGATGCGAAGGGCCCGGTGACGCTCGACATCGTGAGCGCCGCGGGGAAGGTGATCCGCTCGTACTCGAGCGACGACTCCGTGAGCGGTCCGCATCCGGCGCTCGATCCGAAGGCGTACGACGAGCTGTGCAAGCGGGACCCGTCGGCGCCGTACTGCGGCTTGCCGCTCTACTGGCCGGCACCGCCGATGACGATCTCCACGAAGGCGGGGATGCACCGTGTGAGCTGGGATCTCCGGTACCAGCCCATCACCGCGGGCGAGGACGACGGAGGCGATGAGGGCAGTGCCACCGGCGCGGTGCCGCACCACACCTATCCCGCCGCGCGGGCGCCGTGGGCGCCCCCTGGCCGCTACACGGTGCGGCTGACGGTGAACGGGACGCGCTACGAGCAGCCGCTCGTGCTCCGGCTCGATCCGCGCGTGAAGACCCCCGCCGCGGGGCTCGCGACGCTGGCGTCGCTGTCGAAGGAGATGTACGACGGCGCGGCGGCCGCGCACGCGGCGTGGGCGCGGGCCCGCGCGCTCTCGGCGGCGCTCGACTCGCTGCGGGGCGCGGATGTGGAGGCGTTCAAGGCGCGCGTGGACTCGATCGCTCCCGCGCCCTCGCACGACGAGCGGCCGCGCTTCCGCCGCCGCGGCGCGGAGCGGCCGGCGACGCTCGACGCCGCGAGCGAGGGGATGCTCGCCGCGGCGATGGCGATGCAGAGCGCCGACGTCACCCCCACCGCCGCGCAGGTGGCGGCGTGCGACCGGGCGCGCGCGGATGCGCGCGCGGTAATGGCGCGCTGGACGGCGCTGGAGAGCACGGGGCTCGCGGCGCTCAACGCGAAGCGGAAGGCGGCGGGAGAGCCGGCCGTCGTCGTCCCCGGCGGCGCGCACCGCTGAGCCGCGCGTCGGAGCTCGCGTGCCGACATCGAGCCCCGCGCCGGATTCCGGCGCGGGGCTCGATCGTTCGGCAGGTGCATCCACCCGTCGCGCGGGGGATGCGGCCACGACCTGCCGGTGAAGCCGTGAGCGGTTCGCGAGCTCCGGGGCACGATTCGTTCGTCAAGGTGTACCGTAGCCATCACCCCGACCGGCAGTGACGCGCGGCGCGAATCGTGTGTCACGCCGCACTCATCCGGTGATGCCTCAACCGGAGACTCGACATGCAGGACCGCGAACGCGCGAAGCACCATGAGTTTCTCCCCTCCCTCCCGTGTCATGCCCGCCTGGTGCTCGCCCTCGAGTCTGCGATCCTGAGCCACTGCGCGAGCAATCCCAGGCTCGAGGCCGCCGTGGAGGAATGCGTGGCGGACCTCACGGCGCAGCGCCTCACCGAGGAGCAGATCGTGTCCACCATGACCGAGCTGGTGGACGGCGTCGCGTCGGCCGCGTGGTCGCGCGCGCCATCGAGCGAGGCGAAGGCCCTCGCGGCGACGGTGGCGGAGTGGAGCGCCGCCGCGTGCAGGCGGCTGGCGTCGTGAGCCAAGCGATGCGCCGCTGATCGAGAGCGCGCGGCGGCGCTGGACCGGCGCCTCATCGCTATTTGGAGCGCCGATCGTTACCTTTTGTGAGAGTACGTTCCTTCGGTTGTCGGCGCTCGTTGCCAGGCCGACAACCGGCCCGCACTACGCGCTTCTGGCGGCGCCCGATCCAGGACGCCTCATGCGCCGGAGCGCCGTGACACCGCTCGGCACAGTCGTCAGCCGCGGTGCGTCTCCCCTGCCAAGTGAAGCGCCCCACGGATGCCCACGGGCCGGCCTGCGAGCCGCGCCGGTCGGCGCGCGATCGGATCACGTCAGGGGGCGAGGGCGGATTCATTCGGGAGGTCGCACATGCACAAGATGACCAAGCGCCAGAACGAGCTCCGCCACGAGCTCGAGCACCTGAACACCGAGCTCGCCGCCTCGGTGGTGGATGCGAGCGGCGATCGTCCCGAGTCGTCAGGCGGCGTGGCGAGCGATGCACGCCACGCGACGCGGGTGCGGCGCGACGCGGTGCGCCGGGAGCTCGGCACGGCGCTCGGCGTCGAGATCGATGCGCTGGAAGCCGAGCGCATCAAGGTCGATACGAAGGTGCGCAGGGAGGCCAGCGGCGCCGCCCGTGCTCGGATGCGTACGCAGCTGCGCGACCTCGGTGCGACGCTCGATCGCCTCCGGCACGAATTCCAGCTCCATGAGACCACCACGCGTCGTGAGGCGGGCGAGTCGACCACCCCGGCGAGTGGGGAGGCACGCGCGGGGGCGTGATCGCCCCCGTGGCCCCGATCGGCGAGACAGGCGCGGACGCTCGCGGCGGTGGGGCGGCATGGAATGCCGCCCCCCGTACGGCCGCGCGACCGGCGCGCGCGCGGTGCCTGACGAGACGCGCGCGGGCGACGGGGATCGCCGCGCGGCGGGGCTGCTTCCAGAGCTTCCGCGCCCCGTAGACCCGCCGATTCTCCCGCCACACTCGCTCTCTCTCCAAGCGGAGCTGCTCGTCCCGCACCGCCACTGAGTCCTCTCTCGGCCTGGCGCGTTAGGCAACGGCGGCCGATCCGGTTACGAATGGCGCGCTCCGGTCGTCGAGCATTTTACACCGGTGCGGCCATGCGGTCCTGCCGCGCGCGGCTGTTCGATCTCTGCCGTCGACCTCTCGCCCGTCCAGACCGACAGGACCCCCGCCATGCGCTTTCGACCCGCCGTCCTCGCCGGGCGCGCCGCCGTGCTCGTCATCCTCGCCGCCTGCGGCGGGGACTCGAGCGGCCCGGACACGCCCACCCCCGCCTCGATCACCATCCAGCCGGGGGCCGGCGCGCTCGATGCGATCGGCGCGACGGCGCAGCTCACGGCGACGGTGAAGGACCAGCACGGGCAGCCGATCGCCGGCGCCACGGTCACCTGGCACTCCGGAAGCGAGAGCATCGCGACCGTGAACGGCTCCGGTCTCGTGACCGCGGTCGCGAACGGGAGCGCGGACATCACCGCGTCGGTGGGGAGCGTGCAGGGTCACCTGATGGTGACAGTCGCCCAGGGGGTGCGCGCGATGGTGAAGCCGTTCGGCGATGCGCAGGCGGGGGTCGCTGGGCAGCCGCTCTCCGCGCCGCTGGTGGTGCAGGTGAACGACAGGCTGGGGCACGGTGTCGCGGGGGTCGCCGTCTCCTTCGGCGCCGACGCGGGCGATGGGAGCATGTCGCCGGCCACCGCCATGACGGCCGCGAACGGGCAGGCGCAGACGACGTGGACGCTCGGCGGCACCGCCGGGGCGCAGCGCGCGAGCGCCGTCGTGGCGGGGCTCGACAGCGTGCACTTCACCGCCACGGCGGTGGACCCGGCGGACGCGCCGGCGATCACGGCGATCGCGCCGGACACACTCGTGGAGGGACAGTCGTTCACGATCACGGGGCGGAACTTCAGCGCGACGCCATCGGGGAACGTCGTGAAGGTCGATGGCGACCCGGCCACGGTCACCGCCGCGACGCCGACGAGCCTCACCGTGGTCGTGCCGTCCTCCGTGTGCAAGCCGGTGCGTCTCGCGACCGTCAGCGTGCAGGCGGGAGTCGTCACGGCCACGAGCGCCGCCGTCCCGGTACGGCCGGCCGCGTTCACCACGCTGGCGGTGGGGCAGGAGCTGGTGGTGCAGGACCCGACGAAGTTCTGCTTGCAGTTCGCGCCCGCCGCCGGCGGCTCCGACATGTACGTGATGGGGCTCTCCGCGCCGGCCGAGCTGCCGGGGGCCGTGCTCCCGTTCCGCGTGCAGGCGCGCGGCGGCGCGTCCGCCGGCGCCATGATGGGGCCGCAGCTCCCCGTGCCGCCGATCGCGTCCGCGATGCCGCGGGTGGCGCCGTCGATGCGCGGCGGCTCGGGCGCATCGCTCCGCGCCTCGCGCGAGCTGCTGCGCGGCCGCGCGCGCGCCGAGGCCAAGCTCCGCGGCTGGGAGGCGCGCACGCTCCCCACGCTCGCCGCGCACCGTCGCCGTCGCGGGGCGCTCTCGGCGAGCGTCGCCCCGCTCGCGACCACCGGCACTCCGGCGATGGGGGACACGCTCACCCTTCGCGTCCCGAACCTCGCGGCGTCGAACCTGTGCTCGAGCTACACCACCATCCGCGCGGTGGTGCGCGTGATCGGGAGCGCGGGGATCTGGGTGCAGGACGTCGCCAATCCCACCACCGATGCGCTGACGCTCGCCGACATGCAGGCGGCGAGCGACGAGTTCGACACGAACGTGTACGCGACCGACGTCGCCTACTTCGGGCAGCCGAGCGACATCGACGGCAACGGGCGCGTGATCGTCGTGCTCACCTGGCAGGTGAACAAGTCGAAGGGCATCCTCGGCTTCGTGTTCTCCGGGGACCTCTTCCCCGGCGATCCGAGCTGCCCCCAGAGCAACGGCGGGGAGCTGTACTACGGTCAGGTCCCCGACCCGGCGAACGTCGCGGGAACGGGCGCCCGCAGCAAAGCCGACGTGCTCCAGCAGATGCCCGAGCTGATCGCGCACGAGTTCTCGCACATCATCCAGACCTCCCAGCGCGTGATCCTCCACGACGGCACGTTCATGGAAGGGTGGGAGATGGAGGGGCAGGCGACGTTCGCCGAGGAGCTGGTGGGGCAGGCGGTGCTGGGGAACACGTCGGGGCAGAACTACGGGGCGAGCGTCGGCTTCGGCACGGGGTACGACTGGTACGCGGATCCGCTGGTGAAGTGGATGGAGTATTTCGGCGACCTCGGCCAGAACCAGCAGGCCGCGAACGCCCCCGACCTGTGCACCGTGTACGGCAACCTCGATCTGACGAACCTGCCCTGCGACGTGTCGGCGTTCTACGGCGCGTCGTGGATCCTCCAGCGGTACATCGGGGACCAGTACGGGCCCACGTATCCGGGAGGGCTGCAGCAGCTCACCCGCGACTGGGTGGCGAAGAACCCGACGTTGAGCGGCACGCAGAACATCGGGGCGCTGCTCGGCGTGGACTACGACCAGCTCTTCGTGCGCTTCGCCACCGCCCTCGCGCTGGACGACCAGGTCAACATCTCGGGCTCCGCGAGCTGGGTGCCGAGCCAGTTCAGCATCACGAGCTGGAACTCCAGCAACCTGGCCAGCTACGTGTCCACCTGCTGCGGCTTCGGCTGGCTCGCGCCGCCGGGGATGGGCTTCGCGGACGACAGCGCGAGCCGCAGCGTGCGGGGCGGGAGCACGGCGTACACGGTGCTCTCCGCAAGCGGGGCGCATCCGGCGGCGGCGATCCAGGTGACCACCCCCGGCGGCGCGCCGCTCGGCACGACGCTCCGGCCGGCGCTCTGGATCGTGAGGGTGCAGTGAGCGCTCCCGGGCGCGTGGCCGTCCTGGCGGCCGCGCTCTGCATCGCCGCCTGCGCGACGCCGAGTCGTCAGGCGGCGATGGGCGGCTCGCCCGATCCTGCCGGGCAGGACACGAGCGCGAGCGGAACCATCCACGTGGTGGGCGCGGCGCCGCGCCCGGTGGTGGCGCTGGAGGCGGGGGGACGCGGGTGGCCCTCATCGGCGCGATGGCCGCCGAGCTGGCGACGCTCGATGGCGCCGAGGTCACAGTGCGGGGGAGGGCGGGCGCGAGCCCGGTACCCATGGGACGCGGAGGGCGCGCGATCACTGTGCGCGAGTACGACATCGATGCGATCGCGGGGCGCAAGCCAGTGGTGGGGATCCTGGTGGCCGACAGCGCCGGCGTCCGGGTCGATTCGGTCGAGCTCGCGGACGCGCCGGCCCGGCTCGTGGAGCTCGCCGGCAGCAAGGTGTGGGTGATCGGCGCGCGCACGCCGGCCGGCGCGCTGCGAGTGGACAGCTACGGCGTGCTGCGGAGCGGAGCGGGCGGACACGACTGAGCGGGGCCGTCGCGAGTCTCGACACGCCACTCGTTTCAGCATATCCATGTCGCGAGCCGGCGGCTCCCTCCCGCGCCGGCGCTCTCTCGCCTCGCGCTGTACCAGGCGCGGGAGAACCCACCGATGTCCTGCGCCGCTCGCGACCACTCACGTTCCCACCGCGCGGCGAGCGCCACGCGCTTCGCGTACGCGTCGTATCTGCTGCTCGCCGCCGTCGCGTGCTCCTCACCCACGGAGTCGCCGCCAGTCGCGCACGCACGCCCCGGGACGGTGAGCGGCGCGGTGGCGGCGCCCACCCCCGCCGTGCTGGTGGGCGCGGGGGACATCGCGGGCTGCGCCTCGAGCGGCGATGAGGCGACTGCTCGTCTCCTGGCCAGGTATTCCGGCACGGTGTTCACCGCCGGCGACAACGCCTACGAGGCGGGGAGCGCCGCGGATTACGCCAACTGCTACGGGCCGAGCTGGGGGCGGCAGAAGTGGCGCACGCGCCCCGCTCCGGGCAATCACGAGTATCACACCGCCGGCGCCGCGGCATACTTCGCCTATTTCGGCGCGGCGGCGGGGCGCGCCGGCGCGGGCTGGTACAGCTACGACCTGAAGGACTGGCACGTGGTGGTGCTGAACAGCAACGTGAGCATGAGCGCGACCTCGCCTCAGGTGGCGTGGCTGAAGGCGGACCTCGCCGCGCACCGGAAGCGCTGCACGCTCGTGTACTGGCATCACCCGCTGTTCAGCTCCGGCCCCCACGGCAGCAACGCCTTCGTGCGACCGGTGTGGCAGGTGCTCTACCAGATGGGCGTGGACGTGGTGGTGAACGGGCACGACCACGACTACGAGCGCTTCGCGCCGCAGCGCCCGGACGGCACGTGGGACCCGCAGCGCGGCATCCGCGAGTTCGTCGTGGGCCTCGGCGGCCGGAGCCGCTACTCCTTCGTCACGGTGCGCCGCAACAGCCAGGCGCGCTACAACGCGCGATTCGGCGTTATCGTGCTCTCGCTCTTTCCCACGAGCTACCACTGGGCCTTCCTCGGCACGGACGCGCTGGTGAAGGACTCGGGGGTGGCCAACTGCCACTAGCCGCGCTCCTCGGCCGGACCGAGTTCCGCTCGGGCTCCTCGGCCGTGGCGAGTTCCACTCGGGCTCCTCGGCCGGACCGAGTTCCACTCGGGCTCCTCGGCCGTGGCGCCGGGGGCCATTCGCTTCGGCGGCGTACGCGCTTACACGCTGCGAGCCTCCCCGGGCGCCAGCGCGTTCTCCCCGCCGGAATCGGCATCGCGCGTCGGCGCCCGGGGAGTCTCTTGCTACGCGCGAACGCCGCCTGCGCGAACGGCCCCCGCCGCCTGCCCTGCTCCGTGCGCCACGCGCCGAGGGGCGCGCGCGCCGCGTGTCGCGCGCCACGCCGAGTGCCACGCGCGGCGCTCCGTGGGCCGCCTGCCGCGCGCCGCACCGTGCTCCGCGCAACGGGCCGCGCGCCGCGGGCGATCGCGCCGAGATCCCCGCGCGGCGAGCGGCGCGGAGCGCGCGAGGCGCGGTGCGCGGGGTGACCGGCGCCGCGTGGGCGCCGCGCGGGGCCGGCACCCCGTGGCCGGCCCGAGCGGCCGTCACGGAGCGTCGGGGCGGGGCGCGGGGGTGTGGCGACGGCGGCGTCCGCGCGTAGC
>DASTSH010000064.1:0-5691 GCA_035760785.1 Gemmatimonadaceae bacterium | reverse complement strand
CGTGCGCCGGGGTCCGGCCGCCCGCCTTCACCTCGTCGAGCGTGCGCGAGAGGTGCTCGGCGACCTCGCGGTCCACCGCCTGGACCTCCTCCGCGGTGACCACGCCCTCGGCGACGAGCCGCTCCCCCCAGACGACGCGCGGGGCGGGGTGCCCCTTGATCGCCGCGTAGAGCTTCGGCTGCGTCCACACCGGCTCGTCCGTCTCGTTGTGCCCGTGGCGGCGGTAGCCGACGAGGTCGATGAGGAAGTCCTTCCCGAAGCGCTCGCGGTACGCGATGCCGAGGCGCACGGCGAGGATGCACGCCTGCGCGTCGTCCCCGTTCACGTGCACGACCGGCACCTCGAACCCCTTCGCGAGGTCGCTCGCGTAGTACGTCGAGCGGGCGTCGATCGGGTCGGTGGTGAAGCCGACCTGGTTGTTCGCGATGATGTGGAGCGTGCCGCCGGTGGTGTAGCCGTGCAGGTGCGAGAGGTTGAACGTCTCCGCCACTACCCCCTCTCCCGGGAACGCCGCGTCGCCGTGCACGAGGATGGGGAGCACGCTCGACTCGTCGAGCGTCCCCGGCGCGGCGCCGCGCACGCGCTGGAGCGCGCGCGCCACCCCCTCGACCACGGGGTTCACGAACTCGAGGTGGCTCGGGTTGGGGACGAGCATCACGTGCACCGGCTCCGCGCCCGGCAGTGCGTACTCGGTGCGGAAGCCGAGATGGTACTTCACGTCGCCCGTGTCGCTCGCCGCGTTGGAGATCGGGTGCTTCCCCTCGAACTCACCGAAGATCGTGGCGATCGGCTTGTGCAGCACGTGCGCGAGCACGTTGATCCGCCCGCGGTGCGCCATCCCGATCACCACCTCGCGCGCGCCCATCGCCGCGGCGCGCTCCACGGCGGCGTCGATCATCGGCACCAGCGCGTCCGTCCCCTCGATGGAGAAGCGCTTGTACCCCTGGTACGCCCGCCCGAGGAAGCGCTCGAGCCCATCCACCTCCGTGAGGCGGCGGAGCGCGGCCTTCTTCTCCTCCGGGGTCATGGTGCGGCGCATCTCCCCCTGCTCGATCGCGCGCCGGAACCACTCGCGCTCGGCCTCCTCCTCGATGTGCTCGAACTCGAAGCCGATGGACGACGAGTAGAGTCGCCGGAGGCGCGCGACGGCATCGGCGGCGGTGGCATCCTGGTCGAAGCCGAGCGCCGCGCCGGGGATGGTGGAGAGGTCGGCCTCGGTGATCCCGTGGAACTCGGGCTTCAGCTCCGCAGCGCCGAGCGGCGGCGAGCCGAGCGGATCGAGCTGGACGTCGAGATGCCCGTACTGGCGAACCGCCTGCACGAGGCCGGCGGCGCCGGCCACCTTGCGCAGGTAGCTGGGATCGGCCGAGGGAGCACCCGCGCCGGAGAGACTGCGCGCGAAGCGGAAGAACTGGCGCCACGACTCGTCCACCGAGGACGGATCGCGGAGAAACGACTCGTACATCTCGGCGATGTACCCGTCGTTGAAGGCACTGGTGATGGGGAGGGCGGTCATGCCGGATAATTTAAGGCCCTGGCGGGGTTTGTGGGACGGGAGCACCCCGTGCCACGGTCCGTGCGGCGGCGTTCACCTTTCCTTCGGGAGGCGCAGCGTGAACTCGCTCCCCTCCCCCGGCGTGGAGGCCACGTCCACGCTTCCGCCGAGGAGCGCGGCGAGACGGCGGGAGATGTAGAGCCCCAGGCCCGTGCCGCCGTAGCGGCGCGTGAAGCCGCTCTCCAACTGGGTGAACGGCTGGAAGAGGCGCGGGAGGTCGGCGGCGGCAATGCCGATCCCCGTGTCGCGCACGGCGAGGGACACGTTGCCGCCATCGGCGGCCAGCTCGATCGTCACCGTCCCGCGCTCGGTGAACTTCACGGCGTTCGCGCCGAGGTTCACGAGGATGCGGCGGACCATCTCCATGTCCGTCCGCAGCACGACCGCCTCGTCCGGGACGTCGAGCAGGAGCTCCAGCCCCTTCTCCCGCGCGAGCGGCTCGACCACGGCGGCGGCCGCGGCGACGATCCGCTGTCCGGCGATGTGCTCGAGGCGCGGGGTGACCTCGCCGGCGTCGAGGCGGGAGAAGGTGAGGATCTCGTCGATGATCACCGTGAGCAGCTCGGTGCTGCTGCGCATGCGGTCGAGCGCGCCCCGCTGCTGCTCGGAGAGCGGGCCGAACACCTCGTCCTGGAGCAGCTCCTGGTAGCCGGTGAGCGCGGTGAGCGGGGTGCGCAGCTCGTGCGACATCACGGCCATGAACTCCCCCTTGGCGCGGTTCGCCTTCTGGAGCTGCTCGAGCAATCGGGTCTTCCACATCGCCAGCGCGGCGTGGTCGGCGATGGCCTGCGCGCGGCGCATCTCGCGCTCGGCGAACGGGGGTGCCCCGGCACGGCGCGCGAACATCAGCACGCCGAGCACCTCCTGGTGGGCGATGAGCGGAGCGCCGAGCATGCGGTGCGCCGCGTAGCCGTCGATGGCGTGGGCGAGCGTGGGGTGCTCGCGCGTGTAGTCCGCCGAGCGCAGGGGCTCGCGCCGCGCGACGACGCGCTCGGTGAGGGAGCCGGCCACGGGGAAGCGGAAGCCGCGGGCGCGCTGGCCGATCCCCGCGCCCGCCACCACCACCACCTCGCTCCCCTCGATCTGGCCGATGGAGGCGCCGGCGGCGTCGCACTGCACCATGGCCTCGCGACAGATGACGTCGAGGAGCGGGGCGAGATCCACTTCCGCCGCCAGCACGCGCGCCACCTCGCGCAGGGAGACGTTCTCCTCGATGCGCGCGGCCAGCTCCTGCTCCGAGCGCACCGTGGCGGTGACGTCGCGGAGCTGGATGCACAGCCCGGCGGCGATCCCGGCGACGCGCATCTCATGGATGGCCGCCGGATGCCCCGTCATGGGGATGCGGCAGCCGCGGCGGCGGCCATCGGCCATCGCGGCGCGCAGCAGCGTGGCGGCGCCGGGGTGCGAGAGCGGGGGGAAGGCCGTCCAGAGCGACTCACCGATCGCGCGATCATCCGCCGTACCGCGGAGGCGCGCGAAGGCATCGTTGGCGTAGGTGATGATCCAGTCCGGTGCCACCACGAGGCACGCGTCGTCGAGACCATCGAGCGCGGCGGCGGCCATGGCCCCCGCCGAAGGATGGTCAACGAAACGATGCGACACGGGTATCGTACGGCACGACGTTAGAATCCGCTTCGTCGGCGGCGCGCCGCATTACCTCGGCGGTGAACGATCGTCCTAACCGTGACACCGAACCTGGCACGAAGCGGTAGTTGGCGCGTCCTCGGGGATCGCGCCGATGCAGGGGCCGGGGCGGACCGGCAGGCCGGTCTGGTGGTGCCTGGCGGCGTTGCAATTCACCGCGCGCATCGCAAAACGCCAGGGCAGAACCGGCGGGCCGCACGAGAGAAGACTTTGCAAGTCGGCGATTCACAAGGAGTTGGAAAGTAGCACTCGCGTGGCACTCCCCCTGCTTCACCGCTTGGCCGACACCACGCTTCACCGTTCGCAAGCGACGCCGCTCGCGACAACCGATCCTGGAGGATCACACCAATGCGTCTCTCTGGCAAGAAGGGCTTCACGCTGATCGAGCTTCTCATCGTGGTCGTGATCATCGGCATCCTGGCCGCGATCGCGATTCCGAAGTTCGCGAACACCAAGAACAAGGCGTACATGGCGTCGGTGAAGTCCGACCTGCGCAACCTGCAGACCGCCGAGGAGGCGTACTACTCGGACAACCAGATTTACGGCACCGAGTCGCAGATCAACTTCACGCCGAGCGCGAACAACACGCTGGCGGTGAGCAACCAGGACGCGAAGGGGTACACCGCGACGATCACGAACGGCGCGCTCCCCACGGGCCAGAACTCCTGCCACGTGGACGTGGGCGCGGCCTCGGCCGACTCCACGCTGGACGGCGTGATCCAGTGCCCCTGATGCAGGGGTGAGGATGGACCCGGCGAGCGATCGCCGCGAAACGGGCCAGACCGGAATCGGTCTGGCCCGTTTCGCATCGGTAGGCCCGAGGGGAAAGGGTGGCGCGTGTCAGCCGCCTTCGTGCCGTGCGGTGAGGGTGTTCTCCACGCGCTCCGCGGTGCGGTCGTGCGGGGTGTGGAGGATGGCGATGAGGTTGCCGGACATGATCCAGCGCGGCGCGTAGATGGACGGGAGCGCCGGTCCGGTGGTGTCGATCTTCGCGGCGTCGCGCTGGCGCGCGGCGGCATCGGGGTAGAGGTAGACCTCGAGCTCGCCGTCGCCGATGCGCAGCCGGTGTCCCTGCACGCGGATCCCCGGATGGCTCGCGGGCTCCCCGGAGTCGGTGACGACGAGCCCCGCCTCGGTGAGGCGCTTCACCACCTCGTTGGTGGTCCACTCGTCGCCGGACTTCGACGAAGGGGTGGCGACGGTGGGCTCGGCGGTGGTGTCGCGCGTGCCGCGGTGGGCGGCATCGGCGCCGGAGCCGCACGCGGCGAGCGCGGCGGCGATCAGGAGCGTGGAGCGGGAGCGCACGTGTCGGACGCGGAGCGGAGCGCGCCCATCAGTCGAGGCGCGCTACGTCGGAGCGCGGCTCGCTCCACCGGAGCACGCCGTCCGGAGCGCGCACGCCTCGCGTCACGGCGGCGGCATTGACGACGCGCGCCACGGTGGATCCGTCGAGGGTGGGAAGGTAGAGGAAGCCCGCGATCCCGTTGCGGTCCAGCAGGTGCGCTTCGTCGGGACGACGGGTGAGACTCACCGCGATGATCGGCACGGACATGAGGAGCTCGTCGCTCTCCCACTCATCGAGCGGTGCCGTGGCGAGCAGGTCGTAGTCACAGATGACGACGTCGGGGCACAGCTTTCGTGCCGCGGCGAGTCCGTCGTGGAAACCCACGACCGCCTCGCAATCGAGCCCGGCGTCGCGGAAGACGGCGCCGATGTGGTCACTCAGGAATTGATGTCTCGCGATACAGACAGCACGCATGGCATTGCCGGTGAAGCGTGAAACTCCGGCGCGCTCCCGGAAGCGGGAGCACCGAGCGAACGGCGCGCGGCAGCGGGTGCGCACCACGCCGGGCGCGGAATATACACTCCGGAACCGGCGGCGCTCCACCCGACACGGTGGAATCGTTACGTCATCGGTGGCCGGCAGAACGCCGAAAGCCCGCGCGGTGCGTGAGCGCGAGGCTCCGCGTAGTGGCGACGCGCGGGGGCGTGGCGGGGCTCCGTGTCCTGGCGTGATGCGGGCCGTAGGGTTCTCCGTGGACTGGCGCGGGCCGTGGTGGGCTCCTGGGACTGGCGCGGGCCGTGGCGGGCTCCGTGGACTGGCGCGGGCCGTGGCGGGCTCCGTGGACTGGCGTGACGCGGGGGTGTGGCTCTGGCGGCGTCGCGCTTACACGCTGCGAGCCTCCCCGGGCGCCAGCGCGTTCGGCGCGCCTGAATCGGCATCGATCGTCGGCGCCCGGGGAGTCTCTTGCTACGCGCGGACGCCGCCGTCGCCACACCCCCACGCCCCGCCCCGGCGCTCCGCACCAGCCGCTCGGGCCAGCCACGGTGTGCCAGCCCGCAGCGCCGCGCGTCACGCGCTCCGCCGCGCGCGCTGCGGCCGCCCCGCGCATGGCGCCCGGCGTGCGCGGCCCGGCGCGCAGCCCCGGCTCGCGGCTCGCGGCGCGCGGCAGACGGCCTGCGGAGCACTGCGCGTGGCGCACGGTGCGTCG
>DASTSH010000063.1:0-11385 GCA_035760785.1 Gemmatimonadaceae bacterium | reverse complement strand
GGTGCTGCGGAACGGGGCGCGGTTGAGGGTGAGCAGGGGGAGGCGGGAGGCGTTGGAGAGGAAGTTGGGGGTGGGGGAGTGACGGAGAGGTAGGACCTGGTGGCTGGACCACCATGGAACGCGTGTGGCGTGTGGGGAACTGACGGAAAGAGGGGTTAGGTAGAGCGCGAGGAGGTTCGGATGTAGGTGAGCTCTCTCTACATCCGGCCCTACACGCGCTCTACCTCGCTCCTCTCGCCTACGACCGCCGTCTACACGCCACACGCGTTTCATGGTGTTCTAGCCACCAACTCCTACGGCATTTCCCGATCTTGACACCAGCCCCGCCGCCCCTCAGCGTGCCCCCACCCCCATGGGAGCCGCTCCATGCGAATCTCGTGTTCGTGCAAGCGCGTCTTCGCGTGCGCGATCGCCGCTGCGCTGTCCATGGGCGCGGCATCGAGGGCCCGGGCGCAGGTGGTGCGCGGCGCGGTGGTGACCGAGGATGCGCGGCAGACGATCGCCAGCGCGCTGGTGCTGCTCCTCGATGCCCGGGGGCGCCAGGTCGCCGCGACGATCACCGGCGAGGATGGCCGCTTCGCTTTCCGTGTGCCGGGAGCGGGACGCTACGTGCTCCGCACGGAGCGCATCGGCTACCGGAGCGTGAGCAGCGAGCCGTTCGACGTCGGCGCCGGCCAGACGGTGGAGCGCCGCCTTTCAGCGCCGAGCGTGGCCGTCGCGCTCCCGGCGGTGACGGTGCTGGCCGCGCACTCCAGCTGCAAGGTGCGCCCGGAGGAGGGAGAGGGGGCCGCGCTCCTCTGGAGCGAGGCGCGCAAGGCGCTCGAGGCCACGCGCGTGGCGCAGGACCAGCGCCTCTTCCGCCTCACCGTCACCCGCTACGAGCGCACGCTCACGCCAGCGGGCGACCGGATCGTGGACGAGCGCAGCGACCGCGTGTCCGGGGTGAGCGAGAATCCGTTCGTGAGCGCGCCTGCCGACACCATCGCCGCGTACGGCTACGCGCATCGCACCGCCGACAGCACGTTCTACTACGCTCCCGATGCGGCGGTGCTCCTCTCCGAGGCCTTCGCGGACTCGCACTGCCTGCGCGTGCAGCGCCCCGACGTGAACCATGCGGGGCAGGTGGGGCTCGCCTTCGAGCCGCGGCGCGGCCACGACCACACCGACGTGAAGGGCGTGCTCTGGCTCGACTCCGCCACCGCCGAGCTTCGCACGCTGGAGTTCGCGTACACACCGCTCCCCGTCACTGTCTCCAGCGGCGAGGCCGGGGGGCTCGTGGAGTTCGAGCGCCTCCCCACGAACGCCTGGATCGTGGAGCGGTGGACGATCCGCATGCCGCTGCTCGGTCCCAACCGCGCGAAGGAGGTGGGGGAGATCGCGGGCGCGCGGCGCGACATCGCCCTCGTCGGTCTGCGCGAGGACGGCGGAGAGGTCGAGGAGACGTTCACGCTCGGCGGCAAGCGCCTCTCGCGCGCGCACATGGCCACGGTGGAGGGGACCGCGTTCGACAGCGTGGCCGGCGTCCCGCTCACCGACGGGACGGTGGAGCTCGCGGGGACGCGTTACTCGGTGGACGTGGACTCCACGGGGCACTTCTCCCTGCCGGGGCTCCCCGAGGGGAGCTACACGGTGATGCTCCGCGCCCCACGCATCACCGCGCTCGGGATTCCTGCGCCCCGCGCGGCGGCCGCGCTCCGCCGCGACAGCACCACCACCCTCGCGCTCGCGATCCCCTCGGTGGCCACCATCCGCTCGGCGTTCTGCGCGGACACCGCCGGCATGGTGGGCGACGGGCTGCTCGCGGGGATCGTGCGCGACGCCGACAGCGGCGCGCCCATCGGCGGCGCGCGGGTGCTGCTGTCGTGGAGCGCGTGGAGCATCGGGGAGCGGAGCGTGGCGCGCGAGCGGCAGGAGTTCGACCTGGTGGCCGACAGCACCGGCGCGTACCGCGCGTGCGGCGTGCCCACGCGCACCGCCGTGCTCGCGCGCGCGGCGGCGCCGGGACACCGTTCGGCGTCGCTGGAGGTGAGCCTCGACTCCGCCGGGGTGCTCGTGCGCGACATCGCGGTGCCACCGGAGGGTGCGGCGGCCAGCGCCTCGCTGCGCGTGACGGTCCGCACCGCCGATGGCCGCCCGGCGGTGCACGCCGCGGTGCGGCTGGTGAACGTGTCGGAGGACATCTTCACCGATGACAGCGGCACGGTGCACCTGGGCGCGCTCCCCTCGGGAACGCAGATGCTCGACGTGCGGCAGGTGGGATACGCTCCCGTGCGCCGGGCGGTGGATCTGCGGAGCGGCGCGCGGGCACACGCGGACATCGTGCTCGGCGACCGTGTGCAGGTGCTCGCGCCGGTGGACGTGGTGGCCCGCGGGCTCGGCGCCTCCGGCTTCGACCGGCGGCGGCGGCTGGGGGTGGGCAGCTATCTCACGGCCGACGAGATCGAGCGGCGCGGCGGGCTCACGCTCACGGATGTGCTGCGCGGCGTGCCGGGGGTGGTGGTGATGTCCGTGACCGGACCGTTCGTCGACCGCCCCGGGATCCGGATGTCGCGCGCGGGAGTCAGCGTCCGGCCGTCCGCCCGTCCCAGAACGGGAGGGCGCCGCCCCCCGCCCGACCAGGGGGTGCCGAGTCTCGACCGCGGCGCGGTGGAGGACTCCAGCGGCGTGCCGCTCCGGCAGTGCACGCCCGCGTACTTCATCGACGGGCACCGCGACGATCCGCCGGACGGCGACATCGACGCCTACGTGAGCCCGAAGGACGTGGCGGCGATCGAGGTGTACACGAGCGGCGCGCAGGTGCCGCCGCAGTTCAGCTCCCCCGCCAGCGCGTGTGGCGCCGTGGTGATCTGGACCAAGCAAGGGATGCGCGCGCGCTCGGCGATGCTTCCGGAGAAGCCGTGAGCGCGCGGCGCTCCGCTCACCCCTCCGGGTAGAACCGCTTCCCCGATCGCGCCATCTCCACCAGCATCGGCGCCGGCGCGAAGCGCGGGGCGAAGCGGCCGTGGTACACCTCGAGCTGGCGGACGACGTTCGCCGCCCCCACGGCATCGGTGTAGCGGAACGGGCCGCCGCGGAAGGGGGGGAAGCCGATCCCGAACACGGCGCCGATGTCTCCGTCGCGCGGCGAGCGGAGGATCCCTTCCTCCAGACAGCGCACCGCCTCGTTCACCATCGCGAGCGTGCACCGCTGCTGCATCTCCACCACCGGCACCTCCACGCGGTTCGTCCCCGTGGGGAGGAGCTGGTAGACGCTCTGGTCCACCCCCGCCTTCTTCCCCGACGCATCGTAGCGGTAGAACCCCTTCCCTCCCTTCCGCCCCGTGCGCCCGTCGGCGAGCACGCGCGCCAGCGACTCCGATGGCGCCAGCCGCTCACCGAACGCCTCGTGGATCACGAGCCCCACCTTGCCGCCCACGTCCAGCCCCACCTCGTCCATGAGCGTGATCGGGCCCACGGGGAACCCGAACTCCACCATCGCGCGGTCGAGCGCATCGATGGGCACCCCCTCGTCGAGCAGGTAGCCCGCCTCGTTCATGTACGCCGCGAGCGTGCGCGTGGTGTAGAAGCCCGGCCCGTCGTTCACCACGATCACGTGCTTCCCCAGCTTCTTCCCGTACGCCACCGCGGTGGCCGTGGCCACGGGGGCGGTGCGCGGCGTCACGATCACCTCGAGCAACGGCATCTTGTGCACCGGGGAGAAGAAGTGCATCCCCAGCACCTGCTCCGGACGCCGCGACGGCTCGGCGATGCGCGCGATCGGGATCGTGCTCGTGTTGGACGCGTAGATCGCGTCGCCGGGGATCACCGCCTCCGCCTCCTCGAGCACGCGGTGCTTGAGCGCGAGGTCCTCGAACACCGCCTCCACCACCAGGTCCACGCTCTGGAAGCCGGAGTAGTCGATCGTGCCGCCCACGAGCGAGAGCTGGTCCTCGAACTGGCGGCGGCTGATCTGCTTCTTCGCCAGCCGCTCGCGCAGCACGTCGTGCACCGCCTTGAGCCCCTTCGCCACGCGCGAATACTCCGCGTCCTTGAGCCGGACCACGGTTCCCTGCATCGCCGCCACGCTCGCGATCCCCGAGCCCATGAACCCCGCGCCGAGGACCCCGAGCTTGTCCACGGGGAGCGGCTCCACGGGGACATCCACGCCGCGATCCTTCTTGAGCGCGGTGGTGGCGAAGAACAGGAAGATGAGCTGCCGCGCCTGGTCGGTGACCGCCATCTCCCCGAACAGCCGCGCCTCCTCGGCGAAGCCGCGCTCGCGCGACTCGTAGCCGGCGCGCACCGCGTCGATGACCGCGAGCGGCGCGGGGTAGTGGCCGTGCGTCTTCTTCAGGGTCTGCTCGCGCGCCTGCCGGAACACGACCTTCCGCCCGAGCGGGGTGTCCTCGAGCACGAGCGCGGCGGCGCCGCGCGACTTTCTCGCGCGCGTGCGCTTGATCTTCCCCTCCGCGAGCTGTCGCGCGCGGTCGAGCGCCACCTCGCGCAGGATCGACGGGTGCACCAGCTCGTCGATGAGCCCCATCTGGAGCGCCTTCTTCGCGCGGATGTTGCGCCCCGTGAGCATCATGTCGAGCGCGCCGCGCAGCCCCACCGTGCGCGGGAGACGCTGCGTCCCCCCCGCGCCGGGGATGAGCCCCAGCATCACCTCCGGGGCGCCGAGCACGGTCTTCGGATGATCGGTGGCGATGCGATACGCGCAGGCGAGCACCGCCTCGAGCCCGCCGCCGAGGCACGCGCCGTGGATCGCGGCGAGCACCGGCACGCGGCACTTCTCCAGCCGGTCCATGCGCTGCTGCCCATCGCGGCTCATCGCCTCCGCGTCGCGCGCGGTGTGGATGGTGAGGAACTGGTCGATGTCCGCGCCGGCGATGAAGATGTCCGGCTTCCCCGACACGAGCACCATGGCGCGGATGCTCGTGTCGCGGTCGGCGCGGTCCAGCAGCGTCCCGAACTCCTCCAGCACGCCGGGGGTGAACTTGTTCACCGGCTCGCCGGGCAGATCGAAGGTGACGACGGCGATGCCGTCCACCATCTCCACCGTCAGCGCGCGCGCGCCGGCGGCGACCTCGTTCACGGCGGTCATGCCGCGGCCTCCAGGATCATCGCGAAGCCCATCCCCCCGGCGGCGCAGACGGTCATCATCCCGAACTGACCGCCGCGGCGCCGGAGCTCGTGGGCGAGCGTGGTGGTGATGCGCGCCCCGGTGGCGCCGAACGGGTGGCCGATGGCGATCGATCCGCCCATCACGTTCAGGCGGGAGCGGTCCACCTCCCCCACCGGCTCGGAGAAGCCGGCGCGCTCCGCCCACGCCTTGCTCTCGAACCCCTGCAGGTTCGAGAGCACCTGCGCGGCGAACGCCTCGTGCATCTCCACGAGGTCGATGTCCTTGAGTGAGAGCCCGGCGCGCCGGAGCGCCACCGGCGCGGCGAGCACGGGCGCCTGCAACAGCTGCTCCCCCGGGTCGAGCGCCGCGTACGCGTACGCGCGGATGAAGGCGAGTGGCTGGTAGCCGAGCGCGCGCGCCTTCTCCTCGCTCATGAGGATCACCGCGGCGGCGCCGTCGGTGAGCGGGGAGGAGTTCCCCGCGGTGACCGTGCCGTAGCGCCGGTCGAACACCGGCTTGAGCGCGGAGAGCTGCTCGAAGCTCGTGTCCGTGCGGACGCCGTTGTCCGACGTGGGTACGGAATCGTACCGCGGAGGCACGTAGTACGGCATGATCTCCGCCGTGAGCCGGCCGTCCGACGTCCCGGCCGCGGCGAGGCGGTGGGAGCGGAGCGCGAACTGATCCTGCTCCTCGCGCGGGATGTGGTTCAGCTTCGCCATCTTCTCCGCCGACTGTCCCATCGTCTCCCCCGTGGACGGCTCGGCGATCGCCGGGGTGATGGGGATCAGGTCGCGCGGCCGCACGCGCGTGAACGCGCCGACCCGCTTCCCCGCCGACTTCGCCTTGGAGGCGGAGACGAGGATGTCGGAGAAGGCGCGCGAGTGGAGGATGGGCACGTTGGAGAGCGACTCCGCGCCGCCGGCGATCGCGACGTCGGCGTTGCCGAGCACGATCTGGTCGGCGGCGTCGGTGATCGCCTGGTTCGCGGATGCGCACGCGCGGCTCACGGTGAACGCCGGGATCCCCTTGGGGAGCATGGGGAGGAGCGCCACCTCGCGCGCGATGTTCGGCGCGAGCACCGACGGAATGACGGTGCCGAACACCAGCGTGTCCACGAGCTTCCCGTCGAGATTGGAGCGCTCGAGCAGCTCGGCCACCACGGCGCGGCCGAGATCCTGCGCGCTCTGGGTCTTGAGATCGGTGCCGGCCTTCGCGAAGGGGGTCCTGAGCCCCGCCACGATGGCGACGCGGCGGCCGTTGGTTCCGTAGGTAGCCATGTCTTGAAGTTACGCGGGAAGCGGGAAGCGGGAAGCGGGAAGCGGGAGGCGGGAGGCGGGGCGCGGGGCGCGGGGGAACGACGTCGATCCGCCTCGCGGCGACGCGGAGCACGCCTGGTGATCGCGATCCCTCCCGACCAGCCCGCGCCCCGCGTCCCCCGCCCCGCGTCCCGTACTCGGCCTTAGCACGAAACGTGCGTACTCGTCTGTTCCGTGGCGCCGAGGCGACCTCCGTCATTGACCGCGACGATGCGGGCGACATAGTCTTGGACGGAGAGATCGCGCGCGAGGCCCTCGTGGTACTCGACGATGCGCAGCGGATGGACGAGCGCCGGCAGCTCGCCCGCACGGAGGAGGTGGGCTGGGTCGCTTGGTCCCCGCCCGAGTGTTCGCTGCGCGTCGGTGAAGATCTCGCACACGAGCGCGCCTCCGGGGCGCAGCAGATGCGGCAGACGCGGCAGGAGGACACGGTCCAGGAAGCGGACGCAGAGCACGACGTCGAAGGCGCCGGCGCGCAATGGGAGCGCGCCGGCATCCGCCACCACGCCGTGCACCGCCCCCAGGCTCGCACGCCGCGCGACGCGCACGGCGTGCTCGCTGATGTCCACCGCCACCACGCGCACGCCGGCGGCCGCCAGCGGAACGGCGTGACGTCCGCGCCCGGACGCGAGGTCGAGTGCCACCCCGCCCGAACCCAGCGCGAGTGCCCGCGACATCACCCACGGCGACGGCTCCCCGGGAGACGCGTCCCCCGCGGCGAGGTGCCGCGCCTCCCAGCGCTCGCGGTCGCTCACGCGGCGCGCCACGCCCGGAGCGCCACGTGACGGCGACGCGCCACGCCGGATTCTCCGCCCGCTCGCGCGCGGCGGCGCTCGACGCGCTCGGTCGCCAGCCGTTCGACGTCCTGGTGATCGGCGGCGGGATCACCGGCGCCGGCATCGCCCGCGACGCCGCCATGCGCGGACTCTCGGTGGCGCTGGTGGAGCGGGACGACTTCGCCAGCGGCACGTCCAGCCGCTCGTCGCGGCTCGTGCACGGCGGCCTGCGCTACCTGGAGCACGGTGAGCTGCACCTCGTGTATGAAGCGAGCCGCGAGCGGCGCACGCTCCTCCGCATCGCGCCGCACCTCGTGCGCCCGCTCGAGTTCCTCTGGCCCGTGTACGAGCACGCGCGCGTGCCGATGTGGAAGCTGCGCGCCGGACTCTTTCTATACGACGCGCTCGCGCTCTTCCGCAACATCGGCGGCCACCGCCCGCTCGGCATCCGGCGCGTCTCCGCGCTCGAGCCGGCACTGCGCCAGCTCGGGCTGCGCGGCGGCGCGCGCTACTTCGACGCCGGCACCGACGATGCGCGTCTCACCGTCGCCACCCTCCGCGCCGCCGCGCGCGCGGGCGCGGTGGTGCTCAACCACGCCGCGGTGCGGGAGCTGGTGCTCGACGGCGAGAGCGTGCGCGGCGCGCAGGTGCTCGACGCACTCGGCGGCCGGTGCGTGCGCGTGGACGCGCGCGCGGTGGTGAACGCCACCGGGCCGTGGAGCGACGCGGTGCGCCGCCTCGCCGATCCGGAGGCCGCGCCGGAGCTGCGCGGCACGAAGGGGGTGCACGTGGCCGTGCCGAGCGACCGCATCGGCGCGAAGGGCGCGCTCACCATCACGTCGCCCATCGATGGCCGCGTGATGTTCATCCTCCCCGGCGGCTGGCTCACGATCATCGGCACCACCGACACCGACTACGCGGGCCCGCTCGACTGCGTCCGCGCCACGAGCGCGGACGTCGCGTATCTGCTCCGCTCGGCCAACGCGTACTTCCCCGCGGCGCACCTCGCCCCCTCGGATGTGGTGAGCGCGTGGGCTGGAGTCCGCCCGCTCGTCGCCGCCGGCGACGGTGCGCCGGGGAGCGTGTCGCGCGAGCATGCGCTGGCATGGACGCGCCCCGGCCTCCTCACCGTGAGCGGCGGCAAGCTCACCACGTACCGCGCGATGGCCGCCGAGGTGGTGGACGAGGTGACGAGGACGCTCGGCATCGGCGCCCCGCGCGCTCCCACCGACCGCGTGCCGCTCCCCGGTGGCGAGATCGCATCGCTCGACCGGGAGCTCGAGATGGCGCGGGCGTCGATCGGCATCCGCGGCCTCTCCGAGCATCTGGTGCACGCCTACGGCACCGAGTGGCGCGAGGTGTGGGCGATCGTCGGCAGCAACCACGCCCTGGCCGCGCAGGTGGCTCCCGGCCTGCCGTACATCGTGGCCGAGCTGCACTGGGCGGTGGAGCACGAGATGGCGCTCACGCTCGCCGACCTCCTCATCCGGCGGCTGCACGTCGCGTTCGAGACGCGCGACCACGGCATGGCCGCCGCGCCGGCGGTGGCGCGCGTGGTCGCGCCGCTCCTCGGCTGGCACACCGACCAGATCGACGGGGAGCTGGCGCGCTACGGCAAGGAGGTGGCGCGGATGTTCGGGATCGAGCGGTAGCGCCCCCTCAGGTCTCGGGCGCGATCGCCCCCACGGCGGGAACGCCCGCTTGCTGCGCCACTTCCCGATCGATGTCCGCGGCGAGCAGCTCGAGATCGAGCCCTTCCTTGCGGATCCGCAGGTCGTGGTAGACCACCACCGGCGCGATCATGGGGAGGGGGAGGAAGATCAGGGTGCCGAGTGTGCCGGCCACCTCCGCCAGCCGGGGCGACAGGTGGTGCACCGTGAGGCCGGCGATCCACCCCACCACGAAGCCGAACGACAGCACGGCGACGAAGTAGGCGACCGTCACCGCGAGCCACGTCCCCAAGATCCGCCCCACCGAGCCGCGCGCGAGCTCGCGCGAGCGGCGGAGGGAGCCGTTGATGTCCGTGCCCTCGAGCGCGAGCACCACGAGCGCCACGTACACCCACGCGAGCACGATGAAGCCGGGGACGATCAGCAACAGGGCGCCCAGCAGGACGAGGACGCCCCGCGAGATGTTGACGTTGATCGACGAGCGCAGCAGGCGGCCGGCTTTCCGGAGCGCTTCCCCCGTGGTGGTGGTTTCTCCCCGGTACGCGCCGCCGACGAGCACGGCGGTCGCCACCGCGGTCACCGGCTGCGAGAACACGAGGCACAGCCGCGTGGCCAGCGTGAGCGCGGACTCTGGCGCGAAGGCGAGCACGAGGAACGCGGGGAGCGCGGGGACGATGGCGACCACCAAGTAATCGGCGTACCGCTGCCGCATGAGGTGGACCACGGTGTCGATCATGGCGGCGACGGAACGCGGCCGCAGCTCGACGGCTGGCATCAGCGGAGCCTCGCGAAGGATGAGGTCGCCAGGATCGTATGTTCCGCCGTTCGACTTGTCCAGGGGGCCTGCCTGGCTGCGCTCCACGGGGCACGTGCGCGGAGGGGAGGGCGCCGCGATCGGCACCCTCCCCTCCGTCGTCACCACGCACGCGCCGGCGGCGCCGCGCTCACTCCTCGAGCGCCACCTGCTGATGGATGGTCTGCAGATCGACGATCTTCAGTTGCCGCGTGATCGCGGGGAGCTTGAGCACGGCCACGTCACCCACGCCCTTTCCGATGAGCGCGCGTCCGATCGGGGACGCCATCGTCACGTGCCCTTCCTCGAACTCCACCGCGTCGCCGAACACGAGGTTGTAGACCTCGGTACCCTTCGTCTTCTGATCCTCCACGGTGACGCGGGAGCCGAGTCCCACCTTGTCCGCGGGGATCTGCGTGACGTCGATCTGCGAGAGCTTGCTGAGTCGCTGCCGGAGCTGGCCGAGCCGCGCCTGCACGAACTGCTGACGCTCCAGCGCCGACTTGTACTCGCTGTTCTCGCGCAGGTCGCCGAGCTCCACCGCCTTCCTGATCTCGTTCGGCAGCGTGACGTTCAGTTCGTGCTGCAGGCGATTGACTTCCGCCTCCAGCTTCTGCTTCAGCTCTTCGATCATGGGATTGTCACAGCAAAAAAGTGGAGCGCCCGGCCAGTGGGGGGCCGGGCGCTTGTGCCAAGCAGCTCTCCCGCCGCAGTCGCTAGCCGAGCGCGAACTCCGATCCGGCGCGCGCATCGAGCGCGGCGCCGCCACGACCGGCGGAGCAAGCTTCAGACCACCCAGCACGGGCCGCCGCGCCCGCTAGGGCGCGGACGCGCGTGTCGCCGCCGATCGTCTCGGTATGGAGCATGATTTATAGTAGGCGCGGGGGCGCGCCCTGTCCACCCTGGTGACGGCCGGTCCACGGCGACGGCCCCCTGCCGTGCCGGCACGCCGGGGGCGTAGACTTCGTGGATGCTCACCCTCGAACGCCATGACGACGTCACCCGCGTGGTGATGTCCACGCGGATCAGCCGTTCCATCGGCTACGGGGTGAGCGCGTTCCTCGTGCGCGGCGTGCTCATCGACCTCGGCTTCCCCGCCGTGGCCCGCGAGCTCGCCGCGTTCCTCGACCGAGCACGCCCGAGCGGGGTGCTGCTCACGCATTACCACGAGGACCACGCGGGAAACGTGGAGCTCGCGGCGCGCGGCCGGCTCCCGATCGGTGCCTCGGAGGCCACGCGCGCCGCGCTCGCCGCGCACCCGCCGCTCGGCCTCTACCGCCGCGTGATCTGGGGAACGCCGCCACGGCTCACGTCGCCGATGGCACCCTTCGACACCGACGCGCTGCGATTGCTCCCCACCCCCGGTCACTCGGCGGACCACCACGTGGTGTGGGACGCGGAGCGGGAGACGCTCTTCGCCGGCGATCTCTTTCTCGGCGTGAAGGTGCGAGTCGCGCACCCTGGCGAGGATCCGCGCGCGCTCGCGCGCAGCGTGCGCGCCGCGGCCGAGCTGCGCCCCGCGCGCCTCTTCGACGCGCACCGCGGCCTCGTCCCGAACCCGGTGGATGCGCTCCTCGCGAAAGCCGACTGGCTGGAGGAGACCATCGCCGCCATCGAGCGGGGGATCGCCGCCGGCCGCGACGACCGCACCATCGCGCGCGAGGTGCTCGGCGCGGAGGAGCTGGCGCACTACGTGTCGCGGGGAGGGCTATCGAGGGTGAATTTC
>DASTSH010000062.1:0-2148 GCA_035760785.1 Gemmatimonadaceae bacterium | reverse complement strand
ACCGCAAATCCGTGGTTCTGCGACGTGATTAGCACCCGCCCGGTGGACACTTCCTTCACGGGATGATTTCCGCCCCGGTGCCCGTAGGGCATCTTCACCGTGCTCGCGCCGTAGGTCAGCGCGACGATCTGGTGCCCGAGGCAGATGCCGAAGAGCGGCACCCCGGCGTCGGCGATCTTCCGGACTGCCGCGGGAGCGTACTCCACCGCGGCGGGATCGCCCGGCCCGTTCGAGAGGAAGACGCCGTTGGGAGCGAGCTCGAGCACCTGCTCCGGCGGCGTCTGCGCCGGCACCACGGTGATCCGGCAGCCGTGGTCGGCGAACAGGCGCAGGATGTTGCGCTTGATCCCGTAGTCGTAGGCCACGATGTGCCGCGGCGCCTGCGGGTCGCCCCACTGGTAGCGCTCGCGTGTGGACACCACCGTGGCGAGGTCGAGCCCCTCCATCGAGGGGCATGCGCCGAGAGCGGCGAGCGCCTCGGCGCTGGGCTCCGTCCCTGGCGCGATCACCCCGCGCATCACCCCGACGGTGCGGAGATGGCGCGTGAGCTTCCGCGTGTCCACTCCCTCGAGCAGCGGGATCCCTGCCGCCATCAGCCACGAGAGCAGGTCGCCCTCGGCGCGCCAGTTGGAGTGGTGCCGCGCGAGCTCGCGGACTATCACCCCCGCCACCTGCGCCTGCGCCGACTCGGGGTCGCTGCCGTTGACCCCGTAGTTGCCGATCATCGGCGCCGTCATCACCACGATCTGCGCGCGGTACGACGGGTCGGTGAAGACCTCCTGGTAGCCGCTCATGTTCGTGGTGAACACGACCTCGGCGACCGTGAGCGGCTCTCCCGCGTGGAGGAGGCCGCGAAAAAGGGTTCCGTCCTCGAGGAGGAGGAACCCCGGTTCGGCTGAGCGCTGAGTCACTGATCCGCGATCGTTACGGCTTGGAGGTGGCCGGTGCGTTGGTGCCCGGGTTGGCGGCCCCGCTGCCCTGCTCCGGAGCGGGCTGCAGCGGCACCGCCGGGTTCGCCGCGCCACCGGTCGCCGGGGCCGCCGGGGCGGTCACCGGAGTCTGGAAGGTCTGGTCGAGCACCGACTTCGGCGCGCTCGAGCGCGTGGACGCCAGCGACAGGATGAACGCCAGCGCCAGGAAGATCCCGCCCGACCACCAGCTCGCCTTGGTCAGCAGGTTCCCGGTCTGGCGCGCCCCCAGCCACGACGAGGTGGAGCTGCTGACGCCACCGAAGCTCGCGGCCATTCCGCCCCCGTCGCCCGACTGCATGAGCACGGCGGTGGTGAGGACGATGCTGTCGATGACGAGGAGGACGAGCAGGATGGTGTACAGCATGCGCGTGTGCCGGGATGGTGAATGGACCGTCGAATGTAACTCGCAAATATCACGACACTTAGCACCGCGCGTCAAGTAGCGCAGATCGCGGCCCATTCCTCCGGGTCCAGGCTCGCTCCGCCCACGAGCAGCCCATCCACGTTCTCCGCGCCCAGCAGCGCCGCCGCGTTCGCCCGGTTCACGCTCCCGCCGTAGAGGATCGGCACCTCAGCCGCGCGCGCCCCGATACGCGCCGCCAGGTCGCGCCGGATGACCCGGTGCACCGCCGCCGCGTCGTCGGGCGTGGCGGTCTTCCCCGTCCCGATCGCCCACACGGGTTCGTACGCGACGACGATCCCGCCCACCGCGGCGCTCTCGACGGCGCTCACCCCGGCCTCGAGCTGACGCAGCACCACGCTCTCGGTCTCGCCGCGCTCGCGCTCCTCGAGCTTCTCGCCCACGCACAGCACCGGCACGAGACCGCTCGCGAGCGCGATCTTCACCTTCTCCGCCGTCTCGGCGTCGCTCTCGCCGAACACGTGGCGCCGCTCCGAGTGCCCCACGAGGCACCACGAGGCGCCGGCGTCGCGCGCCATCGGCGCCGAGATCTCGCCGCAGAACGGGCCCTTCGGGGCGCTGTGCACGTTCTGGACGCCGAGCAGCACGTCGTCGCGACCTGCCGTCTCCAGCTCGTCGCGCACCGCGGCGAGCGCGAGCGCCGGCGGGAACAGCACCACCGTGCGATCGCGCCGCGCGGCGTAGCGCTCGAGAAAGGCGCGCATGAACGCGCGTGCCTCGCTCGGCCCGTGGTTCATCTTCCAGTTCCCCTCGAAG
>DASTSH010000061.1:0-27535 GCA_035760785.1 Gemmatimonadaceae bacterium | reverse complement strand
GGCTCGCAGCGTGTAAGCGCGACGCCGCCAGAGCCACACCCCCGCGTCACGCCAGGCCACGGAGCCCACCACGGCCCGCGTCACGCCAGGCCACGGAGCCCACCACGGCCCGCGTCACGCCAGTACCAGGAGCCTACCACGGCCGCCGCCAGGCCACGGAGTCCCGCCAGCCCCGCGCCTCGCCGGTGCGAGGTCCGAGGAGCCCCGCGAAGCCACGACACGGAGCGCTCGCGCGCGCTCGTTGGTGGGCTCGATGGGTGGGTGGCCCGGCGACAGGATTCTAGCCGCGGAGCTCCTCGAGTGCGCGCCGCACGTAGATGCGAACCATGTCCTTGCGCCACGCCAGCGCGAAATCCGTGTTGTCCATCGGCTTCGCGGGTCTGTAGGCCGCGTCCGCGGCGGCGGCGATGGATGCAGCGTCGAGCGGGCGCCCCACCAGCGCGTCGGCGGCGGCCGGGATCTCGAGCGGGCACGATGCCACGGCGCCGAGCACGATGCGCGCGGCGCGCACGGTGCCGTCGGGCTCGAAGTCCACGCGCGCGGCGACGCCGAGCACGGGAAAGTCGAAGGAGCCGCGCCGGCGCAGCTTCACGTACGTCGCGCGCCACGCGCCGAGCGGCGGGAGGATGTACGAGGCGAGCAGCTCCCCCGGCTCCTTCGCGAGGTGGCGCATCCCGTCGTTCCGGTAGAGCTCCGATGCCCTGATGCGCCGCGCACCGCTCACGCTCGCGAGCGTGATCTCGGCGTCCAGCGCCACCGCCACCGGCGCGCCGTCGGACGACTGCACCGCCCAGCAGCGCGGGCTCGACGGCGCCACCCAGCAGGTCTCGCCGTCCTTCTTCATGCAGAAGCCGATCGCCTGCCGCCACTCGTACGTCTGGTCGTAGTAGTTGCAGCGCGTGTCGAGCAGCAGGTTGCCGCCGATGGTGCCCATGTTGCGGAGCGGCGGCGTGGAGACGAGCGACGCCGCGCGGGCGACGGCGGGATAGTACTCGGCCACCAGCGGATGGCGGGCGAGGCGGGCGAGGGTGACGCCGGCGCCGATGCGCATCCCCGTGCCCGGGGTGCCGCCGATCTCCTCCAGCTCCGCGAGTCTCGCGAGGGAGATGACGGTGGATGGCGTCTGCTGGCGGCGCTTCATGTTCGGGTAGAGGTCGGTGCCGCCGGCGACGTACGCGGCGTCGTCGCCGAACTCGGCGCGCGCCACCACCGCCTGGTACACCGAGCGTGGCTCCACCAGCCGGAAGCGCGGCAGGCGCAGCATCAGCGCTCCCCCTCCGGGAGGGGCACGCGCGTGGGCGCGGGGAAGGCGTAGTCGGGGAACGCCGTGGGCCCGTACCGGCCCCCCTTGCCGCGCGCCTTGTCGCGGAGCGCGCGCAACACCGCGTGCGGCGAGCTGGGCGCCTCGTCCACGCGCACGCCCACGGCGTCGTACACCGCGTTCGCGACCGCGGGCGGGATCGGCAGCAGCGGCCCCTGTCCCACCTCCTTCGCGCCGAACGGCCCCTCGGGATCCGGCTCCTCCACGAGCATCGTCTCCACGTCGCACATCTCGAGCGATGTGATGCTCTTGTACTCGAGCATGCTCGGGTGGTGGTGCACCACCGTGCGGAGCCTGTTGCGGTACGTCATCTCCTCCATCAGCGCCTCGCCGAGCCCCATGTACACCGACCCCTCCACCTGTCCCCGGGCGAGCAGCGGGTTGATGGCGCGCCCGATGTCGTGCGCGATCCAGACCTTCGGTACGCGGACGATCCCCGTCTCGGGGTCCACGATCACCTCGGCCACGGCGCAGGAGTACGAGTACGCCGGCGACGGTCCCACGCCCGCGCCCTTGTAGCGGCCGGGGGCGCGCGGGGGCGTGTACGATCCGGTGGCGCCGATGGTGCCCAGCGCCGCCTCGGCGGTCTGCACCGCCTCGGCGAACGACACGCCGTGCTCCGGGCGCTCGCTGTCGAACACGCGACCGCCGCCGAAGGCGAGGCGCTCGAGCGGCACGCCGAGCGATGCCGCGACGGGAGGCGACATGGTGTCGCGCGCGCGCTCGGCGGCCTCGATCGCGGCGTTCCCCGTCATCAGCGTCACGCGCGACGAGTACGAGCCCAGGTCCACCGGCGTGAGGTCGGTGTCGCCGGTGACGACGCGGATGTCCTCCGGCTCGATCCCCAGCACCTCGGCCACGCAGCAGGCGAGCACCGTGTCCGACCCCTGGCCGATGTCGGTGCTCCCGCAGAAGACCGCCACGCCTCCCGAGCGATCGAGCTTGAGCTGCACGCCGGAGTGCGGCATCGCGTTCCAGTAGATCGGGAGCCCCGCGCCGGAGATGTACGATGAGCAGGCGAGCCCCAGGCCGCGTCCGTGCGGGAGCCTGCGGAACCGCTCGCGCCAGCCGCTCGCCCGCACGGCAGCCTCGATGCAGCGGCCGAGCCCCATCGACCCGATGCGGAGCCAGTTGGCGGTGACGCTGTGCGGGGGCTGGAGGATGCGCAGCCGCATCTCCGCGGGGTCGAGCCCGAGGCGCTCGGCGATGCGATCGAGCTGGCACTCCACGGCGAAGCGCGGCTGCGGCGTGCCGTGGCCGCGCTTGGGGCCGCAGGGCGCCTTGTTGGTGAACACGCGCGCGCCGCGGAAGCGGTAGTGCGGGACGCGGTACGTCACGGTCTGGAGGGCGCCCGTGTAGTACGTGCTGGCCACGCCGTAGGAGCCGTACGCACCGCCATCGAGGTAGGAGGTGAAGTCCATGGCGACGATGGCGCCGTCGCGCGTCACGCCGGTGCGGAGGCGCATGAGCGTGGGGTGGCGTCCGCGGTGGCAGTGGAACACCTCCTCTCTCGTCAGGCAGATCTTCACCGGGCGCCCCGTGCGCCGCGCGAGCTCGGCGACGGCGATCTCGTGCCCGAACGGGTCGGACTTCCCGCCGAAGGCGCCGCCGTTCGGCGTCGCGATCACGCGCACGCGCGCCGGCGGGAGCCCGAGCACCCGGGAGAGCGCGCGGTGCACGTAGTGCGGCGTCTGCGTGCTCGACCAGAGGGTGAGCCGCCCCTCCGGCGACCACTCGGCGAGCGCGGCGTGCTGCTCCATGGGGAGGTGCGTGCTGCCGCCGTAGAAGAACACGTCGTCGAACACCAGCTCCGCTCCGGCCATCGCCGCATCGACGTCGCCGAACTCGAGCGCCACGCGCTTGTGGACGTTCCCGTCGTCGCCGTGGTCGTGGATGGGCGGCGCCTGCCCCGCGAGCGCCTCGTCGATCGACGCGACGGCGGGAAGGGGATCGTACTCCACCTCGATCAGCTCGCGCGCTTCGGCCGCCGTCTCCTCGTCCAGCGCGGCCACGGCGGCCACCGGATCACCCACGAAGCGCACGCGGTCGAGCGCGAGCGCGTGCTCATCCTGCGACACCGGGAGGATGCCGAACGGCACCGGGAGGTCGCGCCCGGTGAGCACGGCCACCACACCGGGGTGCGCCGCTGCGCGTGCGGTGTCGATGCGGACGATGCGCGCGTGCGCGATCGGCGCGCGGAGGAGCTTCGCGTGCAGCATGCGCGGGCGCGCGAGATCATCGGCGAATCGCAGCGTGCCCGTCACCTTCGCCGGCGCATCCACCTTGGGGCGCGGCGTGCCGACCACGCGCAGCCCGTCCCCGCCGGTGTCTCGCGCGCTCACCGCGGCGCCTCCGCTCCCGCGTCGCCGGCGCGTCCCTCCGCCATGCGCTCGGCGGCCAGCGCCACCGCCTCGACGATCTGGTGGTAGCCCGTGCAGCGGCACAGGCACCCGCTCAGCGCCTCGCGAATCTCGTCGCGCGTGGGATGCGGTCGCTCGGCGAGCAGTGCCTTCGCCGCGAGCAGGAACGCGGGCGTGCAGTATCCGCACTGCGCCGCGCCGACGTCGGCGAACGCACGCTGCAACGGGTGCAGCGCGCCGCCGGCCGCCAGCCCTTCCACCGTCTGGATGGGGCGCTCGGCGTACGACAGCGCGAGCGCGAGACAGGAGAGGAGCGGCGTGCCGTCCACGAGCACCAGACAGGTGCCGCACTCTCCGAGCTCGCAGCCGTGCTTCGTGCCGGTGAGTCCGAGCTCCTCGCGGAGGACCTCGAGCAGCGTGTGGTGCGGCGCGAACGCGATCTCGTGCCGCTCGCCGTTCACGACGAAGGCCGCCTGCACCTTGTGCCGGGGCGGCGGCTCGATCCCGACGGGTTGTGTCACGCGACCTCGCGGCGAAAGGGCGTGCCGCCCGCGGCGTGCCGGGCGGCACACTCGGACAATGCGTGCCAGCGCGCGAGTGACGCAAGGAGGGCGCCGCGCGGGAGACCGCTCGACCGCGGCGATGCCCGGCACGGTTGCGCGCATCGCGCGGGAGGCGGGCGCGCGCGGCACGTCAGTTGCCAGACTCGTCACGGGCCGAACCGGCGGAGGGCGCCGGGGGCCGCAATCAGCAGCACTGGAGGTCACGATGGACGATCGGAATCGCGATAGAGACATGGAGCAGCGCGGGGCGGAGAACGAGCTGGAAGGGCGAGCGAAGGAGCTCGAGGGGAAGGTGCGCGGCGACGTGGGCGATGCCACCGACAACGCCAGTGAGCATCTGAAGGGGCGGGCCAAGGAGATGGAGGGGAAGATCCAGAAGAAGTTCGGCCAGTCCCAGCAGGATCTCAGCGACGATCGCTGATCTCGCGTGACGGACGCGCGACGAGCGCGAGCGGGACGGAACGCATCCCGCTCCACTCGCTCGCGCGTCCCTCGCGGTCGCGCACGAGCAACTGTCCCGAGAGGCCGCCGTCGAGCATCACCGCGCGCCGGCAGCCGAGCGCTCCCATGAGGGCCGCCATCTCCGGCGCGGTGGGGCCGAAGGGGAGGGAGGAGAGGGTGCCGTTCAGCGCATCGAAGCGCGTGAGCGCGAGCAGCACCCGCCCGTCGCGCAGCACGCCGAGCGCGAGCCGAGAGTCGCGGTGCGCGACGTCGATCCCCCGTCCATCCGCGCGGAGCGGCGCGGGAATCTCGCCGTCCCCGGTGAGGAGCGTGGGATAGGACTGGAACGCGTGCGCGATCCCGCCGGCCGCGCGCGCCGCATCGAGGGACGCGGCGTCCACCAGGCGGAGCGCTCCGGCGGAGTCGATCACCACTCCCATGGAGAGCGGCCCGGTGCCCGGCGGCTGCAGCTCGACGCCGTCCATCACGAGCCACCCCCACGGCGTGCCGCCGGTGAACTGCCCGGCGTTGACGGCGAGCGCCGCGTCGTCAGGGGCCGAGTCCACCGTCCACGCGCCGAGCAGCCCTTCATCGCGGACCGCGCGCGCCAGGGCGAGACGCAGGCGACGGGCATCGAAGCGCACGAGGATCACGCGCAGACGCCACGCCTCGCCGGTGCCGCGGAGGGCCAGCTCCCCCTGCTCGATCCCCGCGCTCACCTCGTGCCACGCGACGGCGCGCGCGAGCGTGGGGCTGGCGGAATCCCAGCGCGCGGGCGCGCGCTCCGACGACCACCACTCGTGCCACGCTCCGCCGTCGCGCACGGCGAGGGCGGAGCGTGGGAGCGACTGCGCGAGCGATCGCGGCGCGACGGCGGCCGACGCCACCAGCACGCCGGCGATCCCCCGCCGCATGCGCGCGACGCATCGCACCACGTCGCGCCTCGCGGGCGATCGCATCACATGGTCGCGGCGATCGCGCTGGACAGCTCGCCGCAGCGCGGGCGCAGCGCCTCGGCCTCGCGCTGGCTGTACACGTAGTAGATGTCGCGCCCGCTCCCCGCCACCCGGGCCCCTCCGTCGACCTGCTCCGCCGTCCGCTTGCAGAAAGGCACCACGCGCTCCTTGAGGAGCGAGTACTGCTCGGGGGTGAACTTCCCCGCCTGGAGCGTGGTCGCGTTGGCGGCTCTGGTCACCGAGTCGCGGTACACCCCCGAGCTGGGATCCATGCCGCATTTGCGATCGCGGAGCGCGTTCATCTCCGCGGCCGCCTTCTGGGACGCGTCCGTGTCCTGTCGGTCGTTCGCCGCGCTGAACTTGTCCAGGAGCGCCTTCATCTCCGGCGAGGTGATGACCTGCTGCTCGCACGCCTGCCACTTCTGCCGCGCGGCGGGGGAGAGCGCGGCGGCAGCGGACGCGCGGCTGGTGCGCTCGGCGTGGAGCGACGCGGCGAGGCGGTCGAGCACCTCCGGCGTCATCTCCAGGATCCGGTCGTCGAAGCGGGGACCGGTGCGTCGCGGCGCGCCGGTGGTGGCATCACCGGCGCTGGCGCCACCGCGCGCCGTCGAGTCCCCTCCGCCCACGCCGGCGGCTGCCTCCACCTTCTTCTTGAGCTTGTTCTTCAGCCCACCGAACTGTGCCTGCGCGCCGGGCGCGCAGATGCCCATCGCGATGGCGAGGGCGAGGAATCTGGTGCTACGGCGCATCGAACATCCCTCCGGGGAGAAAGTGCGTGCGGGGTGTATGGGGTGAGACGTCGGGAGGGGTGAAATCTGCTCACCCCCGGGTCGGGGGCTCGGGGTCCGGGGCCGGGGGCCGGGGGGATCTCGGGAGAGGCGGGGACAGGGGGAGTAACGGCGAAGGACAAGACGCGGAAGTGCGACGGGGCGCCGGCTTGCTGCCGGCGCCCCGTCGCGTTCCTCGTTCGTGCCGTTCCCCGCCTCCCGCGCCCCGCGCCCCGCATCTCCCCCCTGGCCCCCGACCCCGGGCCCCCGGCCCCGAACCTTCCCCCCACCGGATTCATCCGCCGATACGGACCAGGCCGAGTCCCCCGACGCTCGCCGCCGGGGCTGGCGCTCGTCACCGCGCCCCGTGCCGCCGCCGCGCAGCAGGGGACCGGGACGATCACCGGTCGCGTGATCGAGCGGGCCAAGCGCACGTGCGCGACTACATCCGCGCGATCGCACAAAGCTGAAGCTCGAGCTCCAGGAGCTGGCTACTCGGCTGACGGCCAGGGACCCGATGCACACAGCGCCCGAACTCGAGAGCGAGTTCGGGCGCTGTGTGCATCCGGAACACTGGCCGCGTGGAGCGCTAGCTCCAGCTCGTGGCCTCGTACCGGTCGCGGTGGCGCAGGTGCGACACCAGCCAGAGCACGGCGAATACCGGGAGCGCCACGAAGAGCAGCAGCTTGAACACCAGCACGCCGATGGAGAAGATGGCGCCGAGCACGCCGAACACCACCGAGAGCAGTACGGCCGCCACCACGAGCACGATGAGCACCGGCAGGCCGACCACCGCGAGCACGACGAGCACCGGGAGCGCGATCACCGCGAGAATCGCGAGCGCGGGGAGACCGAGCACGGCCATGACGATCGCGGCGGGGACGAGCAGCACCAGCCCCAGCACGCCGAACACGAGAGCCTTGAGGAGCGCGAACATCGATCGGATCCTGCTGTAGTCGCCCGTCCCTACGCGGCGCGCCGCGGAAAGTTTCACGCGCGGCGCGAGCGCACGCTCCCGGGAGTGCCCCCGCGATGCCGGCTCACCCCCCCGCCGCCAGCTCTCGCTCGACGGCGGCGAGGTCGTCCACCGTGTCCACGTCGCGCGGCATCGCGCGCCCCATCTCCACGAGGGTCACCCGCGACGGATCGCGCGCGATCACCTCGCGCGCGCCGCGGTCGCCGGTGGTGGCGAGCAGTTCGGGAAAGAGGGGCGCGCCGAAGAGCACGGGGTTCCCCCGCTCGCCTCGATAGGTGGCCGCGACCACGCCGCGCGCCCCGGCGGCGAACGCATCGAGCAGCGCGTCGATGACCGCGTGGTCCACGGTGGGCTGATCGCCGAGCAGGATCACCGCGCCATCCGCATCCGCCGCCACCCCGCGCACCCCGGCGTGCAGCGAGGCGCTCAACCCCTCGCGCCAGCGCGCGCTCTCCACGAACCGGACGGGGAGCCCGGCGAGCGCCGCGCGCACCGCGTCGCCGTCGCGCCCCAGCACCACGTGCACCGCGCCCACGCGCGACGCGAGCGCGTGCTCCACCGTCCATCGCACCACCGCCCGCCCCGCCACCGGCGCGAGCAGCTTCTGCGCGCCGAAGCGCGTGGAGCCTCCCGCCGCCAGCACGATTCCCTCCACCACGCGCTACTCGATCTCCCCCCGCCCCACCGCCTCGCGGTAGCGCGGGAAGCGGAACGCGAAGTCGCGCCCGATGAGCCCACCGTGGCCGAGCGCCGCGATCTCGGCGCTCCCCACGGTCTCACCCGCGAGCACGCGCGGCAGGACGAGGTCGAACACGGTGGCCTGCGAGAAGAGCCCGCAGCTCGGCATCCCGAGCACGGGCACGTCGCCGTGGCGCGCGAGCCAGAAGAGGCTTCCCGGATGCGCCGGCGCGCCGTACCGCTCCAGCCTCACGCCCAAACGCTCCAGCGCCACGAACGCCGGGTCGAGCGGGTCCAGCGCCTTCGCCCCCGCCATGACGAGCACGCGCGCGCCATCGGCCACCGCGCGCTCCACCGCCTCGGCCACTGCCTCCCCCGTCGGCGCCGCGAACGCCGGCTCGAGCAGCCGCGAGCCGAACCACGCCACCTTCTCCGCCAGCGCGGCGCGGAAGCGCGCCATCGCCTTCTCCCCGAGCGTCTCCTGCACCACCGCGCCCACGACGGTGGGCACGAACTCGCGCACGCGCACCACGCCGTCCGCCTCGCGCGCGACCTGCTCCACATCCGCCACGCGCCGCTCGTCGAGCACGAACGGGGTGATCTTCGCCCGCGCCACCACCTCCCCGGGCTCCACCGGCTGCCCGTCGTAGAGCGTGTACACGCACGCGCCCTCCACGGCGTTCACGCGCGCGAGCCGCTCCACGTCCACCCGCAGGAGCCCGCGGCGCGTGCTGGCGATCGGCCAGTGCCCCCCCGCCGACGCGCCGACGCCGGTTCCCTCCCCGGCCGCCGCTTCCGCGATCCGCCGCCCCGCCTCGTCCTCGTGAATCTCTCCGGGCTCGGGCTCGATCAGGTGCAGCTCCTCCCACTCGAGCGCCACGAGCGCGCGGACCTGCTCCGCCCGCACCACCTGTCCCTTCGCGAACGCGCGCGCCCCGGTGGCGTCGCGCACCTCGCGCGTGAGCACACGTCCCGCCAGCTCCTCCGGGCGCACCGTCGCGCGCCTGACGAGATGCGCCTTCACTCGGGCCTCCGATCGCGGAGCGGGGTCCCGGGACGCCCGTTGCGCACCGCCACCGCCTCGGCCACCACCGCGAGCGCGATCTCCGCCGCGGTCCGTGCGCCGATGTCGAGCCCCACCGGCACGTGCACCCGCGCCAGCGCCTCGCGCGACACCCCTTCCTCCGCGAGGAAGTCGAGCACCGCCTTCCCCCGTGTCCGGTTTCCGAGCAGCCCGATGTACGCCGGCTCCCGCGACAGCAGCACGCGGAGCACCGGCACCTCGAACTTGTAGTCGTGTGCCACCAGCACCACGAAGGTGGAGGCGTCGTAGCGCAGCCCTTCGGCGATCTCCGCCAGCATGCCGACGCGCAGCTCGTCCGCCTCGGGGAAGCGCTCGCGCGTGGCGTAGCGCTCGCGCCCGTCCGCGATGATCGTCCGCCAGCCGAGCGCCCGGGCGAAGCGCGCGAGCGGCATCGCCACGTGTCCCGCGCCGAAGATGATGAGCGTGGTGGCGGGACCGTGCAGCTCGAAGAAGAGGGACACGCGCGCGCCGGCGTGCTCGAGCTCCAGCGTGCGCGATGCGGCGCGCCCGATCACGTCCAGCGCCTGGTCGCGCGCGGCGCGGTCGAGCACGGGATCGCCGAGCGTCCCGGCGACGCTCCCGTCCTCCCGCACCACCATCCGCCCGCGCGCGCCGCCGAGCGGGACCACCGCCACCGACCGCCGCCCGCGCTCCGACTCGGCACGGATGACCTCGTACGTCGCGCCCACCGGATCGTCGCCGCGGTCGAGCGCCACCGGCTCGATCAGCACATCCACCGTCCCCCCGCAGGTGAGGCCGAGGTCCCACGCGTCCTCGTCGCCGAGCGACATCGAGAGCAGGCGCGGCGCGCCCGCGGCGAGCACCTCCTCCGACTCCGCGACGACGCGCGCATCCACGCACCCCCCGATCGTCACCGACCCGAGGATCCGCCCGTCCTCCCCCACCCACATCTTCGCCCCTTCCTTCTTCGGTGTGGTCCCCTTGGTGGAGACGAGCGTGGCCATCGCCACGCGGCGCTCGCGCCGGCGCAGCTCGTCGAGCTGCTCGAACGTCTCGTGCAGGTCGGGCGCCCCGGACGTGCTGCTCATGCGAGCGGCGCCAGCATCGACGCGAGGTGTCCCGCGTCGAGCTCTCCCTCGATCGCGCGGAGGTCGCTCTCGTCCTTCAGGAAGCAGCCGAGCGTCTCGCGCACGAGCTCCTCATCCAGGTGCGAGGCGTGCAGCGTCACCAGCGCCGCCGCCCAATCGAGCGTCTCCGCCACCCCCGGCACCTTCTCCAGCCGCATGCGCCGCAGCGCCTGCATGAACGCGCCGATCTCCTCCGCCAGCCGCGCGTCGATCCCCGGCAGGCGCGCGTGCACGATGCGCAGCTCCTTCTCCAGCGAGGGATAGTCGATCCAGAGATAGAGGCAGCGCCGGCGCAGCGCCTCGGAGAGCTCGCGCGAGCGGTTGGAGGTGAGCACCACCGCCGGCGTGTGCGTCGCGCGCACGGTGCCGATCTCCGGGATCGTCACCTGGAAGTCCGAGAGCACCTCGAGCAGGAATGCCTCGAACTCCTCGTCGCTCCGGTCCACCTCGTCGATGAGGAGCACTGGCGCGCGCCCCTCGTGCGTGATCGCCTGCAGCAGCGGACGCTTCAGCAGGTACGGCTCGCTGAAGATCGCCGCCTCGCGCTCCGCGAGCGGGCGGCCGGAGTCCTCCTCGAGACGGATGTGGAGGAGCTGCTTCGGGTAGTTCCACTCGTAGAGCGCGGTGCTCGCGTCGAGCCCCTCGTAGCATTGCAGGCGGATGAGGTCGGCGCCCGTGGCGCGCGCGAGCACCTTGGCGATCTCCGTCTTGCCGACGCCGGGGTGTCCCTCCACCAGGAGCGGCTTCCGGAGGGCGATGGCGAGATGGACCGCGGTGGCCACGCCGCGGTCGGTGATGTAGCACTCGCCCTCCATCAGCTCCTGGATGCGGCGGATCTCCTCTCGCACTTCGCCCTCCCGCGGCGCGCCCGCTGGCGTCTCCACCCACGAATATCCACGCGGGCACGGACGGCGACAAGACGACGGCGGGCGCGCGGGCGCGGCGGTCGATGCTTGACGCTGGTGCCGTCCGTCACACATGATGCCGCCGACCCCGGCGAGGAGCGATCGCATGGCGTTCCGGATCGAGGAGACGTTCACCGTTCAGGCGCCGCCGGACCGGGTGTGGCGCTATCTCATCGACCCGCGCCAGGTGGTGGAATGTCTCCCTGGGGCGGAGCTCACCGAGGCACGCGACGACCGGACCTTCGCCGGGCGGGTGAAGGTGAAGGTGGGGCCGGTGGTGGCGGCGTACGCCGGCACGGCACGGCTGGACGAGGTGGACGAGGACGCACGCCGCGTGCGCTTGACGGCCGAGGGGCGCGAGAGCGGCGGCGCCGGCTCGGCGAAGATGACGATGACCAGCACCGTCGCACCGCGGGGGGATGGGGGATCGGAGGTGCGCGTGGAGGCGCAGCTCGAGATCGCCGGGCGGATCGTGCAGTTCGGGCGCGGGATGATCGACACCGTGAACAAGCAATTGTTCGGGCAGTTCACGGCGTGCGTGCGGGCCCGCTTCGCGCAGCCGGCGGAGGGGCAGCCGGCCGCGCCGCTCGCGACCGCTCCCCCCACGACCGCCGAAGGCGGCGGTCCGCCTCCGCCATCCCTATCTGCGGCCGGCAGCGCCGCGCCGCCTCTCCTCGGCTCCGATGCGCCCGCCGCGCCCCTCGCACCCGCCGCGCATGTCGCGCGGCCGGTGCGGGTGATCCCGCTGCTGCTGCACGCCCTCTGGGAGCGGCTGCTGGCGCTGTTCCGGAGACGCGCGCGCGGGTGACGCAGGCGCGACGAACGCGCTGGCCTGCCTGACGAGCGGTGACGAGCGCGCCGCCTGACGGCTCAGGCGGCGACCTCGCGGGCGTTCTTCCGGCCGTCGCGCACCTCACGGCGGAACGCCGACTGCACGCAGTCCAGCCCGCCGCTCGCCCGCACGTCGAGCGGGCGCAGCCCGGTGAGGCGGCGGAGCAGCTTCCGGAACGCCGAGGGCGTGGGGAAGTCGAGATCGAGCGCGATGCGCTCGATGGAGCGCGCGTGGTCCTCCATGAGCCGCGCCGCCATGAACACGCGCCCCCACGCGATGAGTCGCTTGGGCGAGGGGAGCCCCGCCTGCGCGAGCTGACGCGCCAGCGTCTTGCGTGGCATCCCCAGCGCGGCCGCGATCTCATCCACCGTGAGCCCCGCCCGGGCGTTCGCGATGCAGTACTCCACGATCGGCCGCATCCGCCGCGGCAGCACCGGCCCGAGCTCGCGCACCACCTGCGCCGCCACCCCCTCGAGGCTCGTCCCGCGGATCGCCGTCGAGATGGTGGACGCGATGTCGTCGAAGCCGCGGAGCGCGAGATCCGTCACCCCCGCCTTCGCCAGCGTGAGGATGTCGTGCGCGGTGGCGCCGGAGAGCGCGCAGCATGCCACGATGGGCACGCTCGGGAACGCGGAGCGCAGCCAGCGCACGCTGGGCGCGAGGCGCTCCCCCTGCCCGTCCACCAGCTCCAGTACGATCACCGATGGCTGCGACGAGAGCGCCGTGGAGCTCAACTGCCTGAGCGTGCGGCACAGACGCACATCGGCGTTCTCGGGAAGCACGCCACGGAGCCGGGCACGAAGCTCGTCGGTCACCGTGAACGCGACGACCCGCAGTGAGACCTGCTCGAGACTATTCTCGGGTTGCGTCGATCCTGCCATATGCATCATCCGAGCACCCGTGGGCCCACCCGTTCATCGGGTGTGGATCGCCAGCGTCGGCGACGGGGCTATCGTTCGGTAGGAAACAAGAATATGAACCGACACGCCGCCGCGAAACCCTCCGCGGCGGCGTGCTGCGCCAACTTAGGGAAACTCCTAGAGGTCACACATCACCGGCGCGAGCCACCGCGCGAGCGAGCGCGCGCCGTGTGTGCGCGATCGCCAGAGCGCGACGCCACTCCGCCGAGCCGTGCACGTCGGAGCGGAGATCCACGCCCTCCACCGCCCGCGCCGCCGCGGCCGCGAGCACCGCGTCGGTGGCGCGCTCTCCCTCCAGCGCCGCCTCCACGGCACGCTCGCGCGTGGGATGCGTCCCCACTCCCGTCACGGCGACGCGCGCACGCGCGATCGTGCCTCCGGACATCGTCAGCATCGCGGCGACGCCGACCAGCGCGTAGCGCGACGCCGGGTGCGGGTATTTCTCGTACGCGCTCCCCGTCCCGGACGTTGGCACGGGAATGCGGATGCGCGTGAGCACCTCGGTGGGCGTGAGCGCCGTGGTGAGCAGGTCGATGAAGAAGTCCGACGCCGCGATCGTGCGCGAGCCGCCAGGACCGATGGCGGTGAGCTCCGCCTCGGCGGCGAGCATCAGCGCGGGGAGGTCGGCCGCCGGATCGGCGTGCGCGAGGCTCCCGCCGATGGTCCCCATGTTCCGCACCTGCGCGTCGCCGATCTGCGACGCCGCCTCCGGCACGATGGGGAGCCGCCGCCGCAGCGGCTCGGAGCGCTGCAGCATCGCGTGCGTGGTCGCGGCGCCGATCACGATGGCGCCGTCCTCCTCGCCGATTCCCGCCAGCCCCGGGATGCGGCGGATGTCGACGAGGTGCCCGGGCTGCGCGAAGCGCAGCTTGAGCAGCGGGATGAGCGAGTGCCCTCCGGCAAGAAGCTTGGCGTCGTCCTCGTACCGTCCGAGCAGCGCGACCGCCTCCTCGACGCTGCCGGCGCGATGATACTCGAAGCGCGCGGGATACACGGTCAGCTCCTCCCTTTCGCGTCGCGCACGGCCTGCCACACCCTGGCCGGCGTGAGCGGGATGTCGATGTGCGTGATGCCGAATGGCGCGAGCGCATCGATCACGGCGTTCGCGACGGCGGGCGTGGACGCGATGGTTCCCGCCTCCCCCGCTCCCTTGATGCCGAGCGGGTTCACCGGCGACGGCGTCACGGTGCGGTCGGTCTCGTACGACGGGAGCATGTCCGCCTTGGGGACGCCGTAATCCATGAGCGACCCGGTGAGGAGCTGCCCGCTCTCGTCGTACACCGCCCCCTCCCACAGCGCCTGCGCCGTCCCCTGCGCCACGCCGCCGTGCAACTGCCCTTCCACGATCATCGGGTTGATCACGTTCCCCACGTCGTCCACCGCCACGTAGCGCAGCACCGTGGTGCGCCCGGTGTCCACGTCCACCTCCACCACGGCGATGTGGGTGCCGAACGGGAAGGTGAAGTTGGCGGGGTCGTAGAAGCTGGTGGCATCGAGCCCCGGCTCCATCCCCGCGGGCATGCTGTGCGCCAGGTACGCGGCGAGCGACACCTCGGCGAAGCTCCTGGCGCGGTCGGGGGAGCCCTTCACGAAGAACTTGCCGCCGGCGAACTCCATGTCCTCCGGCGCCGCCTCGAGCAGGTGCGCGGCGAGGCGCTTCCCCTTCTCGCGGATCTTCTCGAGGCTCATGTGGATCGCGGTGCCGCCCACCGCGCCGCTGCGGCTCCCGTACGTCCCCATGCCGAAGGGAACGCGTCCGGTGTCGCCGTGGACGACCTCGACGTCGTCCAGCGTCACGCCCAGCTCGTCGGCGACGAGCTGCGCGAAGGTGGTCTCGTGCCCCTGCCCATGCGAGTGCGAGCCGGTGAACACGGTGACCTTCCCCGTGGGGTGCACGCGCACGGTGGCGCTCTCCCACAGCCCCGCCTGCGCGCCGAGCGATCCCACCACCTGCGACGGGGCGAGGCCGCACGCTTCGATGTAGCACGAGATGCCGATGCCGAGGTAGCGTCCGCGCGTCCGCCCCTCCGCCTGCTCGGCGCGCAGGCGGTCGTAGCCCACCATCTCGAGCGCGCGCGCGAGCGCCGGCACGTAGTTCCCGCTGTCGTACACGAGCGCCACCGCCGTCTGGTACGGGAACCGCTCCGGCGGAATGAAGTTGCGCCGCCGCAGCTCCGCCGGATCGGCGCCGAGCCGCCGGGCGGCGACATCCATGGTGCGCTCCAGGAGGTAGCACGCCTCGGGACGGCCGGCGCCGCGGTACGCGTCCACGGGCGTGGTGTGCGTGAGCACCCCCCGCACCGACACGTGGATGGCGGGGATCTCGTACACGCCGGAGAGGAGCGTGCCGTACAGGTACGTGGGGATCGCGGGCGCGAACAGCGACAGGTGCGCGCCGAGGTTGGCCACGGTGCTCACGCGCAGCGCGACGATGCGCCCGCCCGCATCGAACGCCATCTCCACGTCGGACACGTGGTCGCGCCCGTGTGCGTCGGTCATGAAGCTCTCGCGCCGCTCGGCGGTCCATTTCACCGGCGCGCCGATGCGGCGCGTGGCCCAGGCGACGACGACCTCTTCCGGATAGATGAAGATCTTCGACCCGAACCCGCCCCCCACGTCGGGGGAGATGACGCGGAACTTGTGCTCGGGGATGCCGAGCACGAACGCACCCATGATGAGCCGGTGCACGTGCGGGTTCTGCGACGTGACCCAGAGCGTGAGCTCGTCGGTGGCCGCGTTGTGGCTCGCGAGCGATGCGCGCGGCTCGATGGCCACGGGGATGAGGCGCTGGTTCACGATCCGGTGCCTGACGACGGTGGCGGCGCCGCGGATCGCGGCATCGGTGCGCTCGGCATCGCCCAGCGCCCACTGGAAGCACAGATTGCCGGGGACGTCGTCGTGCACCAGCGGGGCGCCGGGGCGCAGCGCCTCCATGGCGCTGGCGACGGCGGGGAGCTCCTCGTAGTCCACCCGCACCAGCTCCGCGGCGTCCGCGGCGCCGGCCGGCGTGTCGGCGATCACCACCGCCACCGCCTCCCCCACGTACCGCGCGCGGTCGATGGCGATCGCCCGGCGGTCGGTGGTCCGGAGATCGGGGAGGAGCCAGCCGGTCGGGATGGCGTTCACGCCGCCATCGGCGAGGTCCTTCCCCGTGAACACGGCGCGCACGCCGGGAAGCGCGCGCGCCGCATCGGCATCGATGGCGGTGATGCGGGCGTGGGCGTACGGGCTGCGCACGAACGACGCGTACGTGGTGCCGGGCAGGGTGATGTCGTCGGTGTACTGCCCCTTGCCGGTGATGAAGCGCGGGTCCTCGCGGCGCCTCACGCTGCTGCCGATGAGACGGCCGGGCGCGGTGGTGGTGGCCATGGCTCGCCCTCCTATCGCGTCGCCGCGGTGGCGGGAGAGGAAGTGGAGGCGGCGTCCTGGCCGCCGCCGGAGAGCGCGGCCCGGTCGGCCGGCACGCCCATGGCGGCCGCCGCGAGCTGCACCGCCTTCACGATGTTGTGGTAGCCGGTGCACCGGCACAGGTTCCCGTCGAGTCCGGCACGGATCTCCTCCTCCGTGGGATTCGGCGTGTCGCGCAGCAGTCCGTACGCGGCCATGATCATCCCCGGCGTGCAGAAGCCGCACTGGAGGCCATGCGCCTGCCAGAACCCCTCCTGCAGCGGGTGCAGCCGCCCGTCGCGCGCGAGCCCCTCGATGGTGGTGACCTCGCCGCCGTCCGCCTGGACGGCGAACACGGTGCACGACTTCACCGGGCGCCCGTCGAGGAGGACCGTGCACGCGCCGCACTGGCTGGTGTCGCACCCCACGTGCGTGCCGGTGAGCGCGAGCGTGTCGCGGAGATGGTGAACGAGCAACGTTCGCGGCTCTACCTGGTGCTCGTGCCGCGTACCGTTGACGGTGAGCGCAATCCGAGTCATGGCGGCCCTCTCCGGGGGTGGGGTCGAGACGATGGAGAACGGGCCGGGAGCCGTCAAGGCGGCCGGGGCGCCCCGATGGCGCGGATCAGAGGGTCGCCGGCGTCCCCACGGCGGGCACGCCGCGCCACACGAGCGTCCACTCGCGCGTCGCTCCCGGCGCGAGCCACGCGGCGTCGCGCCAGGCACCGAGCGCCTCGGCGAGCGAGTCGGGGGCGCCGATGCACGGCTCCAGCGCCAGGTTGCGGTAGGACCCCTTCCGCCGGAACGGCGACCAGCCGCCGCGATTGAGCCAGATCCCGACGTGCGGCACCTGCGCGGGATCGAGCGTGAGCTCCAGGCGCGCGCCATCTTCCTCCACGGCGATGGCTCCCCCGCTCGCGGGCACGTCCACGAACAGCTTGCACGCGTACGCGCGCGCCACCGCATCGGGATGCGAGAGGTCCACGAGCTTCCCCGCCACCGCGACGCGCGGCCAGCGCAGCTCCCGCCCCGTGCCGCCGAGGTCGATGCCGTGCTGCGACCACACACGCACCCGCGCCGCCTCCGGCAGCACGAGCCGCGTCCCCTTGCCGAGCGGGAGGAGCGGGTGCGCGGACCAGAGGAACGGGAGCGGCGAGGCGCCATCGTTCGTCACCGCGTAGCGCATCTCCACGCGGTCGCTCCCCACGAAGATCGCGCGCACGAAGCGATAGGGCATGCGCCGGCCGAACCACCCGGTGGCCGCGTACATCCCCTCCGGCCGCGTCTCGAGCGTGAAGGTGCTGGGCTGGGACCAGAGCTCCCCGTGGTCGGGGAGTGACAGCCCGCCGAAGCACGCGATGTTCGACGGGAGCGTGCACGGCGCGATGGTGGGGAAGCACTCGTCGTAGCCGCCGCTGTCCCCCATCTCCACGTACGACGCGCCATCCACCGGCGGCTGACGCGGGATCACGTCGCTCGTCCAGAGCCACTCGCGGCCGCCGAGCTGGAGCGACGCGATCTTCCCGCCGAGGGCGGGGATGATCACCACCCGGGCGTCGCCGGCACGCAGCTCGGCGGATCCGAACGCCGGCGAGGCGGGAGGGGTGCGCGTGGCCGTCACGCGGCGCCGTGCGGATCCACGCCGCGGGTGGCGAAGATCCGTGCGATCGCATCGCCGATCTTGTTGTTCGGCGTGCTCGCGCCGGCGGTGATCCCCACGCGCACCGGTCCCGGCATGGCGAGCCACTCCCCGGTCACGATCTCGCCCGGCTTCCCGATCGGCTTGTGGCGGATCGTGCCCTGCTCCACGTCGAGGCAGGTGGCATCCTCCACGTGGTACGTGGTCACCCGCTCCGCGCAGATGGCCGCGAGCGACATCGTGTTGCTGGAGTTGTATCCCCCCACCACCACCATCACGTCCAGCGGCTCGGCGAGGAGCTCCTTCACCGCGTCCTGCCGCTCCTGCGTGGCGCTGCAGATCGTGTCGAACGACCGGAAGTTCGCGGCGCGGTACTCCGGGCCGTGCGCGCGCTCCAGCGCCATCCCCACCTCCGCCGCGATGGCGAGCGACTCGCTGGCGAGCATGGTGGTCTGGTTCGCGACGCCGATGCGGCGCAGGTGGATGTCCGGGTCGAATCCCGGCGAGGCCGCGTGGGCGAAGCGCGCCAGGAACGCCTCGCGCTCTCCGCGTCCCTCGATGTAGTCGCACACCTGACGCGTCTCGGCCATGTCGCGCACCACGATGAACGCGCCGCCCGGGTACTTGCTCACCTGCGACGCGGTGGCGCGCGTCTCCTCGTGGTAGTGCTTGCCGTGGATGAGCGCGGTGTAGCCGTCGCGCGCGTATCCCTCCACGCGCTTCCAGACGTTGAGCACCGAGCCGCAGGTCGTGTCCACCATCACGCAGCCGATGCCGCGCAGGGTGTCGAAGTCGCGGATCGTGACGCCGAACGCGGGGAGGATCACGACGTCGTCCGGCGCGACGCGCGAGTAGTCGAAGCCGTCGGGGCCGGGCATGAGGATCTCCACCCCCATCGCCCGGAGCTTCGCGTTGACGTGAGGATTGTGGATGATCTCCCCCACGAGCACCACGCGGCGGCCGGGAAACTTCGCTCGCGTCTGGTAGGCGTAGTCGACGGCGCGCTCCACGCCGTAGCAGAAGCCGAACTCGCGCGCGAGCCGCACGGTGGTGTCCCCCACGGTCAGCGCGAAGCCGTGGTCGCGCAGGACGTCCACGAGCCGCCCGGAGTAATCGGCGTCGAGTGTCTCCTGCACCTCCCCCTTGAGCCCGAATCCCTTCCGAAAGTAGGTGGCGTCGTGATCCATGGTGGGGAATCTAGGGGAGGAACGCGGGAAGCGGGAAGCGGGAAGCGGGAAGCGGGAAGCGGGAGAGGCAGCGAGGGGGCGGCGCACACGCGCCGCCCCCTCGCTGCCTCTCCCGCTTCCCGCTTCCCGACCTCCGTCACACCTCCTGCATCAACTCCCGCTCGTACGCCCCCAGCACGTCCGCGCGGCTCAGGACCCCGACCAGGCGCGGCTGGTCCTCGTGCTCGACGACCGGGAGGAGGTCGATGGCGCGCGCGTTCATCTTCCGGAGCGCATCGCGCAGCGTGTCGCCGGGGAGCGCGACTTCCGTGGGCTCGGCGAGATCGGCGGCGAGGAGCACCGGCGCCAGCTCGCCGCGATCGAGCAGCGCCTGCCGCAGCGCGGCATAGGTGATCACGCCCACGAGCGAGTGATCCTCGTCCACCACCGGCAGGCTCTGGTGACGCGTGCGCCCGGCGGCGGCGATGATGTCGGCGATGGTCGCGGCGGGCGCCACGGACACCGGATCGCGCTCGAGCGCCTCGCGCGCGTGGATGCGATCCATGAGCGCACGGTCGGCGCCGTGCGCGAGGTGCTCGCCGCGGCGCGCGAGCCAGCCGTCGTAGAGCCCGTGTTTGGCGAAGCGGCGGGCGGTGGCGTACGCGATCACGGAGACGAGCATGAGCGGCGGCACGAGCCCGTAGTCGTCCGTCATCTCGAACACCATGAAGATCGCGGTGAGCGGCGCGCGGTTGGCGCCGGCCACGAGCCCCGCCATTCCCACCAGCCCCCACGCCACGGGGTGCAGGCCGAACTGCGGGAGCACGAGGTACGCGAGCCGTCCCATGGCGCCGCCGAGCGCGGCGCCGATGAACAGCGTGGGCGTGAACACCCCCCCGGAGCCGCCGCTGCCGAGCGTGACCGCCGTGGCCACCGACTTCGCGAGCGCGATGGTGAGCAGGATCCACCACACCTCGCCGCCGAACACGTTGCGCGGAATGGCGAGGTGGCCGTCCCCCACCAGCACGCCGCCGGAGAAGTACACGATGGCGCCGACGATGAGTCCACCCGTGACGGGACGGACCCAGCGCGGTCCCTGCAGTCGGCCGAACAGATCGGCCGCCTTGAAGTACATGCGCGTGTAGAGCGCCGACCAGATGCCGCACGCCACGCCGAGCAGCGGATAGAGCAGCAGGATCGCGAGCGGCCGGATGGAGCCGTATCCCGGGATGTGGAACGCGGGGTGCGACCCGAGGAACGGGCGCACGGTGAGCGCGCCGGCGACGGCGGCCACCACCACGGGACTGAACGCGCCGATGGAGAAGGTGCCGAGCACCTCCTCGAGCGCGAAGAACGCGCCGGCGAATGGCGCGTTGAACGCCGCGGCGATCCCCGCGGCCGCTCCGCACCCCACGAGCACCTTGAGCCGCCGCGGCTGGAAGCGGAGCGCGCGCCCGATGAGCGATCCCACGGTGGATCCGAGCACGGCGGTCGGTCCCTCGCTCCCGGCCGAGCCGCCCGAGCCGAGCGTGACCGCGGACGCGAGCGTGCGCAGCACCACGGGGCGCGCGTGCAGGATGCCGCCGCGCTTCGCGACGGAGAGCTGCACGTCGGGCACGTTCTGCCCGTCCGGGATGCGCCGCACCAGCGCCCACGCGGCGAGCAGCCCGAGCGCCGTGAGCACGGGGCGGTACGCCACCCGCCCCACCAGATGCAGCCGCGCGCCCCCCCACGAGATGAACAGCGCGTACGCGAGATCGATCAGGTGGTAGAACCCCACCACGCCGAGCCCCGCCGCCACGCCGATGACGAGGGCGAGCACCATGAGCACGGCGCCCTCGTCCCAGTCCGCGCGCTCGATGAGACGAACGACGTACGCCCACGGCTCCCCGATGCGGGAGACGAGCGCCTCGCGCGTGATGCTCACCATGGGCCTCACCACGGGCGTGCGCTCTGCTCGAGCTCCTCCAGCAGCTTCAGGTAGCTCTCGTACCGCGCGCGGCTCACCGTGCCCTCCTCCACCGCCTCGCGCACCGCGCACTCCGGCTCGGCGCGGTGGCGGCAGTCACGGAAGCGGCACCGGCCGATGAGCGGACGGAGCTCGATGAAGCACGCATCGAGCTCCTCGGGGGGAATGTTCCACACGCCGACCTCGCGCAGCCCCGGCGTGTCCATCACGTACCCGCCGTCGGGAATCGGGTGCATGTCCGCGCCCACTGTCGTATGTCGTCCCTTGTTCACGGACCGGCTGATCTCTCCCACGCGCAGCGAGAGTCCGGGATAGATGGCATTGAGCAGCGATGACTTGCCCACACCGGACGGGCCGGTGAGGGCGGAGACGCGCCCGCGCAGCGCCTCGTGCAGCTCGGCGAGCCCCTCGCCAGTGCGGACGCTCGTGGCGTGCAGCGGGTAACCCGCGCGCGGGTAGTCGGCGAACCGCTCGAGCGTGCCCGGCGGCGCGAGGTCGATCTTGTTGATCACGAGGCGCGCCGGAACATCGTTCGCCGCGGCGATGACGAGGAAGCGGTCGAGCATGCGCGGGTGCGGCTCCGGCTGGGCGGCCGCGAATACCACCACCACCTGGTCCACGTTGGCGGCGACCACCCGCTCTCCCATGGCGCCCCCCGGCGCGCGGCGCGCGAGGCGCGACCGGCGCGGGTGGATGGCGGTGATGGCCCAGGCGCCGAGCCCGCGCTCGTCGGGCTCCAGCTCCACCTCGTCGCCCACGGCGAGCTTGAGCGTGTCCCCCAGCTTGAGCCGCCCCCGCAGCGACGCCTCGCGCACCACCCCTGTCTCGTCGCGCACGCGCCAGACGCCGCCGGTGCCGCGCATCACCACGCCCCTCACGAGGCCGACACGCGCCGCGCCCTCATGCGCCACCGTTCCCGGCCCCCTCCCCCTCCCCCTCGTCCTCGCCGCCCTCCTCGCGCATCACTTCCCACCACGGGCGGCCGGGGCGCGGCAGCCGCTCGCGCAGGAGCGCGTCGAGCACGCCCTTCACGCGATCGAGCGGCCAGGCGCCGAGCGCCGAGCGCGCCTCATCCGCGGTCCGCGCGCGCTCCAGGAAGTCGGTCTCCAGATGGCCGCCGATGCGCGGGTCCCCGCGCTCCCAGCGCACGAAGAGCAGGAACGCGCCGAACGGCTCCCCCCGCTCCCCCGTCTCATCGGTCTCGATCTCCACGCTGTACGACAGGCCGTCCACCCCTTCGAACGCGGCCGGCCGCCCGTGCACCGCGGCGTACCCGCCGATCGTGTGCTCGTCGCCCTTCGAGTGGTCGGGAGGAAGATGACGGCCCATGGAATGCGACCACTACTTCCTCAACATCTCGCGCACCACGTTCCCCGTGATGAACGCCACGTTCGCCGGCCGCTCGGCGAGGCGGCGCATGAGATAGGGATACCACTGCGTGCCGAACGGCACGTACACGCGCATGTTGTACCCCTCCCGGACGAGCTGCTCCTGCAGGTCGCGGCGCACGCCGTAGAGCATCTGGAACTCGAAGCGCGACGTGGCGATCCCGTGCTCCTTCACGAACCGCTTCGTCTCGGCGATGAGCGCCGGATCGTGCGTCGCGATCCCGGGATAGTTCCCCTCCAGCAGCAGCTTGTGCAGGCAGCGCACGTAGTTGGCGTCCACGTCCTTCTTGTCCGGGTACGCCACGCTCGCCGGCTCCTTGTACGCCCCCTTGCACAGCCGCACCCGGCACCGGAGCGTCACGGCGCGCTCCACATCGGCCTGGGTGCGGTAGAGGTAGCTCTGCAGCACGATCCCCACGTTCTCGGGATAGTTCGGGTAGAGCCGGTCCTCGAACAGTCGCAGCGTCCGGTCCGTGTAGTCGCTCGACTCCATGTCCAGCCGCACGAAGGTGCCGAGCTCGCGCGCGCGACAGAGGATGTCGTGCATGATCTCCACGCAGAGCTCCTCCGAGATGTCGAGCCCCATCTGCGTGAGCTTCACGGAGACGTTGGCGTTCACCTTCTCCCTGCCGATGCGCTCGAGCATCTGCACGTACTCGCGGCCGGCGGCGCGCGCCTCGGCTTCGTTGTGCACGCTCTCGCCGAGGAGATCGAGGGAGACGGTGATCTTCTTCGCGTTCAGCGCGCGCACGGCGGTGATCGCGGTGTCGAGCGTCTCCCCCGCCACGAACCGCGAGGCGAACTTCTTCGCGAGCCCGTTGGAGCGCACGAACCGGAAGATCTTCGGCTGGTTCGACAGGTAGAGAAAGGTCTGACGGAGCATCGGGTCGATTCGACTACGGCTGAGTGTGAGCGATCGTGCGTCGGAACCTAGCAGGTCCCGGCGGTGATGTCATGGCTGCCGCGATCCCGCCTGTTCGCGCGGTGCTTCCACGCGCAGGACGGGGAACTCCCGCCCCGGCAGGAGGCGGCCGTCGAACACGTTCCAGGTCTCGAGGCCGTCATCGCTCTCGGGCTCGAGCAGGTAGAAGGCCACCACCGCCAACGGCTGCCGCGTGGACACGAGCCACGATCCGGCGCGGATGGTGCGCGGCGCCGTGTTCCAGTGCCCGGCGAGCCGCACCTCGTGGTGCCCCTGGAAGGGGCGCTCGGCGGTCACGACGCTGTCGATGATGAACGCCTGCGTGGTGGTGGACCACTCGGTGTCGAGGCGTTCCACGCGCACGCCGTGCATCCGGAGCCGTGACACGACCGCCGTGTCGCCGGGCGCGATCACGTAGCCGTACGGGAGCTTGCGCTCCAGCGTCGGCTCGAAGCGGTCGTACACGGGCATCCGCTGCGTGATGAAGTGCCCGGTGCGGCGCAGCCCGCGCGGGACGCCCGGCTGCGTGCGCGACGAGTCGCCAGTGCGCACGAGCTTCTCGAAGATCACATCCTGCCGGCTCGGGTGCGTGGTGAGCTCGGAGCGCAGCGGCAGCGCGGGGGCGGCGGCGGGGTTCCCCCCCCACGCCACCACGCTCGAGTCGGCGCGCGCCGAGAGCGCACGGATCGAGGCCGCCCGCTCGGCGGCCAGCGACAGGATCTCGCGCACGAACGCGTAGGTGGAAGCCACGCGCCGCTCGAACGGATCGTGCGAGTACGCCTCGCTGAGGATCGCGATGCGCCCGCGCAGCCCGTAGTAGTTGGTGCCGAAGCGCGGACGGGCGTCGTAGGTGTACCACCCCGCCTTCACCGTGTCGGTGAGGTCCCGCTCCTCGTACACGGAGTCGAAGTTGCCGTAGTCGAACACCGCGAAGCCGTGCCGCTCCTGCATGCGGCGCCGCAGCTCGGGGAGCAGCGAGTCGCGCGCGTAGCGGCCACCGAACACCGCCGCCGGATTGAGCGACGGCGAGTACGTGAGCGCGTAGCCGTGGTAGCTCCCGTCGGTGGTGTGCAGATCCACGAAGATGTCGGGATCCCACGCGGCGAACGCGGCCAGCGAGGCGCGCGTCTCCGGCGCCTCCGCCTTCACGTAGTCGCGGTTGAGGTCGAGCCCCATCGCGTTCGGCCGCTGCCCCACGAGCTCCGGACCGTTCTGCTCGGTCCGATTCTTCTCCTGCGGCGCGAAGCGCTCGTTGCCATCCGCGTTGTAGATCGGCACGGCCACGAGCACCACGGAGTCGAGCACGCTCGCGCCCTGCTGGAAGGCGAGGTCGCGGATGAGCGCCAGCAGCGCCTCCTTCCCCTCCACCTCCCCGGCGTGGATGTTCGCCTGCACGTACACGATCGGGCGGCCCAGCCGCTTCGCCTCCTCGGGGCTCGTCACCTCCGGATGCGAGAGCACCACCACGGGGATCGCTCGTCCCTCGGTGGTGGTGCCGATGGTGCCGCGCCACATCGGCGCGTGCAGCGCCTGGAGCGAATCGAGGAAGGCGATCACGTCGGCGTAGTGCGACGTCTCCTTCCAGTGCGTTCGCTCCGCGCGCGTGCGCGGGTACGGTGAGACGGGCGCCTCCGCGCGGGGCGGCGTGGCGCAGGCGGCGGCGGCGAGCGCGCCGAGCGCGACGAGCGGCCCGACGCGCCTCATCGCGCGCCCCCCGCGCTCACGGCCGGCGCGCCGCCGGACCCGGCGCCGACGAGCTGCTCCTCCACGAAGCGCGTGAGCGTGTCGAACAGGTGCACGCGCGTGTTCCCCCCGGATATGGAATGCGTCCGGTTGGGGTAGAGCACCATCTGGAACAGCTTCCCCGCCGCCTCGAGGCGATCGGCGAGCTGGATGGAGTTCTGGGGGTGCACGTTGTCGTCGCCGGTCCCGTGCACGAGCAGGTAGCGCGCCGTGAGCCCGTCCACCCAGTGCTGCGCCGAGGATTCGTCGTAGCCTGCCTTGTTCTCCTGCGGCGTGCGCATGTAGCGCTCCGTGTAGATGGCGTCGTACAGCCGCCAGTCGGTGACCGGCGCCACGGAGATCGCGGCCCGGAACACGCTGCCGCCGCGGAAGGCGGTGAGGGCGGCCATGTACCCGCCGTAGCTCCACCCCCAGATGCCGATGCGACTCCCATCCACCCACGGCTGTCGCGCGAGCCACTTCGCCGCGTCGATCTGGTCGTGCGATTCGAGCATGCCGAGGTGGCGGTAGGTGGCGTGCAGGAACGCGCTGCCGCGCGCGCCGGTGCCGCGGTTGTCCACGCTCACCACCACCACGCCATGCTGCGCCAGCATCTGGTGCCAGAGGTAGTTCGCCCCGCCCCAGTCGTCGGTCACCGTCTGCGAGCCGGGGCCGCCGTACACGGTCATGAGCACCGGGTAGTGGCGCGTGCTGTCGAAGTCGGCGGGCACGATGCGATAGGCGTTCAGCAGCGTGCCGTCGGGCATCGGCACGTGGAAGAACTCGGGGGCACGGAGCCCAAGGCGCGCGAGCTTCGCCCGCAACGCGGCGTTGTCCTCGATCGTGCGCGGATGCGCGGCGGTGGGGAGGGCGGCGATGGTCATCACCGCCGGCACCCCGGCGCTGGTCCGCGTGTCCACCATCCACGCGCCGCCCGGCGCGATGGACACGCGGTGCGTCCCCTGCCCGGAGGTGATGCGCCGGCCGGATCCCCGCTTCCGCCAGGAATAGGCGACCACCTGGCGCTGCATCGGCGTGGGGCCCGCCTCCACCACGTACACCAGCCCACGCCGCTCATCCACGCCGGCGAGCTCGGTCACGTCCACCGAGTCGCGGGTGATGCGGCGCACGAGCGTGCCATCGCGGCGATACAGGTAGTACTGGCGCCACCCGCTCCGGTCGCTCGCCCAGATGAACTGGCGCCCTCCGTCCACCCAGCGCGGCGCCGCATCGTCCACCTCCAGCCACGCCGAGTCGCGCTCGGTGAGCACGGGACGCGTGTCGCCGGTGGCGGCGCTCGCCATGAGCACGTGGATCTGGTTCTGCAGCCGCGGCAAGCGCTGGACGACGATGCTGTCGTTCCCCACCCACTCGGCGCGCGCGAGATAGTCGCCGTGCACGGTGGTATCCCCGCCCGTCTTCAGCCAGGTCGTCGCTCCGGTGGCCACCGTGACCACGCCGAGCTTCACCGTGGAGTTCGGCTCCCCCGCCTTCGGGTAGCGCAGGGTGAGCACGCGCGGGTACAGCGTGCCGTCATCGAGGATCGGATAGGTGGGGATCGCCGACTGGTCGAAGCGCCAGAACACGATGTGCTTCGAGTCGGGGCTCCACCGGAAGGCGTCGCGCAGGTCCAGCTCCTCCTCGTACGCCCAGTCGGTGGTCCCGTTGATGATGACGTCGCTTCCGTCGTGCGTGAGCGCGCGCTCGGCCCCGGTGGCGAGATCCGTCACCCAGAGATCGTTGCCGCGCACGAACGCCACCTGCCGCCCGTCGGGGGAGAACTTGGCGAACATCTGCAGCCCCGGACGGCGGCTGATGGGCGTCACCGCGCCCGTCACGAGATCCACCACGTGGTACACGCCGCGCGTGTTGCGCCGCCAGACGCGCACGGAGTTGTGGAACACGAGCGCCTTGCGCCCATCGTCGGAGAGGACGATGTCCTCGACACGCGCGGGCTCCCCCATCCCGCGCGCGAGCGCCGCGGCGTCGATGAGCACCGTCGAGCGCCCGGTGGCCGGGTCCACGCGCACGATGTCGTCCCCGCGCTCGCCGGAGCGCGTGGTGACGTACGCCGAGCCGTCGGCGAGCCAGTGGATGTCCGGGAATTGCGCGCCGGCGAACTCGTACCGGCCGAAGATGGCGTCGACGGAGAGGGTCGTGGAGTCCTGCGAGGGGATCGTCGAGTTCTGCTGCGCGCCGGCGGCGGCGGCGCAGAGCGTGAGTGCCGCCGCTGCGGCGAGGGCTGAGCGCATTGACCAGAAGATGAGTGGGAGAGAGGAAAGTTACTGTGGGGGAAGGGGGGTCGGGAATGGGGGGGATCTAGGACCTGGTGGCTGGACCACCAAACAACGCGTGTGGCGTGTGGGAGAATGACGGGATGAGGAGCGAGGTAGAGCGCGAGTAGGGTCGGCTGTAGAGAGAGTCCACCTACACACGAACCTACTCGCGCTCT
>DASTSH010000060.1:0-9382 GCA_035760785.1 Gemmatimonadaceae bacterium | reverse complement strand
TCGTCGCACCCGACGACGGCGGAGCGCTTCGTGCGGCTCGAGCAGTGGATCGCGGAGATTCACCAGAAGCAGGCGAGCGGAGCGCCGCTCCGGCCGGAGATGAAGACGCGGCAATGAGCACCGCCCCCACTACGCGCCCGGCGCGCCCGCCGCCGCGTCCACCCCCCGCCCCTGCCCCCCCGGCAACCGCACGGTGAACCGCGTCTCCCCCGCCCCCGACGCGACCTCGATGCTTCCGCCGTGCCGCGTCACGATCCGCTTCACGATCTCGAGCCCCAGCCCCGTCCCCTTTCCCGCCTCCTTGGTCGTGAAGAAGGGCTCGAAGATCCGCTCGCCCACACCCGCGGGGATCCCGGTCCCGCTGTCCACGATCTCCACGGCCACGCCGCCCGCATCGTCCGCCCGCGTCCGCACCCGGATGGTCCCCGCCGCCCCGGTCCCCGCCACCGCGTCCGCCGCGTTGTCGAGCAGGTTGGTCCACACCTGCGTGAGCTCGGTCCCGTAGCTCTCGATGGGCGGGATCCCGCGATCGTACTCCCGCACCACGCTCGCCTTCACCTCGCGCAGCTTGTGCGCGAGGATGGTGAGCGCGCTCTCGATCCCCTCGTGCACGTCGGCGGTGCGCAGCGCGCTGGTGTCGGCGTACGAGTACGCCTTCACGGCGCGCACCATCTCGGACACGCGCGCGGTGCTCTGGCCGATCTCGTCGAGCAACTGCCGGATGGCCGCGGTGCGCTCGGTCCACGCCAGCGCGTCGAGCACTATGCCCGCCTCGCACCCGCGCGTCACGCGCTCGAGCTCCTCGGCGGTGACGCCGCGGTCCACGAGCAGCGGCGCGATCTCCCACGCGCGCTGTACGCCCCGCGCGTCGAGCCAGCGCTCGATGGCCTCCTCCCGGTCGGCGCGCTCGAGGGGCGCGAGCTCGCGCGCGCTCTGGCTCGCGCTCTGCGTCGCGTCGGAGAGCTGCCGCAGCAGCGCCACCTCGTCGGGCCGCCACGGATGCTCGGCGAGGCGCAGCGCCAGCGCCTCGAGCGCCTGGAGCTGCTCGCGGAGATGCCCCGCGGCGCGGCTCGCCGCGGCGGCGGGGTTGTTGAGATCGTGCGCGAGGCCGGCGGCGAGCGTCCCGAGCACGGCCATCCGCTCGCGCCGGCGCAGCAGATCCTCCACGTGCGCCGGGTCGAGCGCGGGGTGCTCGGCGCCGCTCACTGCCGGGTCGTCGCTCATGTCTCGGCGAGATAGCGGTGGGTGAACTGCACGGCGATGGAGCCCTCCCCGACGGCGCTCGCCACGCGCTTCACACTCTGATGCCGCACGTCGCCGGCGCAGAGCACGCCGGGGACGTTGGTCTCGAGGAGGTACGGGTCGCGCTCGAGCGGCCACCCCTTCACGCGGTCGTCGACGCGCGGCAGGTCGGGGCCGGTGAGGATGAAGCCGTACTCGTCGCGCTCCACGAGATCGCCGAGCCACTCGGTGCGCGGGACGGCGCCGATGAAGATGAAGAGCGACGCGGCGGGCACGGTGCGCGTCTCGGTGCCGCAGGCGAGGGTGAGGCGCTCGAGGTGCTGCTCCCCCTCCACCGCCGCCACGCGGGTGCGCGCGAGCACGGCGATGTTGGGCACTGCCGCGATCTGGTCGATGAGGTACTGCGACATGCTCTCGGCGAGACCCTCGCCGCGCACGAGGATGGTCACGCTCCGGGCGTACTGCGCGAAGTAGACGGCGGCCTGCCCCGCCGAGTTGCCGCCGCCCACGATGTACAGCTCCTCGTCGCGGCAGGAGAGCGCCTCGGTGAGCGCACCCCCATAGTACACGCCGCGCCCGGTGAGCGCCTCGGCGCCGGGCACGTCGAGCTTGCGGTACTCCACTCCGGTCGACACGAGGAGGACGCGGCTGGACACCTCGCTACCATCGCCGAGGGTCAGCACGCGGTAGGGCCCCTGCGTCCGCACCCCGCGCACCTCCTGCGGCGTCAGGATCTCGGCGCCGAACTTCCGCGCCTGCGCCACGGCGCGCCTCGCGAGATCGCCGCCGGTGAGGCCGGTGGGGAAGCCGAGGTAGTTCTCGATGTTGGAGCTGGTGCCGGCCTGCCCGCCGGGCGCCTCGCGCTCGACGAGCAGCGTCCTGAGCCCCTCGGACGCGCCGTAGACGGCGGCCGCGAGCCCGGCGGGTCCGCCTCCGACGACGACGAGATCGTAGAACGGCCGCTCGGCGCGCGTGCGGAGGCCGATGCGCTGCGCGAGGTCCGGGAGCTCGGGGTCGGCGAGATGGGAGCCGTCGGGGAAGAGGACGACGGGCGGACGGAGGGTGTGGCCATCGGCGGTCTCCTCGCGCACTTCGCCGCGCGCGCTCCGCTCGTCAGGCGGCGCGCCGGCCGCGGGCTGCGCCAGCATCGCGAGGAGGTCGCGCGCCTCTCCCGATGTGTCGAGGTCGAGCCACTGGAAGGGGATGGTGTTGCGGCCGAGGAAGTCGCGCACGCGGTGCGCGCGCGGCGACCAGCGGTTGCCGATCACACGAATTCCCTCGAACGGCGGTCGGTAGGTGGCCCGCCAGTCTTCGAGCAGGTCGGTGAGGTACGGGTAGAGGTTCTGCTCGGGCGGATCCCACGGCTTCATCAGGTAGTAGTGGATCCGCACCTTGTTGATCGCCTGGATGGCGGCGTCGGTGTCGGCGTACGCGGTGAGGAGCACGCGCTTGGCGCCGGGGGCGAGGGTGATCGCGCGCTCGAGGAACTCGACGCCGGTCATCTCCGGCATCCGCTGGTCGGCGAGGAGGAGCGCCACGGGATCTCCCCGGCGCTTGAGCTCCTCCAGCAGCTCGAGCGCCGCCCGCGCGGAGTCGGCGCGGAGCACGCGGTAGCTCTCGCCGTAGCGGCGGCGAAGGTCGCGCTCGACGGCGCGGAGCACCTCGGGGTCGTCGTCGACGGTGAGCAGGACGGGGCGTTGGGCCATGCGATGCTTCTCCTCTCAGGCGCCGAAGGTGCTCACGGAGGCGAGCGGGAGGCACACGATGAAGCGCGTGTCCCCCGGCCGCGACGTGAACGAGAGCTGCCCGCCGTGCAGGTCGACGACGATGCGCCGGGCGATGTCGAGGCTGAGTCCCGTCCCCTGGCCCACGTCCTTGGTGGTGAAGAAGGGCTCGAAGATGCGGTCCTCCAACTCGCGTGGAATGCCGGGGCCGTCGTCGCCGACCTCGGCGACCACCGCGCCGTCGGCGGCGTACGTGGCGATGGTGATGTGCCCGGTGCCGCGCGCGCCGCCGTCGCGGGCGGCCACCGCGTCGAGCGCGTTCTCGATGAGGATCCCCCACACCTGGTTGAGGTCTCCGGGGAACGCGCGCACGCGCGGGAGGGACGCGGCGAAGCGGCGCTCGACGTCGATCCCCTTCTCGCGGAAGCGGGCGTCGAAGAGCGCGAGCGTGCTCTCGATCCCCTCGCGCACGTCGACGTCGGCCATGTCGCGCGCGCGGTCGCGATTGGTGTAGCGCCGCATGGCGTCGACGAGCTGCGCGATGCGCCCCGCGGTGCGCTCGGCGGAGGCGAAGAGCGCCTGCGCCGCGAGGCCGGCCTCGAGCCACCGCAGCGCCGTCGCCCGCGCGCTCGCGGGGACGCCGGCGAGCGCCTCGGCGATGGGCGCGACATCGTCGAGCCCCGCCTCGGCGTAGGTGGAGCACGCCACCCAGGCATCGGGTACGCCCTGCTCGGCGAGCCAGCGCGCGAGCGCGTCCTCGCAGTCGCTGCGCGCCAGCGCCTCGGCGGCGTCGCGCGCGGCGGGGCGGGGCGCGGCAGCGGAGCGCAGCGCGTCGAGCCGGAGCACCGTCTCGGCGGTGATGCCGGCGTCCACGAGCGCCGCCGTCATCCGCCCGCGCTCGTCGAGGCGGCGGCGCGCGTCGCCGAGGGCGTTGACCACGGCGGAGGTGGGGTTGTTGAGCTCGTGCGCGAGCGAGGCCGAGAGCTTTCCGAGCGCAGTCAGCTTCTCGAACTGCGCCTCGCGCCGCGTGGCGTCGCGCGTGCGGTCGATCAGCATGGCGACGAAGCGCTGGGTGAGCGCCGGCACTCGCTGGAGCAGCTCCGGGAAGCGCGCCTTGGGGAAGCGGGCCACCCGCGCGCGCGTCACCGCCCGCCCGGTGGCCGCCCACGCGACCATCCGCGAGAAGGGGATCGTGCCGCCGACGTCGCCGGGGCGGAGCACGAACACCGGCGCGCCGGGGCCGAGCTGCTCGCGCCGCGCCTGGAGCACGCCATCGACGCCGATGTACATCCACTCCGCGGCTTCGCCGGGGGCGAAGAGGATCTCACCGGGCTCGAGCTCGACGAGCTCGCACTCGGCGGCGATCCAGGCGAGCTCGTCGTGAGAGAGATCGGCGAACGCCGGCACGGCGCGGAGCGCCGCGATGGGGACGGAGATCGTGGCCGGGGTGTCAGCTGTCATGTGGCTCGTCCAACTCGTCGCGGGATGGCTCGCCGGCCGGAGCTGGTCACTCCATGGCCGGAGCGGTACGACGCCGCAGCGCGGCATTGGCGAAGCCGCCCGCGATTCCCGCGCCAAGGATGATCCACGTCACCGTGGCGGGCAAGCGATTCGCGAGGCCGAGCGCGCCATCGAGCGACCAGGCGCCGTAGCCGACAGCGGCGAGCACGACGGCGGCGATGGCGTAGAGGAGCGGGAGCTCGATGCCGTTGCTCATCGCGAAGAGGCCGTTGCCCCAGTGCACGGTGACGATCGCGACGACCATCACGGAGAGCATCAGCGCCGGTCCCACCGGTCCGAGAAAGCCGAGCGCCACGAGGAGGCCGCTGGCGATCTCCCCGAGCGCGGCCGCTGCCGCGAAGACGCGTCCGGGGCGGAAGCCGAGCTGCATCATGAGCTCTCCGAACTTCTCCAGCCCGGGTCCGCCGAACCAGCCGAACGCCTTCTGCGCGCCGTGCGCGGCCATCAGGAGGCCGAAGGCGATCCGGCCGATGAGAACACCGATGCTCAGCGCCACAGGATCGATGCTGTACGTGCTCATGGAAGCTGGCCTCACTCGAGGAATGCGGTTACCGTATGTGACAGTTACTGTCCGTGCCGTGGTTACCGTTGGTAACCTGACGGCAAGCTATGCGGCCCGCGCGGGCCGCAAAAGAAGGCACGCGAAAGTGCCTCGGTCACCTCGGAGTAACCCATGGCGAGAACGCGGCCGGTGAAGCCACGATGCAGCCCGGCGGAGCTGGTGCACACGCCGGCGAACTGCACGGCGCACGAGATGCTCACGCGCATCGGCGACAAGTGGTCGGTCTCCGTCATCCACGTGCTGGGGGACGCGGGCACGCTGCGCTTCAACGAGCTGCGCGCGCGCGTGGAGGGGATCAGCCAGCGGATGCTGACGGTGACGCTGCGGGGGTTGGAGCGCGACGGGCTCGTGACGCGCACCATCCACGCGGAGGTGCCGCCGCGCGTGGAGTACGCGCTCACGCCGCTCGGCGCGACGCTGAGAGAGCTGGTGCGAGGGCTGGTGCGGTGGGCGGGGGCGCACCTTGGGGAGGTGGCGGCGGCGCGGGCGAGGTACGACGGGCGGAACGGGAAGACGAACTGACAGGCGCCTTCGCGATCATCACGATGCACGGTGGATGCCCGGCCCGCTCCGTTTGACACCCCGCCGTGTGCGCCCTACGTATGGGCGAGCCCTCCTCCGGGATGCCTCCATGCCCAGAATCAAGCCGACACCGGGGAGCTGCACCTTCTGTGATGGAACGGTCGCGAAGCGGAGCGTCACCCGTCACCTGTCCGCGTGTCCGGACTACCAGGCCGCGATCCAGCGCGCCGAGCGATCGAGCCGGAAGGCCGAGCCCATCTTCCAGCTCCGCGCGGAGGATGCGTACGGCGGGCAGTTCTGGATCGCCCTGGAGATGCGATCGTCGGCGTCCTTGAAGGACCTGGACGCCTACCTGCGCGCGATCTGGCTGGAGTGCTGCGGGCACATGAGCCAGTTCTCGATCGGCGGCTGGCGCGGCGAAGAGATCCCGCGGAGCCGGCGGGCGGCGAACGTATTCCGACAGGGCCTCGAGCTCACGCACATCTACGATTTCGGGACGGAGTCGGAGACGCGCATCAAGGTGGTCGGCGCGCGCGAGGGGACGCCGATCACGCCACGCCCGATCACGCTCCTCGCGCGCAACGTGATGCCGGCCGCGGCGTGCATCGAGTGCGGCGCGCCCGCGACGTTTCTCTGTATGGAGTGCGTGACGGATCACGAGGTATGGGGCCTCCTGTGCGACATGCACGCGACCGCGCATCCGCACCACGAATACGGCGAGCCGCTCCGGCTGGTGAACTCGCCGCGTCTGGGACTCTGCGGTTACACGGGCCCAGCCGAGCCGCCATACTGATGGCGACGACTCAGGAGACGAGCGGATTCGGCGACGAGACCACGGGAGCGGACGTGTGGGCCGCTTCACGGGAAGTCTCACTTGCAGGGCCTCGACGGTCCGGAGCTGGCTGAGCGCTCGCCAGGCGCGAATGGGCGCCCACACCTCGTTGTGTCCGAAAGATGGATACATTTTTCGGACGAATGCCGCCCTCTCCATCCGAGTTGATGACCCGGGCCGTCAAGCGCATCGCTACCTCTGCACCGCTCGGTGTGTGGACGCCCGTCGAACAACGCGTCGATGGGCGAGCGGTTAACATCTCGCCCACGCTACACGAGCCGCTGCCCCCCATCCACGTGCAGCACCGTCCCGGTGCTGTACTCGTTCTGCATCAGAAAGAGATATCCCTGCGCCAGGTCCTCAGTGGTCCCGGTGCGCCCCACGGGGAGTCGCGCGGCCATGCCGGCGAGCACCTCCGCCTTGCGAGCGCCGGCGAAGCTGTCCCACACCGGCGTGTCCACCCACCCAGGCGAGACGACGTTGACGCGGATCGGCGCCAGCTCCACCGCGAGGGCGCGGCCGAGCGCCTCGAGCGCGCCGTTCGTCGCCGAGACCACCGATCCGCCGGGGGCCGGGCGGTAGGCGTTGATGCCGGAGGTGAAGGTGATGGAGCCGCCGCTTCGGATCCGCCGGCTCCCGTGCTTCGCGAGCAGGAGCGGCCCGATGAGCTTGGAGTCGATCACGCGCTGTGCCGCCGCCAGGTCGAGCTCCGCGACGGGGAGGTAGGCCACGCTCACGGCGGTGGCCACGAGGTGGTCGAGCGGGCCGGTCTCCTCGAAGAGGTGCACGACGTCGCCCTCGCGAGAGATGTCCGCGACCACGGAGCGCACGCGCGCTGGGTCGTGCCCCTCCGCGCGGAGTTGCTCGCGCGCGCGGTCGAGCCGCTCGGCGGTGCGGGCAGCAATGGTCACGCGGGCGCCCGCCGCGAGCGCGGCCCGCGCCACGCCGAGCCCGATGCCGGAGCTGCCCCCGGCGATCACGATGTGTCTGTCCTGCAGCGTCATTGTGCTCTGTGGTCTGGTGAAATCCGGTCTCGCGTGCCCGGTGCGCACGCCGGAACGGAGCGCCGGGGGCGGTTGTGCCCCGCACGGCTCACCGATGATTTATAGAGTGAGGAGAGCAGTGAACCAGACGAGCAGCGATACGGGTATGACCACTACCAGTCTGAGACGAGACGGCGTGCCGCGAGATGACGCGCCGGCGACGGATCCCACACAGGCCGCGGATGTGCAGGCGGAGCGGGCGGAGGCGCTCGCCGACTTTCTTCGCGTGCGGCGCACGCGCATCGCGCCGGAGACGGCGGGCTTTGCGCGCGGCCGGCGGCGGCGGACGCGGGGGCTCCGCCGGGAAGAGGTGGCGCAACTCGCGGGGGTGAGCGTGACGTGGTACACCTGGCTGGAGCAGGCGCGCGCGATCCGCGTGTCCGCCGAGACGCTCGAGTCGCTCGCGCGCGCGCTGCGGCTCTCGCCGGCGGAGCGCACGCACCTCTTCCTGCTCGCGCTCGGGCACCCGCCGGTCGATGCCGCCGCGCCGCCGGCCGAGGCGCCGGACACCATCCACCGGCTGCTGGCGAGCGTGGGCGCGGTGCCCGCGTACGCGATGGGTCCGCTGTGGGAGCTGCTCGCGTGGAATCCGGCGGCCGCGGCGGTGTTCGGGCTAGACTCGCTCGCGCCCGGCGACCGCAACATGCTCTGGTACATCCTCGCGCACCCCGCGGCTCGCGAGCGGCTGGTGCACTGGGAGGGGAACGCGCAGCGCGTGATGGCGCAGTTCCGCGCCGCGACGGCGCGCTACGTGGGCGACCCGCGCGTGACGACGCTCGTGGAGCGGCTACTCGGCGCGAGCCGGGAGTTCGCCGAGTGGTGGCCGCGGCACGACGTGTCGGGGCGGCCGGGGTGCCGGAAGGAGATGCGCCACCCCGCGGTCGGCCGGCTGGTGTTCGAGCACAACACGCTGCTGGTGAGCGACGCGCCGGACATCAGGGTGGTGTTCTACGCGCCGCTCGATGAGGAAGGGACGATCGACAAGGTGCGGCGGCTGGTGGGCGGTGTGGAATAGGGAACGCATCGAACGGTACGCGAACACGGTGCTCGTGATGGGCACCGGGCCACGAGTCGAGATCGATCTCAGGCGCCCGCTCACGGAAGGGGATCGGGTGGCCCTCCGCGCGCTCGGCCTGACTGGTGCCTTCGCGATCATCACGGCGGACAATCCGCTCGGCCAGCACGCTCCCGATTCGCATAACGAGGTTGCCGAGGAGACGCTGGAGGCGCACATTCGGCGACTGGGCGTTCGCTACGTGCCGGCGACCGGGTGCTCGCCGGATCGCTCGCACTGCGAGGACGGGTTTGCCGTTGAGCTGCACCGGCGTGCGGCGCGCGAGGTGGCGGAGGAGTTCCGGCAGGACGCTCTGTTCTGGTATGACGGGAAGGACTTCTGGCTCGACGGCGCGGTGATGGAGATGGAGCCGGTCGGGCTGCCGCTAGTGGAGGGGACGTGACGATCGTGCGAGCGTTGGGATGGACGTTCGTCGCTGCCTCGTGCGCGTTCGGGATTCGCACGTGGTGGCTGGATCAGCAACTGCAGCAATTCCGCGCGTCGAACGCGTCGCCGGCGGCGTTCGCGCTGGTGCCGGTACGCTGGCAGCCGCGATTCTACACGCCGGAAGGGCGGCCGTTGATCTCGAGAGCGTGGCGCGCCATGGCTTGGATGTACGCTCTCGCGATTCTGGGCATGATCTGCCTCGGCGTGAGCGCTCGATGACCAGCACCTGCAGGTGTGCGCGTGCGCTGGATGCCTGCAGGCATCGCTTCGCCTGCTGCGTTGCCGGTGCATTACTCGGCGTCGCCCTCCAGGGGTGCTGGCCGGGTGACCGCGCCGACGCCGTAGTCATTCCTCAATCGACCGCTCCTCTCACGCCCGACGAGTCCCGCTGGACTATTGGGCTGGACTATCGCCCGACGGACCTCCCACTCGCGT
>DASTSH010000059.1:0-20453 GCA_035760785.1 Gemmatimonadaceae bacterium | reverse complement strand
TTAGGGGCGGACGGCGACAGGGGCTGGAGGTGTGTAGGACCTGGTCGCTGGACCACCGAAGAACGCGTGTGGCGTGTGGGGAACTGACGGGAAGAGGAGGGAGGTAGAGCGAGAATAGGTTCGGCTGTAGAGAGAGTCCATCTACACACGAGCCTACACGCGCCGTACCTCCCTCCTCTGCCCGTCAGTCTCCCACACGCCACACGCGTCGTTCGGTGGTCCAGCGACTATGTCCTAGACCCCACTACTTCCTCCACCCTCTCCTCCTCCGGCCCCGCATCCCCCTCCCCCTCCTTCCGCACCAGCTCCACGATCCCGTTCTCCAGCCACTCGAACTCTCCCTTCAGCACCCGCTGCGACAGCCGGTAGAGCGCGGCGTCGTTGGGGCCGAAGAGCATCCGGAAGTGGTCCGCGATGCGCAGGCGCGCCTCGCGGCAGAAGACGTCGGCGAGGTCGATCGCGTTCGCGTCCCCCTGCGCCGCGAGCAGCCGCGCGCGCGAGCAGGTGGCCGCCATCGCGAACAGCTCCGCGCCGATGTCCACCGCGCGGAAGAGCACCATCTGCCGCTTCTCGAGCTTCGGCCCCAGCCGCACCATGGCGTGGAAGATCGCGCGGCCGAGCCGGCGCGTGGCGCGCTCCACGAAGCGCAGGTGCCCGGCGAGCGCGCCGAAGTCGCCGAACGAGCGGAAGCCGCCCACCCACCGGCTCGCGTACCACGACGGGTAGAAGCGGGCCGAGCGCGCGAGCGCCGCCATCCGCTGCTTCCCCGTCGCCTTGGGGTTCACCACGTCGAACGCGGTCCTGAAGTGCCAGTCCACCGCCTCGCGGGCGATGAACAGGCGCATGATCTCCGACGAGCCCTCGAAGATCAGGTTGATGCGGAAGTCGCGCATCGCGCGCTCCACCGGGATCGGCGCCTCCCCGCGCGCGCGCAGCGAGTCGGCGGTCTCGTAGCCGCGGCCGCCGCGGATCTGGAGCGTGTCGTCCACGATCCGCCACCCGGCCTCGGTGTTCCACATCTTCGCGATCGCCGCCTCGAGGCGGATGTCGTAGCCGCCACGGTCGGCCATCGCGCTCGCCAGCTCGGCGATGGACTCCTTGGCGAACGCGTTCGCCGACATCCGCGCGACCTTCTGCGCGATCGCCTCGTGCTTCCCGATCGGCACCCCCCACTGCACTCGCTCGGTGGACCACTCGCGCGCCACGTGCACCATCTGCTTCGCCGCGTACGCCGCGCTCGCCGGGAGCGTGAGGCGGCCGGTGTTCAACGTCACCAGCGCGAGCTTGAGCCCCTTCCCCTCCTCCCAGAGGATGTTCTCGCGCGGCACCTTCACGTCGTTGAAGCGGATGACGCCGTTCTCGATCGCCTTGAGCCCCATGAACCGGCAGCGGTGCACGATCTCCACGCCGGGCCAGCCGGTCTCGACGATGAACGCCGTGATCTGCTTCTTCGGCGCCCCGTGCACCACGCGGTCGGGCGTGCGCGCCATCACGACCATCAGCTCGGCGCGCGTGCCGTTGGTGCACCAGAGCTTCTGGCCGTTGAGGATGAAGTACTTGCCGTCCTCGGTCGGCGTCGCCGTCGTGCGCATGTTCGCCGGGTCGCTCCCCGCATCCACCTCGGTGAGCGCGAACGCCGAGATCGCCCCCTTCGCGAGCCGGGGGAAGTAGCGCCGCTTCTGCTCCGCGGTGCCGAACAGCTTGAGCGGCTGCGGCAGCCCGATGGACTGGTGCGCGGAGAGGAGCGCGGTGAGCGAACCGTCCTTCGACGTCACCATCCCCATCGCGCGGATGTAGCTCCGCTGGGAGAGGCCGAGGCCGCCGTACTCGCGGGGGATCTTGATCCCGAACGCCCCCATCTCGCGCAGCTCCTGCACGAGCGGCTCCGGGATCTCGCCGGTGCGGTCCACCTCGTCCGATGGGAAGCGGTCGAGGTAGGCGCGCAGCGACTGGAGGAACGGACGGGCGCGTTCCGTCTCCTCGGGGTCATCTGGGGGGAAGGGGTGGATCAGGTCGAGCCTGAAGCGGCCCAGGAACAGCTCCCTGAGAAAGCTCGGTTCCCGCCATTCGCTCTCGCGCGCCGATTCGGCCACATCGCGCGCCTCCTGTTCGGAAACCGGACCATGAGTCGAGTCTGCCATGAGTCTCTCTCGTCCGTCACACGGTGAGTGGCGCCTCGCGCGGGACTCCGAGCGGGGTGAGCGGATGCGACTCCGCCTCTCGCAAGTTACAGCACCGGTCGCGTCGGGTACAATCGGCGCTCCCCCGGCGCCCTGTCGGGGCTCAGCCCCGCGGCGCGCGAGCCTCGCGCTCCTGATGCACGAGGAACGCCACGCCCGCGAGGGCGATCGCCGCGAAGGAGAACCACTGGATGGCGTAGCTCTTGTGCGGGCCCTCGCCCATGGCGGGAATCCCCTGCCGCACCGGCGCGCCGGGGAGGGGCCGGTCGCCGGCCGGGAGCGCGACCACGTAATAGGGGGCGATCGGGTACGGGAAGGCGGTGGGGAGCCGGCTGCCGTCGAGCGCGCGCCACGCGTTCGGGTGCGATGGCGAGCGCGGCTCGCGCGCCTGGCGTGGCGCGAAGGGGCCGACGTATCCCTCGATCACCGCGTGCTCCGGCTCGCGCCAGCGTCCCGCATCCACGGTGAAGGCGTCCGGCGAGTAGACCCACCCGCGGTCCACGAGCACGGCCCGTCCGCCGCCATCGGGCTTCAGCGGCGTGAGGAGGTACACGCCGGGGGAGCCATCGCGCGAGCGTCCGGTGAGCACGATCTCGTGATCGTAATCGTAGGTGCCGGAGACGTGCACGCGCCGGTACTTGGCGCGCTCGGTGTCGGCGGGGAGCGCGGCGAGCGACAGCGGCGGCTCGGAGAGCCGGTGCTCGAGCTGCGCGTTGTAGGCGCGGCGCTGGGCGAGACGCTGGAGCTGCCAGATGCCCAGCCGCACGAACACCGCCGCGAAGGTCAGGGAGATGACGACCCCGATGATGGTGCGACGTCGCATGCGGGGAAGCTAATCGGTGGCGCGGCGGGAGACACGCCGGTCCACCGCGCGGCTCACGCCATCTGGATGGCGGCTCCCGGTCCTGCCGGCGGGGCTTCCGGGCGGGGAGGAGCGATGTCGCGCCGGGCCTCCGGACGCGGCTCGGGTCCTGGCGCCTCCGCGCGGGCGGGAGACTCCCGCCCGTTCTGCCGCGGCAGGAAGATCGTGAACTCCGCGCCCTGTCCCGGCTCGCTCGCCACGGTGATCTGTCCCCCGCTCTGCTGGACGATGCCGTAGGAGGTGGCGAGCCCCAGCCCGGTCCCCCGCCCCTCCGGCTTGGTCGTGAAGAAGGGCTCGAACAGGTGCGCCATCGACTGGTCGTCGATCCCCACGCCCGTGTCGCGCACCGCGAGCGCGATGTACCGCCCCGCCTCGATCGTCCCGTGGGCGTGCGGGCGCGACTCGTCCACATCCACGTTGCGCGTCGCGATCTCCAGCGTGCCCCCGCGCGGCATGGCGTCCCGCGCGTTCACCACGAGGTTGAGCAGCACCTGCTCGATCTGCCCCTCGTCCACGCGCACCAGCCCGAGCCCCGGGTCGAGCGAGATGACGAGGCGCACGTCGCGCGCGACGAGGCGGCGGAGCAGCCCCTCCATCCCGCGCACCACCAGGTTGAGGTCCACGGTCGTGGGGCGGCTCTCCTGCTTGCGGCTGAACGTGAGCAGTTGCCGCGTGAGCTGCGCGGCGCGGTCCACCGCGCGCGTGATCTCCACCAGATCCTCGCGCCGCGCGTCGGCGGGAGGCAGCGTGAGGGCCAGCGCGTCGGAGGAGGCGCGGATGGCGGCCAGCACGTTGTTGAAGTCGTGGGCGACGCCGTTCGCGAGCCGCCCCACGGCCTCCATCTTCTGCGCCTGGCGCATCCGCTCCTCCAGGCGTCGCTTGGCCGTGATGTCGCGCGACGTCACGGCCACGCCATCTCCCACGCGCACGATCGTCTGCTGGAGCCAGCTCGCCTTCATGCCGGGGACGCGCACGGGGATCTCCTCGTCGAGCATCGCGCCGGTGGCGACCACCCGCGCGCAGCGCTCCAAGAAGCCGTCCTCGCGCGTCACGGGGTATAGGTCCCCCATGCGCCGGCCGACGAGCTCACCTCGCGGGCGGCCGAGGAGCCGCTCGGCGCCCGTGTTCATCTCGTCCAGGATGAAGTCGGTGATGCGCCCCGCGTCGTCGCGCACGGCTTCGAGGAGGAAGAACGCGTCCATGCTTCCCTCCGCCGCGCCGCGGAAACGGGCCTCGCTGGCGCGTACGCGCGCGACGTTGCGCGCGCGCGCGGCGACCTCCGCGCGGATCACGCCGACCCCGAACAGCGCGACGAGGATCGCGAGCAGGCTGCCGGCGCCGGCGATGAGCAGCGTGAGCCGCTCCCCGTTCCGCGCCTGCTGCACCCGTGCCGCGAGCTGAACCTCCGCCTGCGCATCCATGTCGCCGATCAGCGCGCGGATCTGCGCCAGGTGAGCGCTGTCGCGCTCCCCCCCGCGCGGCGGGCGCGCGGCGGCCATGACCGGCCGCATGATGGAGTCCAGCTCGGCGAGCTGCGCGTCCATGAGCGGCCGAAGGCGCGCGAGCCGCTCGCGCTGGCGCGGGTCCCTGATGACGCGCTCGAGCGCCGCGAGCTCGGCCGGCGCCGCCCTCACCGCCCGTTGGTACGCGAGCAGCTCCGTGCTGTCGCGCGTGAGCAGGAACCCCCGCTCCGCGGACTCCGCGTCGGCGAGCGATCGGAGCAGCCCGGCCAGCCCGGCGCGCAGCTCGTGCGACCGCGCCACCGACTGCACTTCATCCACCAGCCGGCGGGCGCGGTCGAGCACGACCAGGCCGATCCCGCCGACGAGGCCGAGCAGCAGAGCCAGAACGATCGCGACCCTCTGTACGATGGACAACCGCACTCCCATCTCCCGCCGAGATCGGCGCCGACAACCTACGGCGCGCCATATGGCGCGTCCAGCCGCCGGGCGGTGCGAGCACACCCGGCGCCGTGCGTCCCACGCGGCGCCGGATGTCGCCAGCGCTCAGAATAGGCTGATCTGCTCTCCGAGCTCGCTCGGATCCACGGGACGCTGGCCGAGCAGGCGTTGGAGCTGGCGCACGGAGGCGGGGCTGTGTCCAGCGAAGTGGTTGTTCACGTATCCGTACACCGCCGTCACCTTCTGCGCGAGCGCGAGGATCGCCTCGGCCCACGCCTCCAGCTCGCGCGTGCGGTCGTACTGGAGGCGCGAGTAATCCACGATGTCGCGGTTCGGTCCCATCCACCGCAGATAGGCGAAGTCCGCCGTGGGGTGCGCCGCGAGCTGGAGCATCGTGCGTCGCGGGATCCAGCGCGCGTCGGTGAGCGCGAGCGCCACGCGATGCTCGGCGAGCAGCGCGAGCACCCCCTCGTGGATCCACCCGCGCTGGCGGAACTCCACCGCGAAGGCGAGATCGCGCGGCAGCGTGGGGAGAAACGCGGCGAGCGCGGGGAGCTCGGCCGGCCCGAAGTCCGGGCCGAGCTGGATGAGGATCGGCCCCAGCTTCCCGCCCAGCGCCCTGGCGCGCTCGACGAAGAGCGCGGTCGCATCCTCCGCATCGCGGAGCCGCCGCTCGTGCGTGATCTCCTGCGGGAGCTTGAGCGCGAAGGAGAAGTGCGCCGGCGTCCGCTGCGCCCATCCACGCACCGTCTTCTCCGGCGGGATCGCGTAGAAGGTGGCGTCCACCTCCACCGTGTCGAACGCGCGCGCGTAGACGCTCAGGAAGTCCGCCGCGCGCGTCCCCTCCGGGTAGAAGGAGCCCACCCACGCGTCGTAGTTCCACCCCTGCGTGCCGAGGAAGATGCGCGATGGCATGGTGGCACAATCGGCGGCGCGACCGGGCGCCTGTCAAGCCGTCGACGTGTCGCGCGACGCGGGCCCCATCCTTGCGCTTCCTGTTTCCCCGAGACCACGGAGGACACATGAGCGAGCGCGACGACGAGGAATATCTCGAGGAAGCGAAGCACGCGGGCGAGGTGGCTCCGGAGTACACCGGCGAGCGGCTCATCTTCGACGAGCTGCGCAACGAGCCCGAGGAGCCGACCCCCGCGGAGCGCGCGGCGATGGGACCCGAGGCGGCGCCGGTGGAGGGACCGGAGACGAACGCGGAGCTGCTCGGCGAGGGGGTGGGCGGCGCGTCCGGCGCGATCGTCGGCGCGGCGCTCGGCTCGTTCGCCGGACCCGTGGGGACGGTGATCGGCGTGATCGCCGGCGCACTGGGCGGCTGGTGGGCCGGGCGCGCGGTGGTGGACGTCGCGAGTGGGATCTCGGCGGACGAGGACGCGGCGTACCGCGAGCACTACGAGGGGAGCGACGCGCGCCTCGCCGACCGCGGGTACGAGGAGGCCCGCCCCGCCTATCACCTGGGGCGCATCGCGCGCGGCAATCCCGAGTACGGCGGCCGATCCTTCGAGGAGGTGGAGCCCGTGCTCGAGCGCGGCTGGACGGAGGAGCTGCGCGGGCGGTACGGCGAGTGGCACGTCGTGCGCGCCTTCGTGCGCGAGGGGTGGGTGCACCGCGAGCGCCACGAGCGGCTCGGTGGCACGCCGCGCACCATGACGCCGACCGAGCGCGCGCTCGACCGGCTCCACTCGGACGACAGCGCGATCTGAGGAGGAACGATGGATCCACGCGACGAACGGGACTCCCATCTGGTCTCGAACGATCCGGCGCACACCGCGTCTCGCGAGGCGGCCGAGCGGGCGCGGCGGGGCGAGCCGCCTGCCCCCCGCGTGGGCGGGACGTCGGACACGACCGCCGCCGCGATCGGGGGCGCCGCCGGCGCGGCGGCGGCCGGCGCGGCCGCAGGGACCTTCATCTTCGGCCCCGTGGGAACGATCATCGGCGCGCTCGCGGGCGCGCTCGGCGGGTGGTGGGCCGGCGAGGGGGTGGCGAAGGCGGGGGAGAGCATCGAGCAGCGCGATGAGGCACGCTACCGCGAGCACTACGAGAGCCTCCAACCCGCCGAGCGCCCCGCCGACCTCCCGTACGAGCACGCGCGCAACGCCTATCTTCTCGGCCACCTCGCCCGGCGCAACCCAGAGTACGCAGGTCGGCCGTTCGAGGCGGTGGAGCCCGACCTGCGGCGCGGCTGGAACCAGGACCTCGGCGCGCGGTACGGCGAATGGGAGGGGATGCGGGGCTACGTGCGCGCGGCGTATCAGGGGGAGCCGATCGACACGACGGGGCTGAGGGATCCGCTGCCGGAAAGTGAGAACAGGAGGTTGGGGCTTGGGGAGGGACTAGAACCTGGTCGCTAGACCACCATGAAACGCGTGTGGCGTGTGGGGAACTGACGGGCAGAGGGCGTAGGGACGGCGCGTGTGGGTTCGTGTATAGGTGAACTCTCTCTACATCCCGCCCTACACGCGCTCTACCTATCTCCTCTGCCCGTCAGTTCCCCACACGCCACACGCGTTCTTCGGTGGTCTAGCGACTAGGTCCCCTCCCCCTACCGATACGTCTCGAAAAATCCCTCTCCTTCCCCCTTCACCACCTCCCCCCCAATCCGCCCTTCCAGCCTGGCCGTCCCCTTCATCTGGATGAAGTACGGCGTCCGCAGCAGGCGTGCGGCGGCGGCTTCGCCGCGCTCGATGATCGGCGTGCGGGTGTCGGTGCCGATCGCGTCCTCGATCGCGAGCTCCACGCGCAGCGTGTCGCGGCCGCGGGCGTCCCACATCACGGCGCGCGAGGGGACGCGCACGCGGCGGCCGTCGACGACGATCGTGCGGTCGTCCACGTAGTCGATGCGGCGGGGGCGGAACAGGGCGCGGAAGCCTGACGAGTCCACCAGGTACAGGAAGAACGGCGGGCGCGACATGGTGGTGTCCGGAGGCTCCACGCGGCCGTAGAGGAAGGTGAAGCCGCCAGCGCGCGACGCGCCCCACTCCCAGCGCACCCCCTGCCATACGCCCCAGTTGTGGTCGTGGTACGACTGCGCGCCGTCGTACCGCTCGCAGGCGGCGTCCACGCAGATCGATCCCGTGGCGGTCGCGCGCAGCGCGGGCACGGCGTACCCGGAGGTGAACGGCCCGCTCGCCAGCGTCGCGCCGGGGAAGAGGGCGCGCGGTGCCGGCGTCACCACCAGGTCGATTGTCACCGCCGAGTGACTTCGCTCGGCGCGCGCCCGACCGCGCACCCGATAGCGCCCGTCGGGGAGGAGCGTGACCGTGGAGGGGCCGATCGAGAGGTCGGGGATCTCCGTGGAGAAGCGCACCGCGCTCGACGGCTCGCGCGAGGAGAAGCGGCGCGTGCGCCCCTCCTGCTCGCGGAGGCTCACGGCGAGCTGCCCTCCCCACTGTCCACCGCGCACGTCTCCGCCGATGATGAACGAGATGAACGCCCAGCGCCGGTGGTCCGCGGAGAGCACGTTGAAGTAGTGCCACTCTCCCCAGCTCTCCGGGTGCGCGAGCCCCGGCGGGGGCTCGTGGAAATGGTCGATCTCCGAGTACAGCTCGTAGGGCGTGGGCGCGATCCAGCGCCGGTCGCCTCCATCATCCCCCCACTCGCCCTTGGCGAGTGGGGGCACGGCCCCGACCCCCTCGCTGCGCGAGGGGATCTCCCCCGTCGCGCGCACCGCCCACTCGCCGCGCGCGGTGCGCAGGTAGAGCAGCTTCCCATCGATCTGCGGCGCGGCGACGGCGACGTCCCGCGCCAGGCGCGGCGCGGCGAGCAGCTCGCGGTAGACGAAGCGCGCGTTGTCGATGGAGAAGAAGAGGCCGCCGACGCCCCCGGTCTTCATGACCTCGACGTCGAGCCCCTCGGGGAGCACCGTGATCTGCCCCCCTCCCACGAGCCGCTCGTCGCGCGCCTGCGTGAGCATCGCCTCGCCGATGGCGAGGAGCACGATCATCACGCCCACGCCCAGCGCGTAGCCGAACAGGAGGAAGAGCGAGCGCCCCGGGCGGTGCACCATGCTCCGGAGCGCGAGCAGGGTGATCACCCGTTCGGCTCCCGTTCCCAGGGGGGCGGCTGGTCCTCGCGCGGCACGGTGAAGCGGAGCGCGGCGTCGTCCTCACCGATGATGCGCTTCGCCAGCTCCGCCTCCCCCGTGTCGTTCCCGCGGCGCGCCGGATCGTCGAGCAGCTCGGCCGCCTCCGCGCGCGTGAGCGTTGCCACGTACACGTCGGCCCACGGGCCGTAGTCGAAGCGCAGGTAGGCGGCGCGCGACGCGGCCACGGCCACCAGCGGGTGATCGGCGCGGATGGGGATGGAGAGGGTGGGGTGCAGCGCGGGCACGGTGAGCGCCACCGCCACCGCGCGGCGGCGGTCGAGCGGCCGCGGCTCGTCCCCTTGCGGGAAGCGGCGCTCGATGGCGCTGAACTCGTCCACCGACAGGTCCACCGGCTCCCACGTCAGCGCGGTCCCGCGCGCCTCCCCCTCGCCGCGCGACAGCAGCGCGCGGACCTCGTCGCACTCGCGCCCCTCGAACAGGAACGCCACCAGGGTGTCGAGCGGCCACTCGGCCGCCGTGGCGGTCGCGTCGTCCGCTGTGTAGCCGGAGCGATGCAGCCTGGCCGTCACTCTACGCTCGTGCACGGAGCACCTCGTCGTGAACGATTCCGCCATCCCGCATGTGAACCACCCGACGCGCGGCGCGTGCCAGCTCCTCGTCGTGCGTCACCACTACCAGCGTCGTGCCATCCGCGTTCAGGCGATCGAACAGCGCGATGATGTCCGCACCCGTGCGCGCATCCAGCTCCCCCGTGGGCTCGTCGGCGAGCACGAGCGCCGGCCGGTTCGCCAGCGCCCGCGCGATCGCCACCCGCTGCTGCTCCCCGCCGGAGAGCTGCGCCGGACGATGCCGCTCGCGATGCCCGAGCTCCACGTACCGCAGCAGCTCCGAGGCGCGCGCGCGCCGGACCCGCTTCGCCACTCCCGCCTCGGCCATCGGCAGCTCCACGTTCTCCCGCGCCGTGAGGATCGGCATGAGATAGAAGCGCTGGAAGACGAAGCCGATGTTCCGGAGGCGGAACGCCGTCAGCTCCCGATCGCTCATCGCCCCGACATCCCGCCCGCGGATCGAGAGCGATCCGCTGGTGGGATGATCGATCGCGCCGAGCAGGTTGAGCAGCGACGACTTGCCGCACCCCGACGGGCCGACGATCGCCACGTACTCGCCCTGCGCGACGTCGAGCGAGACGCCGCGCACGGCGTGCACGACCTCACCCTCGAGCAGGTAGTCCCGCCGCAAGTTGCGTGCACCGAGCAGCGCCGTCACGCCACGGCCTCCTCGCGCAGGGTGCGGGCCACGGGGAGGCCGGCCGCGCGCCAGGCCGGGTAGGCCCCGGCGGCCACGCCGGACGCGGCGAGCAGGGCGAGCGCCGTCCACGCGGCGCGGGGCTGGAAGAGGAAGAAGTCGATCGCCGCCGGGAGCCCGGGGAAGGCGGAGAGGATGCCGTTCAGGTAGCGCGCCGTCGCCAGGCCGAGCCCGAGCCCCAGGAGCGCGCCCCCCAGGCTGATGGCGGCGCTCTCGAGCAGGATCTGCTGCACCACGTGCGCGCGCGAGATCCCGATCGCGCGCATGACCGCGATCTCCCCCATGCGCTCGTTCACGGAGACGGTGACGAGCGTGGTCACCAGCAGGAAGCCGACGATGAGGCTCACCGCACCGAGGATCAGGCCGAGCTGGCGGAAGTAGCTGAGCCGCTGGTCCACGCGCGCCATCGCCCCGGCGGTGGAGATGGCGTCCACGCGCGGCACGTGCGCCTGGATCCACCGGCGCGTCCCCTCCACGTCGCTCCCCTGGCGCAGCCGGACCATGAACAGCGACACCACGTCGTCTCCCCCTTCCCCGGTCCCGCGCAGACGGGCCGTCATGCGCTGCAGCGTGCGGAGCGGGAGGGCGACTGCCGGCTGTCCGGCGGACAGGTAGAGGAAGCGCGCGCGTCCGGCCACCACCAATCGCCGCTCGCCGGTGAAGGTGCGGAGCTGCGGATCGTAGCCGGCGGCCACGAGAAGCGTGTCCCCCACGCGCGCGCCGGCGGCGCGGAGGAAATCGTCGTTCGCCACCATCGCGTCCGGGGCGATCGCATCGCGGCCGGCCACCAGCTCGTAGTCCCCCTGCGCGGCGGGATCGATCCCCAGCGCGAACGCCGTCACGGCGCCGCTGTCGCGCGGCACGTGGAGCTGCGCGCCGAGCACCGGGCTCACCGCCGCCACGCCGGGGAGCGCGCGGAGGAGCCTGACGATCTCCGACGCGCCGGGGATCGTCGCCTCGGTGTCGAAGGGGAGCGTGCCGCGCGGCGCGAGGCGGAGCTGGAACCCCCGGCTGAGCAGGAGCTGACGGAAGCTCTCGCGCAGCCCGGTGGAGAGCATCACCATGTCGAGCAACATGGCGGCCGCCACCGCCACGCCGAGCACGGCGAGGAGCGTGCGCGCGCGGTGCCGGCGGAGCGCCGCGAGAGCGAGGGCGATGCGCATCAGCGCCCGAGCAGCGCGAGGGGCGCCGACCGCACCAGCCGGAGGGCGGCGAGCACGCCGGCGCCGATGCCGAGCGCGAGCGACAGCGCCACGGCGAGCAGCACGATGTCCCCCGTCACGAGCGCGAAGCGCAGCGGCGTGCGGTAGTACGCCTGGTAGTACGCGTTCACCGCGGCCGACATCACCCACCCGATCCCCACCCCCACCCCGCTGCCGAGCACCGACACGAACGCCGCCTCCAGCACCACCGAGCGCAGCACCGAGGCGCGGGAGATCCCGATGAGCCGGAGCGCCGCCACATCCCGTCGTCGCTCCTCCACCTTGAGCAGCAGGATGCAGAGCAGGAAGATCGCGCTCGCGACGATGGTGATCACGCCGATCGCGCGATGGAAGCGGCTCACCACCTTGAAGGTGGCCGACGTCTCCACGGCGATGTCGCGCGAGCGGTAGGCGTGGAAGCCGAACGCGGCGTCGTTGATCTCCTCGAGCGCGCGGGTGGTGCCCGCCGCGCCGCGCGTGGCCACCGCGAAGCGGTCCACCCGGTCGCCGTAGCGGGTGAGCGTCTGGAGCTGGTCCAGGTGCAGCCGCACGCGGTACTCGTTGCGCGCGATCTCGCTCGGATCGGCGCGCCGGGTGACGATCGCGCCGACGACCACCGTGTCCCCCGCCCCGCCGGGCGCGGCCGATACGACCACGCGGTCCCCGACCCTGAGCCCCGCGTCGTCCGCGAGCCGCTGGTCGATGGCGATCGTGCGCACTTGAAGTGCGAGGAGCAGTAGGAGCATGATGGGGACGGCTCGGGACTCGGGAATCGGGACTCGGGACTCGCTGCCCTCGTGCGCCGGCGGGCACACGCGCCGACGCACGCACCGCACCACGCACCGCACCAGGCACCGACCCACTCCGGATCTCACGCCTCCATTCCCGTGCCGACCCCGGTTCTGATCGACACCGATACGGGCATCGACGATGCCGTGGCCATTGCGCTGGCGGGGGCGACGGAGTCGCTGCGCGTGGTCGCGCTCACGACGGTGCACGGAAACGTGGAGGTGGAGCGCGCCACGCGCAACGCGCGCGAGGTGGCGAAGCTCGCCGGCATCGACGCCCCCGTGATCGCCGGCGCGGCCGCTCCGCTGCACCGCCCGCCCCGCCCCGCGCGCGAGACGCACGGCGAGGAGGGGCTGGGGTGGGTGCGCCCGGCCACCCCCGCGGTGCCGGAGCCGGACCGCGCCGCGGAGGCCATCATCGCCGCGGCGGCGGAGTGCCCCGGGCTCGCGCTCTGCTGCCTCGGCCCGCTCACCAACCTCGCCCGCGCCGTGGAGCGCGCACCGGAGCTGCCGCGCACGGTCGGCCCGCTGTTCGTGATGGGGGGCGCGCTCGCGGTGCGCGGGACGCAGACGCGGTGGAGCGAGTTCAACTGGTGGGCCGATCCCGAGGCGGCGGACCTCGTGCTGCGCGCGGGATTCGATCTCCGGCTCGTCCCGCTCGACGTGACGCGGCGCATCGCCGTGCCGGGGCGCGCCATCCGCGCGCTGGAACGCGCGGGCGCGCTCGACCCGGCCGCGCGCTTCTGGGCGGACGCGCTCCGCTTCTACGCCGAGTTCCACCGCGCGTGGGAGTCGTTCGACGGTTGCGTGGTGAACGATGCGCTCGCCGTGGCGCTCGTCGCCGACCCCGCGCTCGCGCGCTGGGCGCCGATGCGCCTCGCGGTGTCCACCTCCGACGACGAGCGGCGCGGCGCGGTCGCGCGCGTGGCGGAGCACGGCGCGCGCGCGATGGTGGCCGTGGACACGCGCGCGCGCGATGTGCTCTCGCTCCTCGAGCGGCGCGTGTTCGCGCGCTGGCTCCCCCCCGGCGCGCTCGCGCCCGGCGCGGACGCGGCGGAGCGATGGCTCGCGGAGCACCCGCTGCACGGGGAGCGGGCGTGACGGCGCCGCGGCTGGTGGCGGTGCTCGGCGCCGGGGAGATCGGCAGCGGTTGGGCCGCGCTCTTCGCCGCGCACGGCGCGCGCGTGCGCATCGTCGATCCCGATCCCGCCGCGCTCCCCCGCGCGCGCGCCGCGCTCGACATCGCGCTGGACGTGCGCCACGCGCCCGTGCCGGATGCCGCGCGCGCCGCCGCGCACGCGGCGATCGAGCGGGCCCCCACGGCGGCCGCGGGCGCCGACGGCGCGGACTGGATCCAGGAGTCGCTCCCCGAGGTGCTGGCGCGGAAGCGCGAGGTGCTCGTGTCGCTCGCCGGGCACGTGCGCGACGATGCCGTGGTGGCGTCGTCCACCTCCGCCGTCCGCGCCGACGACATCGCCGACGAGCTCCCGTTCGCCGACCGGGTGCTGGTGGCGCACCCGCTGCACCCGGTGTACGCGGTGCCGGTGGTGGAGCTGTGCGGCGGCCGCGCCACGAGCGCCGCCGCGCTGCGCCGCGCGGAGCTCGCGTTGCGCGCGGTGGGGCGGGAGCCGGTGGTGCTGCGCACCGACACGCCGGGGCTCGTGGCCAACCGGCTCACGGCGGCGCTCCTGCGGGAGGCCACGGCGCTCGTCGCCGAGGGGGTGGTGGGCGCGCGCGACCTCGACCGCGTCGTGTCGCGCGGGATCGCGACCGGGTGGGTGGCGGCCGGCGTGTTCGGGACCGAGGCGATGGGCGCCGGCGGCGACGCGGACGCGTGGATGGCGCGGATGGGGGACGCGCTCGACGCGCTCCTCGCCACCGTGGCTTCGTGGAGCACGCTGGATGACGCGCGGCGCGGCGCGCTCCGCGATGCGCTGGCCGCGGCGCGGCGGCGCACCGAGCGAGAGTGGGCGGACGCGGTCGCGCGCGCGGCGCGCGCTACGTCTCCCTAGCCACCCACGTCGCCGTCGCGCGCAGCTCCTCGCGCGACTCGCCGAGCGTGTAGTCGGCGCGCGAGAGCGTGCGGGCGCCGCGCACGGCGAGCCACGCGCCCACCGCCAGCTCCAGCACTCCCGTGATCACCGCGCCCGCCCACAGGTGACCGATGAGCACGTCGCCGATGAGCGTGGTGAGGAGCACCGTCAGCGCGACCAGCGCCACCACCCCCACCGCGAGCGCGAGCGCGAGGCGGATGATCCCGCGCGTGGCGCGGTGCAGGCTCTCGCCGACTTCCAGCTTGGCCAGCCGCACCTCGCCGCGCGCGAGGCGCTTGGAGTCGTCGGAGAGACGTCCGATCAGCTCGGGAACCGTCGTGTCGGCATCTACGTGCATCGCGTGCGTCGCCACTGCTACCTCCTGGACCGCGAGGGACGACGCGTCCCTCCTGTGCGCCGGAGGGTGGCAAGGTCCGTTCCTCGCCGCTACTCCTCGCGCTCCACCAGCACCACCGCGGCGAGCGCCGGTCCCACCAGCCGCTCGCCGCCGCGCACCGAGAGCGTGAGCGGACCGCCGTAGGGCGCGCGCGCGAGGAGCGACACCTCGGTGCCGGGGAGCAGCTCCAGCTCGGCGAGATAGCGCAGCCGCTCCGCGTCGTCGTCGCTCACGCGCACCACGCGCCCGCGCTCGCCGGGCGCCAGGTCGGCCAGCGACAGCAGCGTCCGCTCCTCGATCTCCCCCTCGCGCGTGGGGATCGGCGCGCCGTGCGGGTCGGTGGCCGGCTCGCCGATCGCGGCGGCCATCCGGTCGATCAGCTCGTCGCTCGCGGCGTGCTCCAGCCGCTCGGCCTCATCGTGCACCAGGTCCCACGGGTACCCGAGCGCCAGGGTGAGATACGCCTCGATCACGCGGTGGCGGCGGATCGTGCGCAGCGCCACGCGGCGCCCCATGTCCGTGAGGCGCACGCCGCGGTAGCGCTCGTGCTCGAGCAGCCCCTGGTCGGCCAGGCGCCGCACCATCCCGCTCACCGACGCCGGCGCGATCGCCAGCCGCTGCGCGATGTCGTTCGTGGCCGCCGCGCCGGCCTGGCGCTCGATGTCGTAGATGACCTTGAGATAGTCCTCCACCGGCGCCGTGTATTCCGGTCCCACACCCATCCCCGCGCGCCCCGCGGTCATGCGGACGGCTGCTCCCCGGTGCGCCGCGTCCCCTTCGTCCCGCGCACGAGCAGCACCGGGACGAAGGACCGATGGCGCACCGACTCCGCCACGCTCCCGTGCACGAGATCGGAGAGGAAGCGGTGGCCGTGCGTGGACATCGCGATCAGGTCGCACCCCTCGCGCTCCGCCGCCGCCGTGATCTCGCGCGCCGGATCGCCGTTCGCGAGGATCGCGTCCACCTCCAGCCCGTCGCGCTCCAGCTCCGTGGCCACGCGGTCGAGGTACTCCCGGTCCGTGCGCATCTCCTCGCTCTCGCGCAGCTGGAGGTGCCCCATGTTGCGCGCCGCCCACCCATCGGCCACGTGGATGAGGATCAGCGACGCGTCGCACAGCCGCGCGAGACGGCACACGTGCTCCAGGATCGCCGCATCGTACGGCGAGTGCTCGAGTGGCACGAGGATCCGCTTGTACATGCTCAGACGGAACGCCCCCAGAACGTCTGGACGAGCAGCCACGCGTTCAGCGCGGCGATGAAGAACGCCACCGTGTACGCCAGCACCTTGAGCCACGCGGGGTTCGCGAACGGGCCCATCTTCACCCGGTCGGAGGTGAACCGCACCAGCGGGAACACGGCGAACGAAAGCTGCACGCTGAGGATCACCTGGCTCAAGACCAGGAGCTTCGCCGTCCCCGACTCGCCGTACAGCACCGCGGTCACCGCGGCGGGGATGATCGCGATCGCGCGCGTGACCAGCCGCCGCAGCCAGGGACGGATCCGGATGTTCAGGAACCCCTCCATCACGATCTGGCCGGCCAGCGTCCCCGTGAGCGTGGAGTTCTGCCCCGACGCGAGGAGCGCGAGCGCGAACACCGCGCTCGCCCCGGAGACGCCGAGCAGCGGCGAGAGGAGCGTGTACGCGTCCTGGATCTCCGCCACCTGGTGCAGCCCCGCGCGGTGGAAGGTGGCCGCGGCCACGATCAGGATCGCGGCGTTGATGAACAGCGCGAACGTGAGCGCCACGGTGGAGTCGATGAACGCGAAGCGCACCGCCTCGCGCTTCCCCTCCGTGTTCTCCTCGTACCGCCGCGTCTGCACGATCGACGAGTGCAGGTAGAGGTTGTGCGGCATCACGGTGGCGCCGAGGATCCCCATGGCGATGTACAGCATCTTCGGGTCGCGCACGATGTCGGCGGCGGGGATGAAGCCGTGCGCCACCGCGCCCAGCTCGGGGCGCGAGATCACCAGCTCGAACAGGAAGCACAGTCCGATCGTCGCCACGAGCACGATGACGAGCGTCTCGAGCATCCGGAAGCCCCGGTGCTGAAGATACAGCACCACCAGCACGTCGAGTGCGGTGATCAGCACGCCCACGGAGAGGGGGACGTGGAAGAGCAGGTTGAGGGCGATCGCCGACCCGATCACCTCGGCGAGGTCGCACGCGGCGATGGCGAGCTCGCAGATCGCCCAGAGGCAGATGTTGACCGGGCGCGAGTAGTGGTCGCGGCACGCCTGCGCCAGATCGCGCCCGGTCACGATGCCCAGCTTCGAGGCGAGCCCCTGGAGGAGCACCGCCATCAGGTTCGAGAGGAGGATGACGCTCAGCAGACGGTAGCCGAAGGCGGAGCCGCCCGCGAGATCGGTGGCCCAGTTCCCCGGATCCATGTAGCCCACGGCCACGAGGTATCCCGGCCCAGCGAACGCGAGGAGCTTGCGCCACCAGGTGCCCCCGGTGACTGGGATGCTGCGATAGACCTCGGCGAGCGTGGGGGTGAGGCGCGGGCGGCGCCAACCAGGCTCGCCGAGCCCCTCTTCAGTCGCGTCCTCGCCCCTGTTCCGCGGCCGCTTCGCCAGACGAGTGACTGCCATCTAAGACCGTGCGAAAGAAGTGTAGTGTGTAGGGGAGAACGAAATTTAGGAGTACCTAAATATTGGCGATGGGAGGTATGTGATGCAACCCGGGGAGGGGGGTCTGGGACCTAGTCGCTTGACCACCAAACAACGCGTGTGGCGTGTGGGGAACTGACGGAGAGAGGGGCTAGGTAGAGCGCGTGTAGGCTCGGCTGTAGGTGACCTCTCTCTACATCCCGCCCTACACGCGCCGTACCTCCCTCCTCTGCCCGTCAGTTCCCCAGACGCCACACGCGTTCCATGGTGGTCCAGCCACCACACACCACGCCCCTAGCGTCTTGCTGCCGGTACTTTCGTTCCTCATCCTTCCCCGATGAAGATCACGGTACTGATGGGCGGGACCTCCGCCGAGCGGGATGTGTCGCTCGCGTCGGGGCTCAGGATCGCGCAGACGCTGCGCATGGCGGGGCATCGGGTGACGTCGCTCGATCCGGCGAGAGGGGTGATCGACGAGGCGGAGGAAGCGGCGCTGCGGGCAGCCGGGGTCATGAAGACCGCGCCGCCGTCGCTCGAGATGCTGCAGCAGATCTCGCGAACCTCGCTCTCGCCATCGCTCGGCACCATCCCCAGCGTGCGGGAGGCGGACGTGGTGTTCCTGGCGCTCCACGGCGGACAGGGGGAGGACGGCACGGTGCAGGCGCTCCTGGACATGGTCGGGGTGCGCTACACCGGGAGCGGGCATCTGGCGAGCGCGCTCGCGATGGACAAGGATCTCTCCAAGCGGCTGCTGCGCGGGGCGGGGGTGGGGACGGCGGACTGGATCATGGCCGGCCCGCGCTCCGGGGAGACGGTCACGCACGCCGACGTCGAGCGGGCGCTGGGGTGGCCGGTGGTGGTGAAGCCCTCGAAGCAGGGCTCGACGGTGGGGCTCACGGTGGTCCGGGAGCCGGGGGCGCTCGCGACGGCGATCGCCGAGGCGGCGCGCTACGACGACGAGGTGATGATCGAGCGCTTCATCCCTGGGCGGGAGCTGACGGTGAGCGTACTCGGCGATCGCGCGCTGCCGGTGGGGGAGATCTTTCCCAAGCACGACATCTACGATTACGAGTGCAAGTACACGGCGGGGATGGCGCACGAGGAGTTCCCGGCGTCGCTTCCCGCGGAGCTGGCGGCCGAAGCGCAGCGGCAGGCGGTGGCCGCGTTCCGGGCGCTCAAGCTTGACGGGTACGCCCGCATCGACTTCCGTATGACGGAGCAGGGGGAGCTGTTCTGCCTCGAGGCGAACACGCTCCCGGGGATGACGCCACTGAGTCTGTTCCCGCAGGCCGCGGCGGCCGCGGGGATCGATTTTGCCGCGCTCTGCGAGCGGATCGTGCAGCTCGCGGTGGCGAAGCCACGAGGGGGATCGTGATGGTGCGCACCACCGGTCCGACGGCCGCGATCGCGGGCATGCTGCCGGGCATCCAGAGCCAGGGAGTGTGGACCGGCCGCCGGCAGCTGTTCGTGCGCTTCGCGGCGGAGGCGGAGACCGCCGTGCTGTACACGCCCGAGATGCTCGCGCGCCAGCTCGGCCGGACGGTGTCGCAGTCGGCGCTGCACTCCATCTCGGTGTCCGGGCGCGATCCGCTGGCGAGCGCCGAGCTCATCGCCGAGACGTTCCAGCAGTGGCAGTCTCCGCTGCCCGTGATGCTCGACTGCGATGGTCAGCGGCCGGAGGCGGTGGGGCGCGTCGGCGGGCACGTGACGATGGTGCAGGTGACGCTCGACGTCGCCGACAGCCCGGTGATGGCGGAGCGCGCGATCGCGACGCTCGTCGCGGCGGCCGCGGCGGCCGCGGAGCACGCGCTCGTGCTCGCGCCTCGTGATGGGACGAGCGATGGGCAGTTGCTGCGCTTCATCGAGCAGGCACATGCCGCCGCCCCCGGCACGAAGATTGTTGTCCATCCCGTTCCGGGACCCGAGCGCACATTGCTCGACCGACGGTACGCGGCGCTGCTCGAGCAGGCGATGGCGATCCACCGGGACATCACTCTGCTCCTCCGCATTCCCGCGCCCGTGGCGACGCGATAGGGAGCGGGGAGCGGGAGAGGAAACGAGGGGGAACAGGGCCGGGAGGCTCGTGTTATAACAGCAGGCCGTTCATCCAGCAGGTCCACATGTCGTTCTCGGGCATCGAAGAGCAGGAATACCCACGCATCACGCCGGCGGTGCAGTGGCTGATCGCGCTCAACGTCGCGGTCTTCTTCGTACAGCTCACGCTCTTCGGCTCGGGCGTCCAGCACTGGCTGGCGTTCGAGGTCAGCGATCTGACCACGCGGCCGTGGACGATCGTCACCTACATGTTCGTGCACGCCGGGTTCTGGCACCTGGCGTTCAACATGTGGATGCTCTGGGTGTTCGGGCCGCGCGTGGAGCGCGCATGGAGCTCCCGGAGCTTCGTCCTCTACTACGTGCTGTGCGGGCTCGGTGGCTGGCTCTTCCACCTGATCGTCGCGCGCGACGGCACGTATCTGCTCGGGGCCTCGGCCGCCATCTTCGGCGTGATGCTCGCCTACGCGATGCGCTGGCCGGACGACGAAGTGCGCTTCTTCCCGCTCGTGTTCATCGCGATGAAGGTGCGCTGGTACGTGGTGCTCCTCATCGGGCTGAACCTCGCCATGGGGCTGTGGACGGCGCACGGCGGCTCCGGCACGGCGTACTTCGCTCACCTGGGCGGCGTGTTCGTGGGGTACTTCTACCTGCGCCTCTCGGCGGCGCACGGGATCGACCGGCTGCGGCAGCGCATGTCGCAGGTGCCCGACATCCCCGACGAGCCGCCGCGCGCGATCCCGCGGACGCAGCCGCGCCCGCGCGAGCGGGCGAGCGAGATCGACGAGATCGTGGCCCGCAGCAACGCGATCGCCGCGAACAAGCGCGCGACCACGGGCGCGCCCTCGCTGGCGGCGAAGGTGGGAAAGAAGAAGACCGACGAGCTGAACGTGGTGCTGGACAAGATCTCCCAGCGCGGCATGGGCAGCCTCACCAGCGACGAGCGGCGGTTGCTGGAGGAGATGTCGAAGCGGCTGAGGACCGATTAGCGGGACTCGGGAAGCGGGAATCGGGAAATGACCGCGGGGCGGCGCCGAAGGCGCTCGCCCCGCACGATGGTGCGAGGGGG
>DASTSH010000058.1:0-20227 GCA_035760785.1 Gemmatimonadaceae bacterium | reverse complement strand
GCGCGCGCGCAGCTCGGGGGACACCGCCACGCTCGGCGCCTCCTCGATCATCTTCTGATGCCGGCGCTGGATGGAGCACTCCCGCTCCCCGAGCGAGAGCATGGTGCCGTGCGCGTCGCCGAGCACCTGGATCTCCACGTGGCGCGGCCCGACGATGTATTTCTCGACGTACACCGCGTCATCGCCGAACGCGTTCTTCGCCTCGCGGCGCGCGGTCTCCAGCGCGCCCGCCAGCTCCTCCGGCCCCTGCACGACGCGCATCCCCTTCCCGCCACCGCCGGCGGCCGCCTTGAGGAGCACGGGATACCCGAACCGCGCGGCGATCTCCGCGCCCTCGGCCGCGTCGCGCAGCGGCTCGGTGGTCCCCGGGACCACCGGCACGCCGGCCGCGATCGCGAGGCGCCGCGCGGCGGTCTTGCTCCCCATCGCCGCGATCGCCTCCGGCGGCGGGCCCACGAACACGAGCCCCGCGTCGCGCACGGCGCGCGCGAACGGCTCGCGCTCGGAGAGGAAGCCGTAGCCCGGGTGGATCGCCTCGGCGCCGGTGCGGAGCGCGGCCTCGATGAGGCGGTCGCCGCGCAGGTAGCTCTCGCTCGATGGCGGCGGGCCGATCGGCACCGCCTCGTCGGCCTCGCGCACGTGCGGCGCGTGCGCATCGGCCTCGCTGTACACGGCCACGGCGCCGATGCCGAGCTCTCGGCAGGCGCGGATGATCCGCAGCGCGATCTCGCCGCGGTTGGCGATCAGGACTTTGCGAAACACGGGACGCGAGGAGCGGGACGCGATGCGGCCGCGGTCATGGGTGCGCGGCCTCGAGGATGCGCGCGATCGGCGCGCGGGCGAATTGGGTGCTGCCGACGAAGGCGTAGCGCACGCGGCCGTCGGGATCGAGCAGGAACGACGCCGGGTGCGCCGTGTTGAACGCATCGAGCCCGATCGGGTGCCACACGCCCCATCGCTTGCTCGCCGCGCGGGAGTCGTCGCAGAGGATCGGGAAGGGATAGCGCACCTCGCGCCTGACGAGGGCCTCGGCGATGCGCTCGCACCGCTGCGCGAGCACCACCGCCACCGCGATGCCCGCGCGCTCGAGCGTCGGCATCGCATCGCGCAGCTCTCCGAGCTGCCCGCGGCAGTTGGGTCACCACATCCCCCGGTGGAACACGATGAGGAGCCCGCGCCGGTCGCGGAGGAGCGCCGGGGTGTCGAACCGGGCCCCGGACTGGGCGTCGGTGAGGTCGAGCGCGGGGGCGGTGTCGCCGAGGCGGAGGGTCCGGCTGGGGCGCGGCATCAGAGCGGGATGTTGCCGTGCTTCTTCGGCGGGTTGCGGTCCCGCTTCGTGCGCAGCGTGTCGAGCGCGTCGATGAGGCGCGGGCGCGTGTCGCGCGGGTCGATGATGTCGTCGAGATACCCCCGGGCCGCGGCCACGTACGGGTGCGCGAACTTGTCGCGATACTCGGCGATCCGCTGGTCCATGGCCAGCGCCGGATCCTCGCTCTCGAGGATGTCGCGGCGGAAGAGGATCTCCACCGCCCCCTTCGGCCCCATCACCGCGATCTCCGCCGTGGGCCACGCCACGTTGAAGTCGCCGCGGATGTGCTTGCTGCTCATGACGTCGTACGCGCCCCCGTAGGCCTTGCGCGTGATGACGGTGAGCTTCGGCACCGTGGCCTCGCAGTAGGCGAAGAGCAGCTTCGCGCCGTGCTTGATGATCCCGCCGTGCTCCTGCGCCAGGCCCGGCAGGAACCCCGGCACGTCCTCGAACGTCACCAGCGGGATGTTGAACGCATCGCAGAAGCGGATGAAGCGCGCCCCCTTCACCGAGGCGTTGATGTCCAGCACCCCGGCGAGCATCGCCGGCTGGTTGGCGACGATCCCCACGCTGTGGCCGCCCAGGTGGGCGAAGCCGCACAGCAGGTTGCCGCCGAAGTCGTGCTGCACCTCGTAGAATTCCCCGTCGTCCACCACGCGGCGGATGACGTCGCGCATGTCGTACGGCTTGTTCGGATTGTCGGGGACGATGTCGAGCAGCGCGTCGTCGCGCCGGTCGCGCGGGTCCGTGCCGGCGCCGCGCGGCGCCTCGGCCAGGTTGTTCGACGGGATGAAGCGGAAGAGATCCCGGATCGCGTTCAGGCACGCGAACTCGGAGTCGTACGTGAAGTGCGCCACGCCGGAGGTGCCCGCGTGCGCGTCGGCGCCCCCGAGCTGCTCCATCGACACGTCCTCGTGCGTCACGGTCTTCACCACGTTCGGACCGGTGACGAACATGTACGACGTGCCGCGCACCATGTAGATGAAGTCGGTGATCGCCGGCGAGTAGACGGCGCCGCCGGCGCACGGGCCGAGGATGGCGGAGATCTGCGGGACGACGCCGGAGGCCATGGTGTTGCGGAGGAAGATCTCCGCGTAGCCGCCGAGCGAGACCACTCCCTCCTGGATGCGCGCCCCGCCGGAGTCGTTCAGCCCCACCACCGGCGCGCCGTTGCGGACGGCGAGATCCATGATCTTGCAGATCTTCTCCGCGTGCGTCTCGGAGAGCGAGCCCCCGAACACGGTGAAGTCCTGCGAGAACACGTACACCAGGCGGCCGGCGATGCGGCCGTAGCCGGTCACCACCCCGTCGCCGTAGATGCGCTGCTCGTCCAGCCCGAAGTCGGTGGACCGGTGCGTCACGAAGCGGTCGAGCTCCACGAAGCTCCCCTCGTCCAGGAGGACGTCGAGGCGCTCGCGCGCCGACAGCTTTCCCTTCTCGTGCTGCGCCGCGAGGCGCTTGGGGCCACCGCCCAGCTCAGACTCGGCGCGCCGGCGCTCGAGGAGCTCGAGTTTCTCACGCATGGTCATGGCAGCGACAAGGTAACCCGACGACGGGGACGCTTCCAGCGGCGGCCCGCCAGTTGCACTGGCGCCGCACTGAGCCGCGATGGGGCGGCGAGCGCACGGGAGGCGTGATGGAGCGCACGGACGCCACGGGTGACGGGAAGCGAATCGCGGATGCGGGGGAGCCCCGAGGGCGTACCCGAACGCGGAGCGAGCGCCGGTGAAGAAGCTCCTCGAGATCACCCTCGGCATCGTGACGAGCATCGGTGGCTTCCTCGAAGCCGGCTCGCTCGCGACCTCGGCACAGGCGGGAGCCTCGTTCGGCTTCGCCCTGCTCTGGAGCATCGCGCTCGGGACCCTCTGCCTCATCTTCCTCGTGGAGATGTCGGGACGGCTCGCGGCGGTGAGCCGCATGCCGCTGGCGGGCGTCCTGCGCGCCCGGTTGGGATACTCGTTTTTCGTGATCGTCCTCGCCGCCGTCGGGATCGTGGCGTACCTGGTGCTCGCGACGGAGCTGGGTGGGGTCGCCTACGCGCTGCAGCTCGCCACGGGGGTGAGCTACCGACTCTGGGCGCTTCCCGTGGCGCTCGTCTGCTGGCTGATCCTCTGGAAGGGGACGTTCGGCGTGATCGAGAAGGGCGTCTCGGTGCTCGGGCTGGTGACCGTGGCGTTTCTCGTCGCGGCCGTGCGGCTGCACCCGCACTGGAGCGCCGTCGCCGCGGGGCTGGTGCCGACGCGCCCAGCGCACCAGGCGGCGCACTACTGGTATCTCGTGGTGAACATTCTCGGCGCCACGATCGCGCCGTATCTCCTGTACTTCTACTCGGCGGGCGCCGTCGAGGACGAGTGGGACGAGAGCCACCTGCCAGTGAACCGCGCGGTGGCGGCGATCGGGATGACGTTCGGCGGAGCGCTCTCGTGCGCCGTAGTGGTGGTCGCGGCGATGGTGCTGCTGCCGCGCGGCGTGCGCGTCGACGATTACAAGGACATGGCCACCATGCTCTCTCCGGTGCTGGGCCACTGGGGATTCCCGCTCTTCGTGCTGTCGCTGGCCATCGCGTGCTTGGGGGCGGCGCTGGAGGTGGCGCTGTCGCTCGCCTATCTCGTCGCCCAGGGCTTCGGCTGGAACTGGAGCGAGAACGCGAAGCCGCGCACGGCGGCACGGTTCAGCGCGGTCTACACCGCGGCGCTCCTCCTGGCCCCGCTGCCGCTGCTCGCGGGCGTGAACCCGCTGAAGCTGACCAACATCTCCATGGCGCTCACCGCCGTCTCGCTGCCGTTCGCGATCGGTCCCATGCTCCTGCTCCTGAACGACGAGGACTACGCGGGCGAGCACCGTAACGGGCCGATCTCGAACCTGGTGGTGATGGTCACGATCGCGCTGGCCTTCGTGCTGGCGGTGGTGAGCATCCCGCTGGTGGTCGTGGGAGGGTGACGTGGAGCTCGCGCGCGATGTGCTCGACAAGCTGCTGGTGGACGGGGAGCACCGTCCACTCGGGCGCGTGGACGGGCTGGTGCTCTCGTGGGCGGCGGACGAGCCGCCGCGCGTGATCGCGATCGAGCTGGGCGCGGCGACGCTCGCGCAGCGCCTGCCGCGCTGGCTCGGACGCATGATCGACGCGCTGGCGCGCCGCTTCTCTCCGCGCCACGGCGAGCCGTATCGCCTCGACTGGGAGCGCGTGCGGCGGCTCGGCCGTCGGGAGATCGAGATCGACATCGACGGGCCGCGGAGTGGTGCGCTGGACACCGAGCGGTGGCTGCGCGACCACGTGATCGCGCGCATTCCGGGGGCATGATGGGGCGGCGCGAGGTGCACCTGGAGCGGCTCCTCGGCCGGCGCGTGGATGACGTGCAGGGGCAGCGCGCGGGGCGCATCGAGGAGGTGCGCGCCGTGCGCCATGGGATGGAGCTCGAGGTGCGGGAGTACCTGCTCGGACCCGCGGCGCTGCTCACGCGGGTGGTGCGCTCCACGCTCTCACTCCCCCTCCTCCGTCTCCTCGCGCGCGGACCGCTCGCGCGCCGGCAGTGGCGCGTTCCGTGGGAGATGATGGACCTGCGGGACCCGGAGCACCCCCGGCTCCGCTGCGCGCGCGAGGAGCTGCGCGCCGGCGATGGCCCGGAAGAGGAGGAGGCGGCGAGCGTGGAGTGAGCGCTCACAGCCCCGGATGGCGAAGCGCCCCGCCGGCGGGGCCGGCGGGGCGCTTCGGGAACGCTGGTGCGACGCGGAGCTCAGGCGAGCGGCTCGGCGTCGGGGGTGATCACGTGCCCCTCGTCCCCTTCCATCGGGATCACCTTGGAGGGCGTCTCGGGGCGCGGGGGCTGCTCTTCGGGGACGTGCGTCACCGCGAGCACGATCCGGCGGTGGATCGGGTCCACCTCGAGGATGCGCATGTCGAGGTTCATCCCCTCGTACACCACATCCGCCGGGTTCGTGACCTGCTTGCCCATGTTGAGCTGGCTGATCGGCACGAAGCCCTCGATGTCGTTGCCGATGTCGACCACGACACCCTTGTCCATGAGCCGGGCCACGTTGCCGTGCACATCGGTGCCCACGGGGTACGTCTCACCGATGCTCAGCCACGGATCCTCGGTGGCCTGCTTGAGGCCGAGAGAGATCCGCTTGTTCTCGGCGTCGATGTTGAGGATCACCACGTCCACGGTGTCCCCCTTCTTCACCACCTCCGACGGGTGCTGGACGCGCTTGGTCCAGGACATGTCGGAGATGTGGATCAGCCCATCGATGCCGGGCTCGATCTCCACGAAGGCGCCGAACGACGTGAGGTTGCGGACCTTCCCGGAGATGCGCGTGCCGACCGGATAGCGGAGCGGCAGCACCATCCACGGATCCTGCTCGGTCTGCTTCATGCCGAGCGAGATCTTCTCCTCGTTCGGATCGACCTTGAGCACCACCGCCTCGATCACCTCGCCGATGGACACGAGCTTCGACGGGTGCCGGACGTTGCGCGTCCAGCTCATCTCGCTGATGTGGACGAGCCCCTCGATGCCGGGCTCGAGCTCGATGAACGCGCCGTAGTTCGTGATCGAGACCACCTTGCCGTGCACGCGGGTGCCGACCGGGTACTTCTCGGCCACGTCCTTCCACGGGTAGCTCTGGAGCTGCTTGAGGCCGAGCGAGATGCGCTCGCGCTCCCAGTCGATGTCGAGGATCTTGACCTCGAGCTCCTGGCCGATGTGGACGAGCTCCGAGGGGTGCGAGATGCGCCCCCAGGACATGTCCGTGATGTGGAGCAGGCCGTCGACACCGCCGAGATCGATGAACGCGCCGAAGTCGGTGATGTTCTTGACCACGCCCTTGCGGACCTGATCCTTCTGGAGCTCCTTCATCAGCTTCTCGCGCTTGCCGGCCCGCTCGACCTCGAGGATCACGCGGCGCGACACGACGATGTTCCGCCGGCGCTTGTTGAGCTTGATGATCTTGAACTCGTACTTCTGCCCGAGCAGCTCGTCGATGTTCGGGACGCGGCGCAGCGCGATCTGGGATCCGGGGAGGAACGCGTCCACGCCCATGAGATCCACCACCACGCCGCCCTTGATCTTCTTGACCAGCGTCCCTTCCACGGGCTGGTCGTTCTCGTAGGCCTGGCGGATGCGCTCCCACACGCGCATGAAGTCCGCCTTCTTCTTCGAGAGGACGACCGAGCCTTCCTGATCCTCGAGATGCTCGAGGAGGACCTCGACCTCATCGCCGGGCTTCAGGTCCGGGTGATCCTTGAACTCCTCGAGCGGGACAGCGCCCTCGGATTTGAAGCCGATGTCGAGGATCACCATGTTGTCCCGGATCTCCAGGACCTTGCTCTTGACGATCTCCCCCTCGTCGATGGACGCGAGCGTACCAGTGTACAGCTCGATCATCCGCGCTTCGTCCTCGGGGGAATACTCGTCCTCGTCCCAGCGGTTGTCACCGTGGGCGAGCAGGCGGAGGGCGCCCTTGTCCTGCGCGCCGCGCCGCGTCAGTTCCGTCGTGCCAGTCGAGGTCTTCTCTTCAAGCTCGGGCATACCGAAATCAGTCTCCTAACGCGCGGAATGTTTAGGCTCGCCGCGCCGAGTCAAAGGTGAATCCCGCCCCTGGAAAATGGTCGGGCTGCGGGAACCGATAAACATAGCTGGGAATGGAGGTTAGTGCAACGGGATGATGGTGGGTAGTCGCGAGACCACCGAACAACGCGTGTCGCGTGTGGGGAACTGACGGGGTGAGGAGGTAGGTACGGCGCGTGTAGGCTCGGCTGTAGGTGGACTCTCGCTACATCCAAACCTACTCTCGCTCTACCTCCCTCCTCTTTCCGTCAGTTCCCGACACGCCACACGCGTTCCATGGTGGTCTAGCCACCATGTCCTACGCCCCCCCTCCCCCCTCAACCACCCTGACCAACGCCACGATCCTCTCCACCTGCTCTTCCTGCGTCAGATACGTGGTATCGATCAGAATCGCATCCCTGGCCTGAACCGTCTGGGTGGCGTCGCGCGCGTCGCGCTGGACGAGGCGCTCCGTCTCCTCGGCGATCTCCGCGTCGGTGGGGGCGCGCCCGAGCCGCTGGATCAGCCGGCGGCGCGCCCGCTCCCACGGGTCGGCGACGAGGAACACCTTCAGGTCGGCGTCCGGGAACACCACCGTGCCGATGTCCCGGCCGTCCACCACCACGCTGTGACCGCGCGCCGCCTCGCGCACGCGGTCGTTCACCCAGTCGCGCACGAGCGGCATGCGCGCCACGCGCGACACGTGCTGCGTCACCACCGCCCCGCGCAGCTCCTCCTCCACCTCCGCGCCCGCGATCAGCGCGACGAATCCGTGGTCGCCGGGGCGCACGGTCACCTCCCGAGCGGCCTCGAGCACCACCTCCTCGGTCCACAGCTCCGCGCTCGGACAGCCACGCAGCGCCGCTGCCGTCGCGGCACGATAGAGCGCGCCGGAATCCACGTGCTGGAAGCCCAGGCGTTGCGCCACCCACTGCGCCGTCGACGATTTTCCGGAGGCGGCCGGGCCGTCGATGGCCACGACCAGCGGGGCGCCCCGAGGGCGGATCCGGGGAGCGAATTGGGGCGTGGGGTCCGTGGTCACGAGGAGCGAGGAAAGAAAGGCGTGGTCTGTCGAGGGACGGTCAGCGCGATGTGACGCGACAGAGATCGTCCCAGAAGCCGGGATAGGACACCGCGACGCACGCGGGATCATCGATCGTGATGGCCGCGCCGTCGAGCGCGCCGAGCACGCCGAACGCCATCGCGATCCGATGGTCGCCGTGCGTGCGGATCTCGCCGCGGAGGGGGTGGTCGGAGCCCGTGATCGCCATGCCGTCCGGCCGCTCTTCCGCCTCGACGCCGATCGCCCTCAGGTTGGCCACCACGGTCGCGATCCGGTCGGACTCCTTCACGCGCAGCTCGGCGGCGCCGCTGATGACGGTGGTGCCGCGCGCCCGCGCCGCCACGCACGCGAGCAGGGGGATCTCGTCGATCATCGACGGGACCTCGTCGGAGGGGAGCTCGATCCCTTCGAGCGCGGAGGGGCGAATCCGCACCGTGCCGACCTCCTCCCCGCCCTCGCGTCCTGTGGACTCGATCGAGAGCGTCGCGCCCATCCGCCGCAGCGCGCGGAAGAAGCCGGTGCGCGTCGGGTTGAGGCACACGTCCGGGAGCTCGATCTCGCCCTCGCTCGCGAGCGCCGCGAGCGCCGCGAGGAACGCCGCCGACGAGGGATCCGCGGGGACGCGCACGTCCAGCGGCGCCAGCCGCTTCACCGGCTCGAGGCGCACCGTCGTCCCTCGCGTCTCCACCACCGCCCCGAGCGCGCCGAGCATGCGCTCGGTGTGATCGCGCGACACCGCCGGCTCTCGCACCGTCACGGGAACGCGCCCAGCGATCCCGGCGAGGAGGATCGCGCTCTTGATCTGCGCGCTCGCGGTCTCGGTCGCGTAGTCCATCGGGCGGAGCGGTCCCCCCCGCACGAGCATCGGCAGGCCGTCGCCGCGCTCCAGCGTCACGCGGGCCCCCATCTCCTCGAGGGGGCGCGCCACGCGGCGCATGGGACGCCGGCTCAGGCTCGCATCGCCGATGAAGCGGCTCTCGAACGGGGACGCCGCCGCGATCCCGGCCATGAGACGCGTGGTGGTGCCGCTGTTCCCGCAGTCGAGCGAGTCCCCGGGGGCGCGCAGCCCGTCGAGCCCGACCCCCTCCACCCGCATCTCCGCGGCAAGCGGAGGCACCTGCACGCCGAGTGCGCGGAGCACGCCGGCGGTGCTGTGCACGTCGGCCGACGGCAGGATGTCCCGGATACGCGACGTGCCCTCGGCGAGAGCCGCGAGCATCAGCGCGCGGTGGGAGATCGACTTGTCTCCCGGCACGCGAACCCGTCCCTCCACTCTCATGCGCGTCGCTCCCCGGATCGGCGCCATGCGCGCCCGCGCTCCCAGATCTCCTCCAGGGCGGCCGGCGTGTCGCCATCCAGCGCGGCACGCATCGCGGCGAGCGTCTCCTCCAGCCGCGCGAGCGCATCGCGGAGGTCGTGCGGTGCGCCGCGGAAGAGCGCCGGCCAGGAGCCGAGCGCGCTCGCGGCGAGGCGCGTGGCGTCGCGTGCCCCCGTCCCCACGGCCCGCGCATCCACACCGCCGGCGGAGAGCGTGGCCGCGAGCGCGGTGGACGCGAGCTGCGGCAGGTGACTCACCCACGCCATGAGGCGGTCGTGCGTGTCGGCGTCGCGGTACTCCACGCGCTCGGCGCCGGCGGAGCGCCAGAGCCACTCGATGCGCTCCCGCGCCTCCGGCGCCGCGCGGAGCTCCACGCTCACCGTGGCGCCCACGAACAGGTCGGAGCGCGAGGCGCCGAACCCCGAGTCGTGCGACCCGGCGAGTGGATGCGTGCCGATCACTCGCTGGTGCACGTCGGCGCCGCCGCCGAGCGCCTCGTGGCGCTGCAGCCCGCAGGCGTGCATGACCACCGCGTCCCTCCCGGCGGCCCCGAGCGCCACGCGCGCCGCCTCGGGAAAGCGCTCCAGCGGGACGGCGATCAGCACCGCGGTGGCGCCCGCGCACGCCGCGGCGCCGCGCCCGGCATCGTCTCCCGAGATGCGGATCCCGGCCGCCGTCGCCTGGGCGCGATCCGCCGCGGAGGGTGCCCAGCCGCGCACGTCCACGCCCTGCGCCGCGAGGGCGCGCGCCACCGAGCCGCCGATGCAGCCCAGTCCGAGCACGGCCACGGGGCCGCGCTGCTTCACCTGAGCCACTGCTCCAACGCCGTGGCCACGTCCGTCCCCTCGTCGCGGTACTTCACGATCACCGGCGCCTGGAGCGAGAGCCCCTGCTCCGCGCCCCACCCGCTCGTGATGCGCCGCGCGCCGGGCACCACCACGGCCCCCTCCGGGATCTCGAGCGGCGCCTCGTCGGTTGCGCGGTACACGCGCTCGCGCACCAGGTCGAACACCGGTGTACCGCGCGTGAGGATCACCCCCGTGGCGAGCACCGCGCGGCGGCGCACCACGGTGCCCTCGTACACGCCCGTGTTCCCCCCCCACGAACACGTCGTCCTCCACCACCACCGGCGCCGCGTTCACCGGCTCGAGCACGCCGCCGATCTGTGCGGCCGCGCTCAGATGCACCCGCTCCCCGATCTGCGCGCACGAGCCCACGAGCGCGTGCGAGTCCACCATCGTCCCCGCCGCCACGTACGCGCCCACGTTGATGTACATCGGCGGCATGCACACCACGCCGCGCGCCACGTACGCGCCGCGACGCACCGTGGAGCCGCCCGGGACGATGCGCACCCCCTGCGACTGCGCGATCGCCTGGGAGGGGAAGAGGTGCTTGTCGTAGAAGCGGAACGACGACTTGCCGCCGAGCGACATGTCCACCACGCGCCCCACGCGGAAGCCGAGCAGGATTCCCTGCTTCACCCACGGCACCGCGTTCCATCGCCCGCCGGCATCGCGCTCCGCCGCGCGCACCTCGCCATGCTCCAGCGCGGCGAGCAGCGCGTTCACCGCGTGCTCGGCATCGTCCACGGGCATCTGGTCGTTGGGGGTGGCGGCGAGCGCCTCCACCCGCTCGCGGAGGCGGGCGAGGTCGAACAGCCCGGTGGCGACGGTCATGCGAACGCCCCCGCCGCGGCCAGCGCCGCCTTCACCGTGGGGGCGAGCTCCTCCCGCAGCGGCACGAGCGGCAGACGCAGCGTGCCCCCGGAGCGCCCCAACATGGCCATCGCCGCCTTCACCGGGATCGGGTTCGACTCGATGAACGCCGCGTGCATCCACGGCGTCAGCCGCTCGTGCAGCGCGCGCGCGCCGGCGAAGTCGCCCGCGCGGCACGCGTCCACCAGGCGCGCCATCGCCGCCGGCGTGGCATTGGAGACCACCGAGATCACGCCGTCCCCGCCCGCCGCCATCACCGCCAGCGTGAGCGCGTCGTCTCCAGAGAACACTGAGAAGTGCTCCGGGCGCTCGCGCAGGATGTCCATGATCTGGACCAGGTTCCCCGAAGCCTCCTTGACGCCCGCGATGTGCGGGAGCCCCGCGAGCTCCAGGGTGGTGCGCGCCTCGATGTTGCTCCCCGTCCGCCCCGGCACGTTGTACACGATCACCGGCAGCTCCGTCGCCTCGGCGATCGCCGCGAAGTGCGCGACGATCCCACGCTGCGGCGGCTTGTTGTACATGGGGCTCACGTGCAGCAGGTGCGTGGCGCCCGCGTCGCGCATCGTCCTGGACATCTCCACCGCGCGGCGCGTGTCGTTCGAGCCGGCCCCCGCCACCACCGGCACCCGCCCCGCCGCCTCGTCCGCCACGATCTCCACCACGCGGCGATGCTCGTCCGGCGTCATGGTCGCGGCCTCCCCCGTGGAACCGCACGGCACGAGGAAGTGCACCCCCTCGGCGATCTGCCAGGCCACGAGCGCGCGCAGCGCACGCTCGTCCACCGCCCCGGTCGGGGTGAAGGGAGTGACGAGCGCGGTGCCGCACCCGAAGAGTCGTGTCGCCGCCGTCATGCTGGTGGTGCCTCGCTGAGAAGAAGGTCGCGCATGGTGAACACGCCGTGCCGCCCGACCAGCCACCGGGCGGCGGTGAGCGCGCCCTCGGCGAACACGCGCCGGTCGCGCGCCACGTGGCGGATCTGAATCTGCTCGAACGGCGCGTCGAGGAGCAGCTCGTGCGTCCCCGGCACGTGGCCGATGCGGACGCTGGTCACCGGAATCTCGCGCCCGAGCGCCGCGGAGCCCAGCCGGGCGAGCTCGAGCGCCGTGCCCGAGGGGGCGTCGCGCTTCGCGGCATGGTGTGTCTCCACGATGTGCGCGTCGAACCCCGGGACGCGCGACGCCAGCCGCGCCGCCATCTCCGCCACCTGCCAGAACAGGTTCACCCCGAGCGAGAAGTTCGGCGACCAGAGCAGCGCGCCGTTGGCCGCGAGGACGTCCCGCTCCACGCGCTCGCGCTCGTCGTACCACCCGGTGGTCCCCACCACCACGGGACACCCCGCGCGCACGCAGGCGCGGATGTTCCGCGGCGCGGCAGCCGGGGTGGTGAACTCGATCGCCACCTCCGCGTCGCCCAGCGACTCCCGGGTGATCCCCTCCCCGTCGCGCGCATCATCCGCGCCGAAGGTGGCGACCACCGGCCATTCGCGCTCCTCGGCGAGCTGCGCCACGGCGCGCCCCATCTTCCCCAACCCGATCACGGCGATGCGCGGCACGGTCATCGAGCAGTCCCCCCGGTGGCGAAGAATTCGCGGTGCAGCGCGCGCATGGCCGGCGCGCGCTGGTCGGCGTCGACGATGATCGTAAGGTTGATCTCGGTGGCGCTCAAGGAGATCATGTGCACGCGGATGCCATCGAGCGCCGCGAGCGCCCGCGCCATGGTCTCGCTGCTGCCGCCGAGGCCGGATCCCACCAGCGCCACGATCGCCCGCTGCCGCTCGATCGTCACGTCGCCGAGCGCGCGCAGGTCCACCAGCAGCGCATCCAGGTGCGACGCATCGTCCACCGTGACCGACACCGACACCTCGGACGTGGCCACCACGTCCACCGAGATGCGATGCCGCTCGAAGATCTCGAACAGCGTGCGCATGAACCCGTGGGCCAGGAGCATCCGCGACGAGTTCACCCGCACCACGGAGATCCCTCCCTTGCCGGCGATCGCGCTCACGGCGCGCCGCGGCGCCTCGGCGGTGATGCGCGTGCCCGTCCCCTCCGGACGGCGCGAGTTGAAGATGAACACCGGGATCCCGCGCTGCACCGCGGGGGCGATGGTGCTCGGGTGGAGCACCTTCGCCCCGAACGCGGAGAGCTCCGCCGCCTCGTCGAAGCGGATGCGCTCGATGAGGCGGGCGTCCTCCACGACGCGGGGATCGGCGGTGAGCATGCCGTCGACATCGGTCCAGATCTCGATCGCCTCGGCGCCGAGCGCGGCACCCACGAGCGCCGCGCTGTAGTCGCCGCCGCCGCGCCCGATGGTGGTGGTGACGCCCTGTGGCGAGCGCCCGATGAAGCCCGCGAGCAGCGGCACGCGCCCGGCCTCCACGATCGGCACGAGGTGGGCGCGAGCCTGACGCGTGATCCCGTCCAGCTGCGGCGCGGCCCGCCCGAAATGGTCGTCGGTCATCATCACGTCGCGCGCGTCCACCAGCTCCACGGGGAGGCCGCGGGCGCGAAAGGCGGCGTGCACGAGCGTGGCGGAGAGCAGCTCCCCGTACGCCGCCACGGCATCGTGGCTCCGCGCCGTGGCGTGGCCGAGCACGGAGAGCGCCTCGGCGAGGCTCGCGAGCTCGTCGAACATGGCGCTCATCTCGGCGCGCACCTCGTCCCCCGCCGCGTCGTGCCCGAGCAGCGCGTCCGCCTCGGCGAGGTGGCGCTCGCGCAGCGCCTCCACCGCGCGCAGCGCGCCGATGAGCTGTCCGCGCGCCGCGTCGGCGGCGATGGCGAGCAGCTCGTTCGTGGCGCGAGCGAGCGCGGAGACGACCACCACCGGATGGCGCGCGAGACGCCCGCGCGTGATCTCCGCCGCACGCACGATCGCCTCGGCGTTCTCCACCGACGTGCCGCCGAACTTGATCACGATCATGGGGCGCCGCGCATCCCACGCGCGCCCCGGAGGGGACGTGCGTGCCTCACGAGTCCATCAGCCCTCGCGCGTGGAGCAGCTCCGCGTTCAGGATGGATGCGCCCGCGGCGCCGCGGATGGTGTTGTGACCGAGCGCCACGAGGCGCAGGTCGAGCACCGGATCGGGGCGCACCCGTCCCACCACCACCGTCATCCCGCCCCCGGCCATCACGTCGCGCCGGGGCTGCGGCCTGTCGGCGGCTGTCGTGACCACCAGCGGGCGCTCCGGCGCCGAAGGAAGCCCCATCCCCGCCACCGCGCCGCGCCACTCGGAGATCGCGGCGACCGCCTCCTCCGCGCTCGCGCGCCGCGCGAGCCCCACCGCCAGGCAGGCCGTGTGGCCGTGCTCCACCGGCACGCGCGTCACCTGCGCGCTCACCCGGATCGGCGCCGGCTCGATCGCCGGCGCGCCGGAGGCGTCGGACCGCAGCGTGCCGAGCAGCTTCAGCGTCTCGGTGGCGATCTTCTCCTCCTCACCGCCGCCGATGTTGGGGATCACGTTGCCGAGGATGTCGAGCGCCGGCACGCCGGGATACCCCGCCCCGGATACGGCCTGGAGCGTGGTGACCACGAGCTGCCGCACGCCGAACGCCTGGTGCAGCGGCGCGAGCGCGAGCGCCACGACCATGGTGGAGCAGTTGGAATTCGTGATGATCGCCCCCGGCCACCCCCGCTCGGCACGCTGCCGCTCGAGGAGCGCCACGTGGTCCGGGTTCACCTCCGGCAGGAGGAGCGGGACGTCGGGCGCGAGCCGATGATTGCGGGCGTTGCTGAGCACGAAGCGCCCCGCGCGCGCGAACGCCATCTCCACCTCGCCGGCCACGCCGGCGTCGAGCGCGGAGAAGACCACCGGCGCGCGCACCTGCGCGGGGTCGCACGGGAGCACCCGGCAGTCGGCGACGGACGCGGGGAGCGTCCCCTCCAGCCACGTGGCGGCGTCGGCGTACGGTTTCCCGGCTGAGCGCTCCGACGCGGCGAGCTCCGCGAGCTCGAACCAGGGGTGGTCGTGGAGCAGGCGCACGAAGGTCTGGCCGACGGCGCCGGTGGCGCCGAGAACGGCCACGGGGATGCGCACGCGCGGAGGGGCGACGGAGGTGGACATGAGTCAGGAGAGCAGGTCGCGCACGAGGCGCGCGTAGGTGGCGACGGCGTCGCGCAGCTCGCGGATGTCGATGTACTCGTCCGGCGTGTGCGCGACATGGATCGAGCCGGGGCCGAAGAGCAGCGGCGTCCCCCACCGGTCGAGGAGCGGGATGTCGGTGGTGTACGCGACGGGCGCCGCTGGAAAGCCCGGGATGGTGTGGAAGCGCTGCGCCGGGATGTACGACCCGTACTCGATCTGCGCTCGCCCATCCACCCAACGCTCCACAAGACGCCTGACCTCCCCCACATCCCCTACGAGGCGGAACATGAGCTCCGCTTCGGCGCGATCGGGGATCACGTTCGCCTCGGTGCCGGCCCTGATGGTCCCGACGTTCACCGTGGTCGCACCGAGCAGCGGATCGGAGGGGAGCTCGAGGTCGCGGAGCGTGGGGAGGAGCTCGAGCATGGGGGTGATCGCGGAGCGTCCGAGCTCCGGATAAGCGGAGTGCGCGGCGCGGCCGTTGGTGCGGAGCATGACGCGCAACGAGCCCTTGGCGCCGCTGGCGAGCTTACTCTCGGTGGGCTCGCCGTTGATGAGGAAGCGGCTGGTGGCGGGGAGGCGATTCGCGGCGCGGGCGCCGTCGGACCCCTTCTCCTCGCCGACCAGAAGGAGCAGATCCACGCGCTCCTCTCCGGCGCGGACGAGCTCATCGGCGGCGACCATCATGGCCGCCGCGATCCCCTTCGCGTCGCAGGCCCCTCGTCCGGCAAGGCGCTCTCCGGCGAGCGAGGGACGTATGAACGGGGGGACGGTGTCGAGGTGGGTGGAGAGGGTGACGCCCCCTCCGGCGCGAGAGGCCCAAACGTTTCCCCGTCCTGGAGTAACCTCCTGAACGGTTACGTTCCACCCTCTGGTGACGAGCCAGCGGGCGACGAAATCGACGACACGTCCTTCGTCGCCCGTGGGGGATTCGATGGCGATCAACTCAGCGGCCAGGGCGACGACGTCGGTCATGTCGCAACAACCTAGCCGGGCACGCGACGTAATGCCAACGGGGGTCGCGGGTTACATCGCTAGCTTCAGGCGGTTCGCCGGGGCGCCGATTCGGCGGAAATGATTGACACGAAGCGTTCCACCCCCTAAGTTTGTCTGCACCGAACAACTCCCGAACCTGCCACGACGTGGCGCTCAGAAAGGAAGTGAGATGGGAAGCAGTAATTCGTTGGCCAGCGCAGAGTTCGGCGGCTACCGAGGAGACTGGGTCTCGGAGGAGCTGGCGGCGGCGTGGGAGGCCGAGCCCCGCTGCGCGGAATGCGGGAAACCGGTGCGATCGGCGCTCGACGCGGCCCTGCTGGTGGGACCGAATCGGGTGGCTCACAAGGAGCGGTGCTTCATCCCGGCGCTCGTCCGGGGGAACCCGCACCTCAAACTGTTGACCGCGCGCGGGAGCGCGCAGGAGACGAACCAGCGGAACGAGTCCCCGGGTGAGGCGCGGGCGCGCACTCCCGGCGAGCGGGAAGTGCCCGGGCAGCGGGCAGCCGATGGCTGACCGTCGCGAGAAGGGCGTGGCGGCTCCCGAGCGGAGCGCCGCACCCGCTGGACGAAAGCGGTCGAAGGGCGCCGCTAGCGGCGTTGCCACGCGCTCCACCTCCGTGCGGGGAGCGGCGAAGATGGTGGCGCGGGCGGGGCGGAAGAGCGCCCCGGCTTCGAAGCGTGCCACCGGAGCGCGGCGAACCGGGACGGCGAGCGGCAACGGCACGAAGGCCGGCGCCAGAAACGGCGCCAAGCAGGGCGTGAGGAAACGCCAGCGAAGCGGCGCGACGACGCGCGCGAGCAAGGGCAAGGCGAGCAACGCGGGGAACGGCGCGAAGGGCGCGACGGCTCCCACGCAGCTCATGCGGATCCGAGCCCTCGACCCGCAGGCCACCTGCGGTCAGGGCACCACGGTTCTGCAGCTCTTTCGGGTGGATGACCTGCCCTTCGGAGACTACACCACCCACCTGGTCTTCTTCGACCGGCACGGGTGGTACTGCGAGCACGGCCGGGACTGTCCGGCGGTCGCCGCGGTCCGAAGGCACGAGAAGCACGTGACTCTGACGAGATAGGTTGGACTGGACATGATTGCGAGACACGAAGCTCAGCGCGAGCAGACGACGGATGTGTGGGCCAAGCTGGCTGCCCCGCTTCCCCCTGGTGTGACCGCCTGGCGGCAGGATGGCCGCCCCGTGATGCGCGACGGCCGATTCTTCGCGCGGTTCGTTTCCTACATCGACGCGAACACCGTTCGCGAGCGCCTCGACAGCGTGGTCCCGGGCGAGTGGAACCTCACCCTGGAGCTCATGCCGCCCATCGAGGGCGATGACGAGTCCCTCCCCGGACAGAACCGCTGCGCCTTCAAGGCGCGGCTGCAGATCCTCGGCGTCGTGCGCGAGGACGTGGGGACGGGGAAGGACTACAAGCAGGCCTCCACGGATGCGTTCAAGCGCGTGGCCGTGCGCTTCGGCATCGGGCACGAGCTGTACGCCATGGGGGTGAACTGGGTCGCGATGGACGGCGACGGCAAGTACGCCAAGCCGCTCGAGGACCCGCAGGCCGCCCACGACCGTCGCCAGGCGCGCGCCTCGGACGCGAGCGCCGCGGCTCCCACGGGGACGGGGGACGAGGGCGAGGCGGCGCCGGCGAGCGAGCCGCAGGGCGAGGAGCAGCCGGCGCTCAAGTTCAAGCGGGCGCCGATCGCGAGCGACGTTCCCCCCTGCCCCAAGTGCGGCGGCCGGATGTGGGACAACCGGCTCGGGAAGCGCAACCCGAAGGCGCCGGACTTCAAGTGCCGCGACCGGAACTGCGACGGCGTGATCTGGCCGCCGAAGCCGGGCACCCGCGCCGCGAAGGGTGACGCCGACGCGCCAGCCGCACCCGCGGCGCCCGAGGCCGAGCCGGCGACGCTCGGGAGCGACGAGATCCCCTTCTGATCTCGGCGGCCTCGGTGAACGACCACGGGGTGGAGCGCGCGACCGCGCTCCACCCCGTGGTCGCATCGTTCCACCCGCGTTGCGCGCACCGCGTCCCGAGCCGCGAGTCCCGCGCACCGCGTCCCGCATCCCGCACGGTCAGCGCCCGCCGTGCTCGATCCTCGCGCGCATCCACCGCGCCTCCTGGCGGGCCCCCTTCCACACCGCCTTCGCGAGGAGCGTCACCGGCGAGCGTCCGCCGAACGCGGCGGCGATGGCGTAGAGCGCGCGCGGCGGGAACCGCCGCCCGTAGGAGATGGCCACGATCTCCTCCCATGCCTGCGGCTCGAACTTCGACTTGAACGCATCGAGCCCCTCGAAGTTGTAGAATCGCCGCCCGTGCGCGCGCACCCAGCGGAGGAGGAGGCGCAGCCACGCCGGACTGCGCGCGTCGCCGAAGCGTGAATGTCGCGAGAGCGGCGCGAGGCCGAGCGTGACGTACTCCGCGCCCTCCACGGCCACGGCGCGCATCGCCGCATCGATGAGCAGCTCCGCGGTGCCGTTCGGGGCGCCGCGCCCACGCACGATCTGCTCGATGAGCCATCCGCGGCGCGCGGGGATCGGCGACGCCACGAGGAATCCCACCGGCCGCCCCGCGCGCTCGGCGACGAACAACTCGCGGTCGAAGAGGCGCTCCAGCGTCTCCGGCTCCACGAGAAAGTGGAGGGGCGGCAGTCCGCGCGTGTCGAGCCACTCGTCGAGGCAGCGGCGCAGCGACGGGTCGCGGTGCGCGCGCCGCGCCGGCCAGCGCGCGATGCTCACCCCCTTGTTGCGCGCGCGATTGAGCTGCGCGCGCAGCGACGCGCGCCGCGCGATGATCGCCGCCCACGCGCGCGGATTCCAGCTCGGCTGCGCGCCGAGTCCCACCAGGCTGTGCGCCGGATCGCCGCTGTACACCTCCTGGAGCCGCTCGCCGGCGCCGAAGTAGCAGACGCGATCTCCCGCGCGCCGCGCATCGCGCTCGAACTCCTCCGCCACCTCCCCCAAGCGGTCGCGATGACAGACGGGCGCGCCGGCGACCACGCGCACGCCGTGCCGCCGCACGAACCCCACCACCGCGTCGCCGCGCGCGGCGAACCAGAGGGCGATCCCGGGGTTGATGATCTGGTACGCCGTGGCGTTCCACCCGTATTGCAGCACGAGCGCGCGCGCGCGCACGAGAGCCTCCTCGTCACCGGCCCCCGACTCCCCACGCATGCCTCACCTCCCGATGCGAGCGCCTGGAGTGTATCTCTGTCGCACACGGAGCGAAACCGCAGGATGCGCCAGGCACGCGTCGTGCGGGGAGCTCAGCGGCCGATCCGGAGGGCCCATGGTGGTGACGAAGCGCGTCTACGATGCGCCAGCGCCCGACGACGGGTGGCGAGTGCTCGTGGAGCGGCTCTGGCCGCGCGGCCTGAAGAAGGAGGCCGCGCACCTGGATGCGTGGGAGAAGCGCGTCGCCCCCAGCGACGCGCTGCGGAAGTGGTACGCGCACGATCCGGCGAAGTGGGAGGAGTTCCAGCGCCGGTACGCACGCGAGCTGGAGGCCCCGGAGGCGCGCGAGGCGCTGGACGAGCTGGTGCGCCGCGCCCGTCGCGGACGCGTGACGCTGCTGTACGCGTCGCGCGCCGGAGAGATCAGCAACGCCGCGGCGCTTCAGCGGTTGCTCGCCGCGCGACTCGCGCGGCATCACTGATCGGCCGGTCAGTTGGTGACGCCGCCCACCGCGGTGTCGTCGTCGAAGGAGACGAACCAGGAGATCCGATGAAGGGACCGCACATGGCTCGCGCGATGGCGCTTCTTCCCGCGGCCGCGCTGCTCGGCGCCGTCGGCTGTGCCACCGCGCATCCACGCGCCACACCATCCATCGGGCGCGGCTCGGACGCACCCGCCGTCGCTCCCGTGACCGCGCGCCCCGCGCCGCCCGCTCCCGTCGATGTGGGGCACATCGACACGCCATCCCGCGACGCGGACGCCAATGGGGAGCGCGACCAGGTCGTCGCCATCGCGCGCATGCTCGTGGCCAACGGCGCACCGCGCGAGCGCGCCGAGCGCGTGGCGCCATCCATCGTGCGGCACGCGCGCGAACAGCGGCTCGATCCGCTGCTCGTCGTGGGGATCATCGGCGTCGAGAATCCCGACCTCGATCTCGATGCGAAGTCGCCGCGCGGCAGCGCGGTAGGCGTGATGCAGGTGTGGAAGGGGTGGAAGCACGACATCCACGACTGCGGCAGCGATCTCACCGATCCC
>DASTSH010000057.1:0-6902 GCA_035760785.1 Gemmatimonadaceae bacterium | reverse complement strand
CGGCGCGCCGCCCGTGCGCGAGAGGAGCGTCGTCTCCCCCACGCTCGACGCGAGCGCGTGCAGCTCGGCGGGGGAGACGGTGAACCCCCACCCGGCGATCGCGTGCGCCGCGCTCTCCGGCGTGGCGCCCAGCAGCCCGGCGGGGGCGTTGATGGCGAAGAAGACCCCCGGGGTGAGCACGCACGCCGCGATGAGCGCCAGCACGCCGACGAGCGCCTCCATCAGCATGCCGCCGTAGCCCACCATGCGCGCGTCGGTCTCGCGCTCGAGCAGCTTGGGAGTGGTGCCGGAGGCGATGAGGGCGTGAAAGCCGGAGATCGCGCCGCAGGCGATGGTGATGAAGGCGAAGGGGAACACCTTCCCCGCGAAGATCGGCCCGGTGCCGTCCACGAAGCGCGTGAGCGACGGCATGGCGAGCGGCGGCAGCACGAGCAGGATCCCCAGCGCGAGGGCGAGCACGACGCCGATCTTCACGAACGCGGAGAGATAGTCGCGCGGCGCGAGCAGGAGCCACACGGGGAGCACGGAGGCGGCGAAGCCGTACCCCATCACGATGATCGCGAGCGTCTTCCCGCCGAGCGTGAAGGTGGGCGCGAGCGCGGGGTCGGCCGCCACCCACTGGCCGACGAAGAGCGCGACCACCAGCAGCACGAGCCCGATGAGGCTCGCCTCGAGCACGCGCCCCGGGCGAATCCAGCGGAGGTAGATGCCGAGGAGCATCGCGATCGGGATGGTGAGCGCGATGGTGACGGTCCCCCAGGGGCTCGCCTTGAGCGCGTTCACGACCACGAGGGCGAGCACGGAGATGAGGACGATCATGATCCCCAGCACCGCGATGAGCGCGGTGAAGCCGGCCACCGGCCCGATCTCGTCCTTCGCCATCTGGCCGAGCGTGCGGCCGTCGCGCCGCACCGAGGCGGCGAGGATCACGAAGTCCTGCACCGCGCCCCCGAGCACCACGCCGACGATGATCCAGATCGCGCCGGGGAGGAACCCGAACTGCGCGGCGAGCGTGGGCCCCACGAGCGGGCCGGGGCCGGCGATGGCGGCGAAGTGGTGGCCGAAGACGATCCACCGGTTGGTGGGGACGTAGTCGCGCCCGTTCTCGAGCCGCACGGCTGGGGTGGCGCGCCGCGGATCGAGGGCGAACACCTTCGCCGCGATGAGCTTCGAGTAGAAGCGGTAGCCGACGGCGAAGGTGCAGAGGGCGGCGGTGAGCAGCCACGCCGCGTTCACCGTCTCGCCGCGCGAGAGCGCGAGCACCGCGAACGCGGCGGCGCCGAGACAGGACACCCCCACCCACAACAGGACCGAGACGCCACGGCGCATGCCGATCCCCTCCTGGAAGGTTTCGTCGAGAGGGGAAAGTGAGTCATTCCGGAGGGGGCGACAAGGGCGAACGACCCGGGAATCGGGAACGGGGAATCGGACCGCGGCCCCGCGCCCGCGTCACCGATCGGCCGGTCCACGCGCAGACTGCCGCGTGCGCTCGCCCCGACTAACTTTACTCCAGCCTCGAGGGGATCGACCGTGAGAGTATTGATCATGTTGCCGGCGGTGGCGCTGGCGGCGGTGGTGGGGTGCGCGCAGGCGCAGCGGGCGGGGGACGGCGAGAGCGCTTCGGCGCGCCGGCCGTTGTCGTCGCTCGCCGCGCGGCGCGTGCTCGTGCTGCCCACGCACTATCTCCGGCAGGGTGATCCCCTCCGATTCAGCACCCGGATCGGCGACCCGCGCGACTACCTGGGCGAGGTGGACGCGGAGATCGCGTTCGCACTCGGAAATCGCGGGTTGAAGGATCGCTGGGTCTTTCCCGAGCGCCTCGCCGCGGTGGCGCGCCGGAACCCGGGGTTCGCGCCGGATCCGTACGCGCTCGCCGCGCAGTGGCTGCGGCCGCCGCTCCGGCGCGCGCCGGAGCTCCTGCCGGAGCCATTCGGGTCGCAGATCCGCACGCTCGTGGCGCTCGAGGAGGACGCGCAGTACCTCCTCTTCCCCGTCGAGATCCGGTTCGAGCCGGCGGGCGAGGGCGCGGAGCGTGCCGTGCTGAATGTCGTGCTACTCGATGCGCGACGGTCGAAGATCGTGTGGGCGGGGGATGTGCTCGGCGACCCGTCCGCGTCGTTCACCCCCGCGCTCGCGGCGAGCGCGGCGGAGCATCTCGCCGACCTCATCGCGGCCCCGTAGCCGCTGGAGCATATGTCCATTCCCGTGACGCTGATTCCCGGCGACGGCATCGGGCCGGAGATCACCGACGCCACCGTTCGCATCCTCGACCACGCCGGTCTGGACATCGTGTGGGACCGCCAGGTCGCCGGCATGACGGCGGTGAAGGCGACGGGCGATCCCCTCCCGGCCGCCACGCTGGATTCCATCGCCCGCACGCGGGTGGCGCTCAAGGGGCCGCTCGAGACCCCGATCGGCGGCGGCTATCGCAGCGTGAACGTCGCGCTCCGCATGCGCTTCGATCTGTACGCGAACGTGCGGCCGGCGCACACCATCCAGCCCGGCGGGAGGTTCGAGCACGTGGACATCGTGCTCGTGCGCGAGAACACCGAGGGATTGTACAGCGGCGTCGAGCACTACGTGAAGATCGGGAGCGATGACCAGGCGGCGGCGGAGTCGGTGGCCATCATCTCCCGGGCGGGCTCGGAGCGCGTGATCCGGTTCGCGTTCGAGTACGCGCTGGCGCACGGACGCAGGAAGGTCACGCTCGTGCACAAGGCGAACATCCTCAAGCTGTCGCAGGGATTGTTCCTCGACACCGGCCGCCGGATCGCGAAGGAGTACGAGGGGAAAGTGCAGTTCGAGGATCGCATCGTCGACGCCATGGCCATGCAGCTCATCCTCAAGCCGGAGGCGTTCGACGTGGTGGTCACGACGAACATGCTGGGCGACATCCTCTCGGACGAGATCTCCGGGCTGGTGGGCGGGCTCGGCCTGGCGCCGGGGGCGAACATCGGCGAGGGGGCCTCGATCTTCGAGGCGGTGCACGGCACGGCCCCGGACATCGCCGGCCAGGGGGTGGCCAATCCCGGCGCGCAGATCCTCGCGGCCTGCATGATGCTCGATCATCTCGGGCACGAAGCGTGCGCGAACCGCATCCGGGGGGCACTGGAGCAGGTGATCCGGGAGGGGAGGACGGTGACTCGAGACCTGGGAGGCACGGCCGGCACGAAGGAGTTCGCCGACGCGATCATCGCGAGGCTCGGGTGACGTCGGTCCTGCACGTCTCCGACCTGCACTTCGGCAAGCCCGCGGTGCCGGAGCTCATCGACGCGATCGAGGAGCTCATCCAGGAACGGAAGTTCGACGTGGTGGCGGTGTCGGGGGATCTCTCCCAGCGAGCTCGGGCGGGAGAGTTCCTGCGGGCGCGCGCGTTCCTGCGCGAGGCGCGGCGGGTGAGCCAGACCATCGTCGTGCCCGGCAATCACGACGTGAAGTGGTGGCTGGCCCCGGTGGGGCTCGGCAATCGCGCGGCGCTCTACGAGAACTACCGCCGCTACATCTCGACCGATCTGGAGCCCGTGCTGCGCGTCCCCGGCGCGACGTTCGTGGGGCTGCTCACGGCGCACGGAGTGATGGCGCACACGCTCACCTGGAACGTGCGCGACATCGGCGTGGTTGGCGACCTCCGCCGCGCGCAGATCGAGCGGGCGCGCGCGGCGTTCGCCGAATCCCCGCCTGACGATGCGCGGGTGATCGTCATGCACCACAACCCGCTCAAGGGGGAGATCTCGCAGCGGCACGGGCTGGTGAACACCAGGCGCGTGCTCGGCGCGTTCGCCGATCTGGGCGTGGATCTCGTCCTGTGCGGACACGACCATCAGGAGGCGATCCATTACGTGGAGCACACCCGCCGCGGCACGGTCGTCTCGACCGCGGGGACGGTGTCCAACCGATCGCGCGGCGGGCGCCCGTCGTCGGTGAACCTCATTCACCTCGGACCGGGCGAGATCGAGGTACACACCTTGATATGGGCTGGGCACGAGAACAGGTTCATTCCCGGTCCGGTGAAGAGCTTCAGCCGATGATCAAGCGCCTGCTGGCCGCGTTGCGCGGCGATCCGTTCCAGCTCCAGCTCGAGTTCGAGAGCGCTCCCCGGAACGCCGAGCAGCTGCTCCAGCGGCTCCGCGCGCATGGGCTGAAAGGGATCACCAGCTGCCGGCTGACGCAGAACCGCGCCGTCATGGTGAGCTTCAGCGGCAAGCAGCTCCGCGTCCATCGCGCGTATCTGACCGCCCCCCCAGAGGTGCTGCGGGCGATCGTCGTGTTCGTGTCGGGGCGCACGCGGAGCGAGCGGCGCGCGGCGCAGCGCACGATCCTCGGCTATCCGGTGCACAGCACTCACCGCCCGCCGGTGCGCCGCCCCGAGCGCGCCAACCCCGACGACGCCGTGCTCGTTCGCGAGCTGCTGGAGTGGCACCGGCAGTACAACGGCATTCACTTCGACGGGGCGCTGAGCGAGATCGTGATCCGCGTCTCCGGACGGATGAAGACGCGGCTCGGCCAGTACACCGCGGCGTCGCCGTACGGCGAGCCGGCGGAGATCGCGATCAGCCGCGCGCACATCCGCCGGCACGGCTGGGCGGAAGCGCTGCACACGCTGCTCCACGAGATGGTGCACCAGTGGCAGGCGGAGAACGGCCACGACATCGACCACGGTCCCACCTTCCGCGCGAAGGCGATCGAGGTGGGAATCGCGCCGAACGCCCGCCGCGAGCTGCGCCCGCTGCCGAGGACGGGGCGGGTGGTGAATCAGCACGAGCTGCTGCTGCGGGCGGCGAGGCACGAGTAGGGGCCGGAGGCTGGGGGTCGGGGGCCAGGGGGGAACCGCGGGGCGCGGGGAGCGGCACGAACAAGGAACGCGACGGGGCGCCGGCAAAGCCGGCGCCCCGTCGCACTTCCGCATCTCGTCTTTCGCCGTTCCCGACCCCTTCTCCCGCCGTCGCGAGATCCCCCCGGCCCCTGACCCCTGGCCCCGAGCCCCTATAAATTCCCCTCATGACCTCCGACTTCCTGAACATCGACAGCGTGCTCTCCGAAGAGGAGCGCGCGGTGCGCGACAGCGTGCACCGGTTCGTGGACGAGCGCGTGCTCCCCATCATCGGCGACTGCTACGTGCAGGGGCGCTTCCCCAAGGAGCTCATCCCCGAGCTCGCCGAGCTCGGCGTCTTCGGGGCCAATCTGCCCGAGGAGTACGGCTGCGCCGGACTGAACAACGTGGCGTACGGGCTCATCATGCAGGAGCTCGAGCGAGGCGACTCCGGCGTTCGCTCGTTCGCGTCGGTGCAGGGGGCGCTCGTGATGTACCCGATCTTCACCTTCGGCAGCGAGGAGCAGAAGCGGCACTACCTGCCGAAGATGGCCGCCGGCGAGATCATCGGCTGCTTCGGGCTCACCGAGCCGGACTACGGCTCGAACCCGGCGGGGATGATCACGATGGCGCGCGAGCAGTCGGACGGGAGCTGGGTGCTGAACGGCGCCAAGATGTGGATCACCAACGGCTCCACGGCGCGGGTGGCGGTGGTGTGGGCGAAGACGAACGATGACCGGAACGAGTCGTCGATCCGCGGCTTCCTCGTGCCCACCGACACGCCGGGCTTCACGGCGCGCGACCAGAAGGGGAAGCTCTCGCTGCGCGCCTCGGACACGAGCGAGCTGGTGATGCAGGACGTCCATCTCCCGGCCGACGCGATCCTGCCGAAGAGCAAGGGGCTCAAAAGTCCCCTCATGTGTCTCACGCAGGCGCGCTACGGCATCGCGTGGGGCGCGATCGGCGCCGCGCTGGCGTGCTACGAGGAGGCGGTGTCGTACGCGTGCAACCGCGTCATGTTCGGGAAGCCGATCGCCGCCTTCCAGCTCCAGCAGCAGCGCCTCGCCGACATGCTCACGGAGATCTCGAAGGCGCAGCTCCTCGCCCTGCATCTGGGGCGCCTGAAGGACGCCGGCAAGCTCACGCCGCAGCAGGTGTCGATGGCCAAGCGGAACAACGTGGACATCGCCACCGACATCGCGCGCGAGGCGCGGCGGCTGCTCGGCGCCGTGGGGATCCTCGCCGAGTACGCGTCGATGCGGCACATGGCGAACCTGGAGAGCGTGTACACGTACGAGGGGACGCACGACGTGCACTCGCTCGTGCTCGGGCAGGCGATCACGGGGCTCAACGCGTTCAAGTGACGCGCGCCCGGCGGGGCGCCGCCCGCACGGCCCGTTCGCCTCGACGGCCGCCGAACGGCGGCCGTTTCGCTTGGCCGGGCCAGGCGGCGGGAGGCGGCGCCCCGCGGTGACGCCCGCCCGTCAGCGGGGGTCTCGTCTGCCGACGGGCCCGCGCTCGCGCGCGGGGACCGGACTCGCTCTCACCCCGCCAGGAGGACCGTGATGTCATCCGGCCACCCCGACCCGACCGTCGGGTCGTCTCCGCTCGTGCGTGCCGCGCTCTGCGCCGCGGCCGCGCTCGCCCCCGCCGCCGCGCCCGCGGCGGCCGCGGCGTCTCTCGCCCTCTCGCCGCAGCGCGCCGAGGCCCAGCAGGCGATCGTCGCCGGCACCGTGGTCGCCGAGGCGGGGCAGCGCCCCCTCGCCGACGCGCAGGTGGTCGTCGAGGGGACCACGCTCGGCGCCGCCACGGACGCCAACGGGCGCTTCCGCATCGCCGGCGTCACGGGCAGCCAGGTGCGCCTCACGGTGCGCCGCATCGGCTACCGCCCGGCCACCGTGGACGCGCGCGTCGGCGACACCGACATCCGCGTGACGATGGCCGAGCGCGCGGTCGAGCTCAACCAGGTCGTCGTGACCGGCACCGCGGGCGTGGCGGAGAAGCGCGCCATCGGCAACGCGGTCAGCTCGGTGAAGGTCTCCGACATCGCCGCCACGCAGCCGGTGCGCAACGTCCAGGACCTGCTCACCGG
>DASTSH010000056.1:0-4896 GCA_035760785.1 Gemmatimonadaceae bacterium | reverse complement strand
GAGGCCTGCGCGGCGACCGGCGCCGCGTGGCCGGCCCGAGCGGCCGTTGCGGAGCGTCGGGGCGGGGCGCGGGGGTGTGGCGACGGCGGCGTCCGCGCGGTAGCAAGAGACTCCCCGGGCGCCGACGGTAGATGCTGACCGGGTGCGCCGAACGCTCTGGCGCCCGGGGAGGCTCGCAGCGTGTAAGCGCGACGCCGCCAGAGCCACACCCCCGCGTCACGCCAGTCCCAGGAGCCCAGCCCCGCCACGGCCCGCGTCACGCAAGTCCACGGAGCCCACCACGGCCGGCGCCCCGCCAGTCCCAGGAGCCCCCACGGCCCGCGCCGCGGCAGGACATGGAGAGACGCGGCGCTCAGAGCACGGCTGCTCCCGCGCGCGCGACTTGCGCATCCTGGCTGGACTGCATCCCCGACACCCCGATCGCCCCCACCACCTCCCCGTTCACCATCAGCGGCATCCCACCCTCCAGCGGGAGCAAGTTCGGCACGGCGAGCATGCGCAGCCCCATCCCCCCGGCAGTGATCGCCTCCTCGAACGCCTTCGTCGGGCGGCGGAAGTTCAGCGCCGTTTCCGCCTTCGCCTGCGCGATCGTCACGCTCGCGTACTGTGCCTGATCGAGCCGCTCGAGCAGCACGAGATGTCCCGTGCTGTCCACGATCGCGATCACCATCGGCCACCCCTGCCGCACCGCCTCCGCCTCGGCGGCGGCCATCACCTCCTTGGCGCGGGCGAGGCCGATCGGCGGGCCGTAGCGGGGCGGGAGCGGAGTCTGTCCTTGCGAGGAGGCGCCGGTGGACGCGGGGGTCGTGGTGGCCATGGTTCGCTCCTGCTGGAGAATTGGAGAGGGAGTGCCGAGCGCGCTCAGGGATCGATCTCGATGATGCGCACCTCCCCCGGCGCGAGTCGCAGGCTGTCGATCGTGCGCCCGTCGAACGCGCGCACGGAGCGGCCTGTTCCATCGAGCGACCACTCCGTCGCCGTGCGTCCGGAGCGCGGCAGACGCACGCGCAGCTCCGGGTCGCCGTCCCTGTCCCAAGCGAACAGCACCTGCGTGCCGTCGGGGCGGATGAAGTCGTGCACGTACGGCGTCCCAGCCCCGCGCGTGCCGCGCGTCACCGTCACGCCGAGCCCGGGGTCGCCGATCGTCAGCGTTCCCACGTTCAGCAGCCGCACGAGCAGGCGCACGGTGGAGAACGCGAGCTTCGGGCGACGGTCGCTGTAGGTGAGTCCCAGATGGTAGTTGGGCGCTCCGCCGATGGCTGCCGCCCCGGCGCGCAGGTCCTTGATCTCGTAGATCCCGATCTGCTGCACCGCGGGCTCGGCGAGAAAGGTCGGGATCGCGCGCGCCCACCAGAGCGCCTGGTCGCGCTCGGTCTTCCCCGGCACCGTCGCGAACCCCGTCTCGTCGATCCACACCGGCGCGCCGCGGCAGTGCGCGCGCCAGGCAGGGAGGAACGTCGCCCACCCGAAGTCGTGGAGATACGACTCCACCGTCACCGAGTCCGGCGTCCACGTCTCCGGGTAGGCGTGGAAGGGGACCGCGTCCACGCGCGCCGCGTCGCAGGCGGCGCCCGCCCACGCGGCGTCGGGCCAGACCATTCCACCGAGCAGCACCTGCGCGTCCGGATCCGCCTCGCGGATCGCGGCGGCCGCCGCCGCGAGCGTGGAGTCGTACGCGCCGCGCGTGCCGTCCCACCACTGCGGCGTGTTCTCCTCGTTGTAGATCTCGAGCGAGCGCACGTTGGGGTGCCGGCGCAGCGCCAGCGCGAGCGCGCGCACGAAGCGCGTCCAGTCGGCGCCGTCGCGCGGCGGGTCGTTCCACGCCACGCTGTCCTCGCCGCCGCGCGCCGCCCACTCGGGGGTGTAGGCGATGTAGGGGCGTAGCGTGATGCCGGAGTCCGCCGCGAGCCGCGCGAAGCGGTGCAGCCAGCCGAAGTCGTAGCGCCCGCGCTCCGGCTCCACCTCGAGCCAGCTGATGCTCCCGCGCCAGGTGCGCACGCCCAGCGCGCGGAAGAGCGCGAAGTCGCGCGCCACATCGCGCAGGTCGTCCCCCACGTCGTAGTCCTCGAGGATGGCGAACGACACCGGCTTGGTGATCAGCGCGCGCTCGACCGCGGGCTCCGGAGCCGGCGCCGGCGGCGGAGCGCGGCGCGCGCCGGAGCACGCGCCGAGTAGCAGGGCGAATGGCAGACTTCGCCAGAGCGGAGTGTGACGTGAGCTGCGCGACGTTGGATGAGACCTCGACCGAGGGACGTCGCTCGCCGCAGGAAGAGTCGTACCAGTGAAGCGGCGACAGGCGGCAGTGGCGGCGGGGCGCGTGCGCCGCACGATCCGCCTTCGAATTACGTTTTCGTCACGAAGCCGATGCGCGTGGCGCGTAAAGTTATCATTGCGCCATCGAGCGTGATCCTGGGATTGCGCGTGATCGTCGTCGGCCGAAGTCGGCGGGCAAGCGCTCCGTCACCGCGTTGCACGCAGATCCCGATTTCGCGGTTCTGGAATCGGAGCGTGATCATGAAGCCCTCGCCTTCGCCGCTGCGTGCCGCCGCCGGATCGGCGTGCGTGCTCATCCTGCTGCTCGCCACCTGCGAACGCCCGAACCCCACCGCTCCCGAGCATCGCGGACCCGCGGCCTCCCCCGTCAACGCCGACGTCACGAGCGGGCCGGCGGTGCTCGTGGGCGCGGGGGACATCGTGCGGTGCGACGCGACGAACGACGAGGCCACGGCGTCGATCCTCGACACCATCGCCGGCACCGTGTTCACGCTCGGCGACAACGTCCTCACCGGCACCGACAGCGAGTACAACAACTGCTACGGGGCATCGTGGGGGCGGCACAAGGACCGCACGCTTCCCACGCCTGGCGAGATGGACTACACGACGGCCGGCGCCCCCGGCTACTACAAGTATTTCGGCGCCGCGGCCGGCGACCCCACCAAGGGCTACTACAGCTACGAGGCGGGGGACTGGCACGTGATCGTGCTGAACACCGAGGTGGCGGTGAAGGCCGGCTCGCCGCAGGAGCAGTGGCTGCGCGCCGATCTCGCGGCGCACCCGAACGTGTGCACGCTCGCCTACTTCCACCGCCCGCTGTTCTACTCCGGCGGCACCACCGGCACGCACCCGGAGATCAAGCCGCTCTGGGATGCGCTCTACGCCGCGGGAGTGGAGCTCGTGCTCAACGGGCACCAGCGCCACTACGAGCGCTTCGCGCCGCAGAAGCCCGACGGCACCGCGGACCCCACGTTCGGCATCCGCGAGATCATCGCCGCCACCGGCGGGCAGGCGCACGGCTCGTTCGGCACCACGGCGCCGAACAGCGAGGTGCGCGACCGCACGTCGTACGGCGTGCTGAAGGTCACGCTCTCCTCGGGGAGCTACGCCTGGCAGTTCATCCCCATCAAGGGCGCCACCTTCACCGACGCCGGCAGCGGCACCTGCCACGGCGCTCCCGGCTCGTCGACGAACAACAACCCGCCCACCGCCGCGCCCGGCGGCCCGTACACCGGCGTGGAGGGGACGGCGATCTCCTTCAACGGGAGCGGCTCGTCCGACCCCGATGGCGACACGCCGCTCTCGTATCTCTGGAGCTTCGGCGACGGGAGTACCGGCACGGGCGCGACGCCCACGCACGCGTACGCGGACAACGGGACGTTCACCGTGTCGCTCACCGTCACCGACTCGCGCGGCGCGGCCAGCACCGCCGTCACCACCTCGGCCACCGTCACGAACGTGAAGCCGACGGTGAACGCGGGAGCCGATGCGGCCGCGGGAGTGGGGACGGCGTTCACGCTCAGCGTGTCGTTCACCGATCCGGGGTCGAGCGACGCGCCGTGGGCGTACAGCATCGATTGGGGAGACGGCAGCGCGGCCACCACGGGGAACACGAGCAGCCGCACCACGCCCATCTCCGCCAGCCACACGTACACCGCGGCGGGGACGTTCACCGTGCCGGTGACCGTCACCGACAAGGATGGCGGCGCGGGCGTCGACACGACGGTCATCACCGTCTCCAGCGCGCCGCCGCCACCTCCACCACCGCCGCCGGGGACGCCGGTGCTCGTGGGCGCAGGGGACATCGCCAAGTGCAGCTCGCACCCGCACTCCGAGGAGACCGCGCAGATCCTGGACACCATTCCGGGCACCGTGTACACCATCGGCGACAACGCGTACCCCGATGGCAGCGCGGCACAGTTCGCCAACTGCTACGATCCCACGTGGGGGCGGCACAAGTCACGCACGCGGCCGACGGCGGGGAACATCGACTACAACACCACGAACGCGACGCCGTACTACAACTACTTCGGCTCGGCGGCCGGCGATCCGTCGAAGGGGTACTACAGCTACGATGTGGGCACCTGGCACATCATCGTGCTGAACGACAACATCGAGTACAAGGCGGGCTCGGCGCAGGAGCAGTGGCTGCGCGCCGATCTCGCGGCGCACCCCGCGCTGTGCACCCTCGCCATGTGGCACCGGCCGCGCTACTACTCGTCGGGGAGCACCGGCGACCGCACGTCGCTCAACGCGTTCTGGAATCCGCTGTACGCGGCCGGCGCGGAGATCGTGCTGAACGGGCACGTCCACCAGTACGAGCGCTACGCCCCGCAGGACCCGAACGGCAACGCGACGCCGAACGGGATTCGCGAGTTCATCGTCGGCACCGGCGGCGAGGGACTCGGCACGCCGGGCACGCCGCACAAGAACGTGGAGGTGCTCGACGCGAAGAACTTCGGCGTGCTGAAGATCACGCTCGAGGATGGGGCGTACTCCTGGCAGTTCATCTCCACGGCGGGCGGAACGAATCACGACTCGGGGCGGCAGAGCTGTCATTGAGACCGGGACTCGGGACTCGGGATTCGGGAATCGGGAATCGGGAATCGGGAGAGGCAGCGA
>DASTSH010000055.1:0-4239 GCA_035760785.1 Gemmatimonadaceae bacterium | reverse complement strand
CTCACTCCAGCCGCCCGTCCAGCCCCTCCACGAAGTGCTCCGACAGCGCCGGGTTCGTCCGCCAGAGATAGAGCCCCATGAGCACCGCCGCGATCAGGTTCCCCACGGCCACCGAATACCAGGCGAGCGCGCCGATCCGGGGCACCTCGGAGAGCATCGTGGTGAGGCCGTAGAAGGCGAACTCGAACGCCACGAACAGGATCAGCATCCCCGCGAGCACCGTCGGCTCACGGTCGGCCAGGTGCACGACGATCGACGCCAGGAGCCCCGCGAGGATGAACGCCGCGTAGTGGAAGATCGTGTAGGCGAAGATGTGGACGCCGGCCCCCTCGCCGCCGATCGGACCGAGTACGGTGAAGAGCGCCGTGCCGAGCACCCGGGGCGTGTACAGCGGGTGCCCCGCAACGGTGTCCACGAGCAGAATCCAGAGGGCCACCGCCGTGGCGCCGAGCACTCCCGCCACCACGCCATTTTGTGCGATCACGTGTCCCCGCATGTCTCTCGCCTCCTTCGCCGGTGGACGCCGGCCCCGGCCAGTCCACCCTCCCCGGCGCGGGCGCGCGGCGGATCGCCCCGATGCACTGCAATCCCTTCGCCGGACGCGCCGCTCCCCGGAACGTTCCGCGCCGTGGCCCGCGCATTGCGCGCATTCCGTCGTCCGTTGCGCACTGCACAGGTGCGCGCCACTCTTGCGTCCCTCCATCGCGCGTGGGCAGGAGGTTCCTGTCGCATGACCACACCCGAGCATTCCGCTCCGGAGACGGAGCGCCGCGTACCGCTGGACCGTCCGGTCACCGGGCTCGACGGCAGGGCGACGGGCGAGCGCCGCATCGCCGACCGTCGCACCGTCGATCGCCGGGGCTCCCGCGCGATCACCCCGCTGATGGGAACGCCGATCGCCGAGAACGACTGGATCGGCTTTCCCCTCAAGCCACGCCAGCTCACCGCGGTGGTGCGGAGCGCGCTCCAGGAGGATGGCGCACTCAACGATCTCACCACGATCGCCTGCGTCTACTCCGACCGGCGGGCGCACGGCACCATCGTCGCGAGCCGCGGCGGGGTGATCGCCGGCGTGCCGCTGGCCATCGCCGCTTTCCGCGTGCTCGACCCGAACGTCGCCATCCGCGTGGACGTGGATGACGGCGGCTACGTGGCCGCGGGCTCGGTGGTCATGCGCATCACGGGGCTCGCGCGCGCGATCCTCTCGGCGGAGCGCGTGGCGCTGAACTACCTCCAGCGGCTCTCCGGAGTGGCGACCACCACCGCGCGCTACGTCGCGGCGGTGCGGGGGACGCACGCGCACATCTACGACACGCGCCGGACCACGCCGGGGATGCGCGAGCTCGAGTGCTACGCGGTCCGCGCGGGGGGCGGACTCAACCATCGGTTCGATCCGACGCGTGCCGTGCGGGTGCGCCTGAGCCATCTCGCGGCGGTGGGGCGCGACGTCACGCTGGCCGTGCGCCGGGCGCGCGAGTTCGTCCCCCCGGGCTCGCCGGTGGCGGTGGAGTGCCGCACGACGGAGCAGGTGCGCCAGGCGATCGACGCCAGGGCGGACACGGTGGTGCTCATGGGGATGTCGCCGTCGCAGGCCAGGGAATGCGTGGAGCTCGTGGGCGGGCGAGCCGCGACGGAGCTGTACGGCCCCATCGCCACCGACGAGGTGCGCGCCTACGCGCAGGCTGGAGTGGACCGCATCGCGGTCCCCGCGCTGACGCAGTGCGCGGCGGCACTGGAGCTGTCTCTGGAGTTCGAGGCCATGTGATCAGCGACCTGCTCGCGGCGCGCTCGCAGATGGCGATGTCGCTGGCGTTCCACATCCTGTTCGCGGTGGTCGGGATCGGGATGCCGGTGCTCATGGTGATCGCCGAGATGCGGTGGCGCCGCACTGGCGATGCGCTCCATCTCGAGCTGGCGACGCGATGGGCGAAGGGGACCGCGATCCTCTTCGCCGTCGGCGCCGTCTCGGGCACCGTGCTCAGCTTCGAGCTCGGGCTTCTCTGGCCGGGGTTCATGCACTTCTCCGGCGCGATCGTCGGGATGCCGTTCGCTCTCGAGGGGTTCGCGTTCTTCACCGAGGCGATCTTCCTCGGCGTGTACCTCTATGGGTGGGACCGCATCTCGCCGCGCGCGCACGTCATCGCCGGGATGATCGTCGCCGCGAGCGGCACGGCCTCCGCGGTCTTCGTCGTCATCGCCAACGCGTGGATGAACACCCCGCGCGGCTTCCGCCTCGAGGACGGCCGCCCGGTGGCCATCGATCCCGTCGCCGCCATGCTCACCCCGGCCGCGTTCCCCGAGGTGCTGCACATGGTCATCGCCGCCTTCGCGGCCACGGGGTTCATCGTCGCCGGCATTCACGCGCTGATGCTCCTGCGCGACCGGGACAACGCCTTTCACCACCGCGCGCTCACCGTGGCGCTCATCGTCGCCGCGCCGGCGGCGATCGTCCAGCCGCTCTCGGGGGACATCAGCGCCCGCTACGTGGCCCGCTGGCAGCCGGCGAAGCTCGCCGCCATGGAGGGGCAGTTCCGCACGGAGCGCGGCGCGCCGCTGCGCATCGGCGGATTCCCCGATGAGCGGGCGCGCGTGACGCGCCACGCGATCGAGATCCCGTACGGACTCTCCCTGCTCGCGTTCCACGATCCGCACGCGCTGGTGAAGGGGCTCGACGCCGTGCCGCGCGAGAACTGGCCGCCGGTGCGCATCGTCCACATCGCCTTCCAGGTGATGGTGGCGCTGGGCACGTACATGGCACTCGTCTCCCTCTGGGTCGTGATCGCGGCGCTGCGCCGCCGCCCCATCGCCGACTCGCGCGCGCTCCTCCGCGCCATCGCCATCGGCGGCCCGATGGGCTTCCTGGCCATCGAGGCTGGATGGACGGTCACGGAGGTCGGGCGCCAGCCGTGGATCGTCTACGGCGTGCTCCGCACCGCGGATGCGGTGACGCCGATGCCGGGGCTCGTGGTCCCGTTCATCACGTTCACGCTGCTCTACTGCCTGCTCGGCGCGATCGTGCTCTGGCTCCTCTACCTGCACGTGCACCGCAGCCCCCGCGTCCCCGAGCGGGATGCGATGGCGCCCGCCGCGCGCCGGATCCCCGCATGAACGGGCCGGGAGCGCTCCCCATCCTCCTCGCCGGCGTGATGCTCGTGTCGCTCAACGCGTACGTGCTGATGGGCGGCGCCGACTTCGGGGGCGGCGTGTGGGATCTCCTCGCCACCGGGGAGCGATGCGACCGGCAGCGCGATCTCATCGCGCACGCGATCGGCCCCATCTGGGAGGCCAACCACGTGTGGCTCATCCTCGTGGTGGTGCTCCTCTTCACCTGCTTCCCGCCGGCGTTCGCGACGCTCGCCATCGTCCTCCACGTGCCGCTGGCGCTCATGCTGATCGGCATCGTGCTGCGCGGGTCGGCGTTCACCTTCCGCACCTATGGCGGCGACGAGGTGGCCGCGCAGCGCCGGTGGGGGCGGATGTTCGCCATCGCCAGCACCATCACGCCGGTCCTGCTCGGCATCTGCATCGGTGCCGTGGCCTCGCTGCGGGTGGGGGAGGCGGCGCAGCGGATCGCCGCCGCGCCGCGCGCCATGGGGGCGGAAGTGCGGGTGGGGGAGAGCTTCTCGTCGCTCTACATCGCCCCCTGGCTCACCCCGTTCGCCGTGGGCGTGGGGCTGCTCGCGCTCGCGCTCTTCGCCTTCCTCGCCGCCACCTACCTCACGCTCGAGGCGCCTGACGAGGAGCTGCGGGAGGACTTCCGTCGCCGGGCGCTCGCCGCGGCCGCCGCGGTGTTCGTGATCGCCTTCGGCGTGCTCATCGTCGCGCGCCTGACGACGCCGCCGCGCGGAGCGCCCCCGCTCGCCGCGCTCACCGCGCGCTGGTGGGCGCTCCCTCTCCACCTCCTCACCGGGCTCGCGGCGATCGGCGCCATCTGGGCGCTCGTGGCGCGGCGCTGGCGCCTCGCGCGCGTCGCCGCCGCCGCCCAGGTGACGCTGATCCTCTGGGGGTGGGCGCTCGCCCAGTACCCCTACCTCGTCCCGCCGGAGCTCACCATCGGCGGCGCCGCCGCGCCGCGCCGGACCCTCGTCCTCGCCCTCTGGGCCCTCGCCATCGGCGCCGTCCTCCTCATCCCGTCGCTCGCGTACCTCTTCGGAATCTTCACGGGCGCGCCGCAAGCCTTCGGGCACATGGATAGGGCGGTGGAGCGGAGGGAGTAGACCACCATGGAACGCGTGTGGC
>DASTSH010000054.1:0-12898 GCA_035760785.1 Gemmatimonadaceae bacterium | reverse complement strand
CGAGGGCGCTGTCCTCGGGGTAGACGTAGTAGTCCACCGGAATGCCGTGCCACGAGTCGTGCACCCGGTGCAGCGACCCGATCACGAGCGACACGAGGTAGGTGGGCGCCGGCTTGCGCTGCGACCACCGGACGGTGTGCTGGCCGTGCCCGACCCGGCGGTCGGAGACGAGGCGGCCGTTGGAGACCACGGTGAGGGCGGTGGGCACGGTGGCCGACAGCTCCCACGTCATCTTGTCGTTCGGGAAGTCGTACGTGGGGAACCAGAGGTGGTTGTTGGTGTCCTCCCCCTGGCTCCAGAGCTGCCGCGGCCGGTGCGGCCGCCCCTCCGGCTCGATGAAGGTGAGCCCCGCGCCGCTCCGGATCCTGGCGTGGTAGGCGATGGTGAAGCGGACCGTGTCGCCGAACGCGGCGCTCGTGGGAAGGCGAACCACGAGCGTGTCCCCCCGGTGGTCGGCGCGCAGCACCACGCCGCGGGGGCCGGTGACCCGCTGGATGTCGAGCAGGGCGCCGGCGTCGAGCACCACCGAGTCCATCGCCGGGCGCCGCGACACGAGCGTGGTGGCCACGCGGCCGTCGAAGCTCGTGGAGTCCCAGCTCACGTTGCGGATCTCGATCCGCTGGTGGACCAGATCGTAATCGTGCGAGCGGGTGTATCGGTCGTTGGCGATCCGCTCGCCGTTCGACTCGCTGTTCGACTGAGCCGCGGCGCCGGCGGGAAGGAGGACGGCGAGCGCGAGCGTGGAGAGGAGGGGGGGAGAGAGGAAACGAGGGCGCCGCATCGCGGACCTGGCGAGGGGAGGGGAGGTGGAGGGGTGACGTGCCTCCCGCGCGACGACGCGCGGGAGAATCCAATCTCGACGCGAACGGGACGGCGCGCAACGGCTCATGGGGACCCATACCATCGCCGTGGTTTCCGGATACTTTTACTGGAGCCGGGGGAACGAACCGGCGCCGAGCTGCGCTTCAGGTAGGACCGTCGAACACCGGCCGCCACCGCTCGCTGGTCGCGGCACCGCGCATACGTGTGAAGAGAGAGAGAGGCATGAGCAAGGGCAACGTCATCGCGAAGGAGCAGCAGGAGGCGGCGGGCTCGCTCGCCGTGTCCGACACCAGGACCGGACGGGAGTACGAGCTGCCGATCGCCGAGGGGGCGATCCGCGCCACCGATCTCCGGAAGATCAAGACGAGCGACGAGGACTTCGGCCTCCTCAGCTACGACCCCGCCTTCCTGAACACCGCGTCCTGCCGCAGCGCCATCACCTACATCGACGGCGACAAGGGGATTCTCCGCTACCGCGGCTACCCCATCGAGCAGCTCGCCGAGGGAGCCACCTTCCTCGAGGTGGCGTGGCTCCTGCGCCATGGTGAGCTCCCCGACCAGAAGCAGTACGACCAGTGGGTGCACGACATCACGTATCACACCTACGTGCACGAGAACATCAAGACGTTCCTGCAGGGGTTCCGGTACGACGCGCACCCGATGTCGATGCTGTGCAGCACGGTGGCGGCGCTCTCCTCGTTCTATCCCAGCTCGAAGAACATCCACGACCCCGAGGAGCGGAACATCTCGATCGTGCGCCTGCTGGCCAAGGTGCCCACGCTCGCGGCGTTCATCTACCGGCACATCAAGGGGCTCCCGTTCGTCTACCCGGACAACGACCTCTCGTACGTCGAGAACTTCCTCTCGATGGTGGCGCGCATGAGCGAGCCGAAGTACGAGTCGCTGCCGGTGTTCACGAAGGCGATGGAGGTGCTGTTCATCCTCCACGCGGACCACGAGCAGAACTGCTCCACGAGCGCGGTGCGCGCGGTGGGGTCGTCGCACGTGGATCCGTACTCGGCGATCGCGGCGGGGATCGCGGCGCTCTACGGTCCGCTGCACGGCGGGGCCAACGAGGCGGTGCTGCGCATGATCGAGCAGATCGGGCACCCCAAGAACATCCCCGCGTTCATCGAGGGGGTGAAGCAGGGGACGGGGCAGCGCCTGATGGGCTTCGGGCACCGCGTGTACAAGAGCTACGATCCGCGCGCGCGCATCGTGAAGCGGCTCGCCGACGAGGTGTTCAAGGAAGTGGGGATGGACAAGGACCTCGAGATCGCGCTCGAGCTGGAGCGCATCGCGCTCGAGGACGACTACTTCGTGTCGCGCAAGCTCTACCCGAACGTGGACTTCTACACCGGCCTGATCTACCGGTCGATGAAGTTCCCCACCGACTTCTTCACCGTGCTGTTCGCCATCGCCCGCACGTCGGGGTGGCTGGCGCAGTGGGAGGAGATGCTGCTGGACAAGGAGCAGAAGATCGCCCGCCCGCGGCAGATCTACGTGGGATACGGGGAGCGCGACTACAGCTCGCGCATCGGCAAGTAAGCCGCGACGCCGCACGCGAGAGCGCGCCCCGGCCGGAGCTCCGGCCGGGGCGCGCTCGTGTGTGGCGCGCTATACTGTCTCGCGCCGTGACGTGTGCCGCACTGGTCCGTCAACAGTGTGAGGCACTCCCGTCCGCGTGGCCGCCCGTGCGGCCGCGCCGTTTCACCCTCTCCGAGGAGCCGCTGCTCATGCACCTGTCCGTACGCTTCCCCATCGCCGGCGCCGCCGCACTGGCCGGGCTCACTCTGGCGCTCGCCGGCTGCGGCAGCGACATCACCGGCGCCAACGGCGGGGCGCTCACCGATGCCCAGCTCCAGTCGGTGGGGGCGAGCATCGCTGCCCAGGTGGAAGGGACCGCGGCGCTGATGACGATGGGGAACCTCTACCAGCCCGTCACGGGCCAAGCGCGCGTGGCCGGCGCGCGTGCCGCCAGCCTGCGCGTGCTCGCCGCGCTCGGCCCGAGCGCCACGGCGATGCCCGCCAGCGCCCAGCAGGTGGCCTCGTGCGTCACGCCCACGCCGAATCCCCCGACGGACACGGACAACGACCAGGTCCCCGACCAGGTGGCGCTGCACTTCGACTGCCACACCACCGACTCGACGACCTTCGACACGTTCGCCGTGACGGGGAACGTCACGGTGCAGGATCCGGAGCCCAGCGATTCGGGCTTCACGATGAATGCGAGTGCCAGCCCGTTCACGACCACCTTCGCCACTCCCCAGGGCTTCACGATCTCCGAGTCCCGCACCGGGAACTGGAGCGTCGCCGTCGGTGACGGGGGGCTCGCGGAGATGTGGAACGTGCGCGACACGGTGGCGATCACGGGGCGCCCGCCGCTGGCGATCACGAGCGCCATGAGCGCCGCGTTCGTCCCCGCGGAGGGGGCGAGCATCACGATGGGGAGCCCGCTCCCCGCGGGCTCGCTCACCGCGAGCGGGGGCGTGGGAGTGAACGATGGCGCCGGCGGCGACTTCGCGCTCACGCTCGAGACGACGACGCCGCTCGCCTTCGATGCGACCTTCTGCCGCACGGGGGCGACGTCGTTCCGCAGCGGCGAGGTGCACGCGGCGATGACGGCGAACGGGAAGACCGGCTACGTGCGCCTGGTGTGGTCGAACTGCCAGAGCCCCAACTACACGTTCGTCGTCACCGGGTGACGTCGCGTCTGGCGCGCACGCCGCCAGCGTTGGGTTCTCGGGCCCGGTCGCCGCATGCGGCGACCGGGCCCGTTGGTCATCTTCCCTCGCGCCTCACCGGCGGTGGCACTCCACGCTCACCGGTGGGGCGTTGCTGCACATGATCGATTCGGCCATGCCGCGCGCGATCGTGCCGCACGCGGTGCTCTGCGCGGAGCGTTGCGCTTCCTTCTCCGTGGCGGCGGACGCGGTCGCGCAGTTGCGCTGCCCCTGGTACTCGGCGCACACGCGGCAGGTGGCGCGGCGCGCGCCGAGCGACGACCAGAGGAGGAAGCCCGCGAGGGCGAGGATGGCGACGAGGGCGACGATGCGGCCGGGCTTCATCGAGATGCGCTCCGTGTGCGGTGCGCCGTAGAATAGCGCGCACGCGCGGGTTGAACGAGCCCCCGCGCTCGTGTACCTTGCCACATGCCGTTCACTGCCTTCCGACTGCACGCCTCGCTCGTCAAGGGAATCCGCGAGCTCGACTTCAAGCGTCCGACCCCCATCCAGGAGCGCGCGATCCCCGCGGCGCTCGAGGGGCGCGACGTGCTGGCGTGCGCCATGACGGGAAGCGGCAAGACCGCCGCGTTCCTCATCCCGATCATCCAGCGCCTCATCGACCGTCCGCGCGGCGTCACGCGCGCGCTCGTGCTCACGCCCACGCGGGAGTTGGCGGCGCAGGTCGAGCAGCACATGACCGCGCTCGCCCTGCACACCCCCATCTCCGGTGCCGCCATCTTCGGCGGCGTGGGGATGGGGCCGCAGGAGCACGCCTTCCGCAGCGGCGTGGACGTGATCATCGCGACGCCCGGCCGGTTGCTCGACCACCTCAAGCATCCGTACGCCTCGCTCGCCGGTGTGGAGCTGCTGGTGCTCGACGAGGCGGACCGGATGCTCGACATGGGCTTCCTCCCCGACATCCGCCGCGTGCTCAAGCACCTGCCGGCGAAGCGGCAGACGCTCTTCTTCTCGGCCACCATCCCCGCGCCCATCGCCGCGCTCTCGCGCGAGATGCTGCACGATCCGGTGACGATCGACGTGGAGCGCCGCGCGGGACCGGCGGTGGGGATCACGCAGGCGGTCTATCCGGTGCCGGAGGAGCTCAAGCCGGCACTCTTCCTCGAGCTGCTCCGGCGCGATGACATCGGGAGCGTGATCGTGTTCACGCGCACGAAGCACCGCACCAACCGGCTGTTCGAGATCCTGGACCGGGCGGGGGTGCCGGCGGCACGGCTGCACGGAAACCGCTCGCAGGCGCAGCGCACCGAGGCGCTCGAGGGGTTCCGCGCCGGGCGCGTGCGGGTGCTCGTGGCCACGGACATCGCCGCGCGCGGGATCGACGTGGAGGCGCTGGGGCACGTGGTGAACTTCGACGTGCCGACGATGCCGGAGGACTACATCCATCGCGTGGGGCGCACGGCGCGCGCCGAGGCCACGGGGGACGCGTACACGTTCGTGTCGCCGGAGGAGGAGGGAGACCTGGCGGCGATCGAGCGGGCGGTGGGGCGCCGGCTCCCGCGCGTGACGGTGAGCGGGTTCGATTACAAGCAGCGGCCGACGGAGCGGTTCGAGGTGCCGATCGCCGAGCGCATTGCCGCGATCCGCGCGCGCAAGGCGGAGGATCGGGCGCGCGCCAAGGCGAAGGCGGAGCGCAAGGCGCAGCGTGAGGCGGAGGAGGCGGCGCGGCTCGCGGCGAAGGCCGAGCGCGCGGCGCGTGGCGGGCGGCCCTCGGGGGATGGGCGCCAGAAATCGTCCTCACCGGCGACGCCCACCGCCGCGGGCGTCGCCGGTGAGGCGCCACGGCGGCGCCGCCGCCGCGGTGGGCGGGGGAGAGGGCAGGGGCGCGGGAGCGACTCGCCGTACCGCTCCTGATCCGCCGTCGCATCCATTGCCATCCGTTTTGGCCGCGGCTAGCTTTTTGGGCGCCGTGCGCCGGTAGGGCCCCGCAGGGCCGGCTGGGACACGGTTGCCCGATGATGGACCTGAGCACACGGCAGGTCCTTCTTTCTTGTCGTCTCCAGCGCGGGATGCAACGTGGTCGAAGTGGTCATCGGTGAGAACGACCGTCTGGACGTGGTGCTGAAGCAGTTCCAGCGGAAGGTGATTCGCGCGGGCGTCCTCAAGGACATCCGCCGGAAGCGCTTCTACGAGAAGCCGAGCGAGGCTCGCCAGCGGAAGGCGGGCGCCGCGCGCCAGCGGGTGGCTCGCGCGCGCCGCCGCGTCGACTGAGCCTCGCTGTCGCAAGGACGCGCTCACATGTCGAAGCAGGATTCGATCGAGCTGGAAGGAACGGTGACGGAGGTGCTCCCCAACGCGACCTTCCGGGTGGCAGTGGGGGACAGCCACGTGGTGCTGACGACCCTCGGCGGCAACATGCGCCGCTTCCGCATCCGCGTGCTCGCCGGCGACCGGGTCCGGATCGAGGTCTCCCCGTACGACCTCACGCGCGGACGGATCGTCTTCCGGCACAAGAACTGATGGAGCACGAGCAGTGAACGCGTGCCCGTCGCGCCCTGGCGCGGCGGGCACGCTCGCTCATGCGTCGGCGCGCATTCCACCAGCCGGCTGGCGGGCCGGCTCGGGGGCGGGCTCGCCTTCCGCGCCGTCGAGCATCGCCGCGGGAAGGACGAGGGTGAACCGGCTTCCCCCGCCGGGGCGATCCTCGTACGTCACCGTGCCCCCCTGCGCCTCGGCGAGGCGGCGCGCGATCGCGAGCCCCAGCCCCGCCCCCGTCGTCGTTCCGCCGTCCGGCGCAGCCGACGCTCCTCCCGACCGGTAGAAGGGCTCGAAGATCAGGTCGCGCTCCGCCGGCGCGATCCCCGGTCCGCGGTCGGCCACCGTGATGCGGAGCATCCGCTCGTCGCGCCCGACCTCGATGTCCACCGGGCTGTCGGGTGGCGAGTACTTGTGCGCGTTCTCGATCAGGTTCACGAGGATGCGCAGCGAGTGCACGAAGTCGAAGTCGCCCACGAGCACCGGCTCCGACCAGGCGATGGACGCGCGCACCTCGCGACCGCTCAGCGCGCCCGAGAGCTGCTGGATCGCCGCGCCCACGAGGTCCTCCGCCGCGTTCAGCTCCCGGCGCACGGGGAGCGCGCCGGCGTTCAGCCGGGAGAGCTCGAGCAGGTCGGCCACCATCCGGTTCAACCGGTCCGCCTGCTGCTCGATCACCGCGGCGCGCTCATCGCCGGCGCCGGCGATGTCGTGCGCCAGCGCCTTGATCGCGGTGAGCGGCGTGCGCAGGTCGTGCGACACGGACGCGAGCAGCGCGTCCTTGAGGTGGTCCGCCTCGCGGAGCGCCTCCGCGTGCTCCGCCTCGGAGACCAGCCGCACCCGCTCGGCGCCGAGCGCCGCGTAGTACGCGAGCGCGGCGAGGAAGCGGCGCTCGCCGGCATCGAGCACGATCGGCTCGCGCCCGGCGAGGCGGAGCACGCCCACGGTCCGTCCGTGCACCACGAGCGGGATGAGGAGGGCGACGGCGGGAGGGACATCGGGGCCCGGCGACATGCTGCCGGCCGGCGCATCTTCCGCGCGGTACACCGAGCCGTCGCGGCGCTCGGCGGCGATGCGGCCGTGCTCGAACACCCACGCCATCAGCGCCCCCGGCGGCGCGGCGATCTCGCCGACGCGCGCGGCGAGCACCAGCAGGTCGCGATCCTGGTCGCGCAGGTGGAGCTCGCACACCGCCGCGCCGATCGTGTCGCGGATCACCTTCGCGATCGCCGTCAGCGCCTCCTCCGCGCGCCCCACGCTCAGCGTCTCGGCGCCGAGCGACGACAGGCGGTCGATCTCCTCGGCGCGCCGGCGCGCCGCCTCCGCCTCCGCGTTCGCGCGTGACAGGAGTTGCGTGGCGACGGTGGCCGTGGCCAGGAACGCGACGAGCACGATCCAGTCCGGGCTCTTGCCCACCGCGAACGTGGAGAACGGCCGCTGGAAGAAATAGTCGATGAGCGCGAAGCCGGCGCAGGCGAGCACCACCCCGACCACCCTGCCGCCGCTGGCGCTCGCGCCGAGCACCACGAGCAGATAGATGAGCGCCACGTGCGCCTGGTCCAGCGCGCCGCGGGCGAGGATCATCCCGACGGTGACCGCGATCAGGATCAGCGTCCAGAACAGCCACGCGGGGAGCCAGCGGGAGAACGGCAGTCGCATGCGGCGCGCCCTCGCGACGCGGTATCAGCGCGGCATCTCGAAGCGGTAGCCCACGCCCGGCTCGGTGACGATGAGCTGCGGTCGCACGGCATCGCGCTCGATCTTGCGCCGGAGGTTCGCGACGTGCACGCGGAGGTACTGCTGCGGGTCGCCGAACGCGCGTCCCCACACCGCGTTGAAGAGCTGCTGATGGGTGAGCGTGCGTCCCGCCTGCGTGACGAAGGTGCGCAGCAGCTCCCACTCGATGGGCGTGAGATGGATCGAGCTCTCGCCGCGCTTGAGCGTGCGCGCCGTGAGGTCCACCAGCAGGTCGCCGATCATCATCGGCTGCGCCTGCATCGCGAGCTGCGCCGCCTGCGCGCGGCGCAGGTTGGCGCGGATGCGCGCGGTGAACTCGAGCGTGCTGAAAGGCTTCGTGATGTAGTCGTCGGCGCCGGTGTCGAGCAGGAGCGCCTTCTCCTGGTCGGAGTGGCGCGCCGAGAGCACCACGATGGGCGCGCTCGACCACTTCCGGATCTCGCGGCACACGTCCACGCCGGCGAGGTCGGGAAGGCCGAGGTCGAGCACGACGAGCGCGGGTCGCTCGGCGGCGGCGATGTCGATCCCCTGGGTGCCGGTGCCCGCCTCCAGCACCCGCGAAACCTCCTGCTGCAGCGCGGTTCGCACCACGCGGCGGATCTGCGGCTCGTCGTCGATGATCAGGACGGTGTCGTCGCGCATGGCTCGGGGGGCGAGTGTTCCGTGGAATTACGCGCCCCGTGCGCGCGGTGTAAAGCGCACGCTCCCCCGGAGAGGGGGGCGTTGCGGAATCTTTGTGCTCGAGCACGCCGCGACGGACGGGCCGCGAAGGAGGCCCGTCCACGAAGCGGCGCGTCACGCTTCGCGCGTCACGCCAGCGTGTCGAGGTACTTGAAGAGGCGCGGGTGGATCTCCCGCGCGCGGTCCTCCGAGATGTGCCGGCACCGCACGCCGAGGTACTCCGCGTTGAACAGCCGCTCCAGTACCGGGCTGTTCGGTGCCCCGTTGTCCGGGAACGCGCACAGCGCGCGGTAGCACACCCCTCCTTCCTGCACGAACGACTCCCCGTGTATATCCAGCGCGATGACGTTGCCGGAGCTGCTGCTGCGGCGCTCATCGTTGAACTCTTCGAAGAATCGGTACCCTCGCATGGGCATCTCCCCCGGTGTGTTCGGGAGATGACAATGCATCGGCCGCGCCACGCGCCGGGCGCGCGGCTTGGAGCTACGCGGGGAGGAGGCGGCGCGTGCGGCACGCCGGTGGCGAGCACGTGTCTTGCTACCCCCCTCCTCCTTGCTGCATGCTCCTGCCCGAACGGGCAGGGCGGGTGACGACTCGCGGCCGTACCGTTCGCCGGGGCGCTCCGGGGCCCCCGGCCACTCGCCGCACGTGGGTGATCGCGTGCGGCATGACCGTTCGGACCAACAGGTGGAGGCATGGGACTCGGCATCTCGGAGCGCATCGAACTGACCGCGGGAACGCCGGCGACGGAGTCGCGCGCGCTCACCCGCGAGGCGATGGAATTCGTGGCACGGCTGCACCGGCGATTCAATCCGGAGCGGGAGCGGCTGCTGCGGCAGCGGAAGGAACGGCAGGCGGCGCTCGATGCGGGGGAGCGGCCGGGCTTCCTGGCGGCGACCGAGGAGGTGCGCGCCGCCGAGTGGCGCGTGGCCGAGCCGCCGCCGGCGCTCGCGGACCGGCGGGTGGAGATCACGGGGCCGGTCGATCGGAAGATGATGATCAATGCGCTGAACTCCGGCGCCTCGGCGTTCATGGCCGACTTCGAGGACTCGCTCTCGCCGACGTGGGAGAACGTGGTGCTGGGGCAGGAGAACCTGATGGACGCCGTGCGCGGCACCCTCGCGTTCACGAGCCCGGAGGGGAAGGTGTACCGGCTCGGCGAGCGGACGGCCACGCTGCTCGTGCGCCCGCGCGGATGGCACCTGCTGGAGCGGCACGTGCTCGTGGACGGGCAGCCGGTGTCGGCGAGCCTGTTCGACTTCGGGTTGTACTTCTTCCACAACGCGCGCGCGCTGCTGGAGCGCGGGGTGGGGCCGTACTTCTACCTGCCGAAGCTCGAGAGCCACCGCGAGGCACGGCTCTGGAACGAGGTGTTCGTCGCGGCGCAGGAGGCGCTGGGGATCCCGCGCGGCACCATCCGCGCGACGGTGCTCATCGAGACGATCCTCGCCGCGTTCGAGATGGACGAGATCCTGTACGAGCTGCGCGAGCACAGCGCGGGACTCAACGCCGGCCGGTGGGATTACATCTTCAGCATCATCAAGAAGTTCAGGAACGTGGCGACGATGGTGCTCCCCGACCGGGCGCAGGTGACGATGACCGTGCCGTTCATGCGCGCGTACACGGAGCTGCTCGTGCGCACCTGCCACCGGCGCGGCGCGCACGCGATCGGCGGGATGGCGGCGTTCATCCCGAGCCGGCGCGATGCGCGGGCGAACGAGGTGGCGCTGGCGAAGGTGCGCGAGGACAAGCAGCGCGAGTCGGGGGATGGCTTCGACGGGACGTGGGTGGCGCATCCGGACCTGGTGCCCGTGGCGCGCGAGGTGTTCGACCGCGTGCTGGGCGACCGGCCGAACCAGCGGGACCGGCAGCGCCCGGACGTGCACGTGGGGGCCGCCGCGCTGCTGGACGTGCGCGTCCCCGGTGGGCGCGTGACGCTCGACGGCGTGCGGAACGACGTGAGCGTGGCGCTGCAGTACCTGGAGAGCTGGCTGCGCGGCTCGGGCGCGGCGGGGATCAACAACCTCATGGAGGACACCGCCACCGCGGAGATCTCGCGGGCGCAGCTCTGGCAATGGATCCGCCATGGCACGCCGCTGGCCGATGGCGGGACGGTGACCGCGGCGCGGTACCAGGGCGTGCGCGGCGAGGAGCTGGCGGCGCTCGCCGCGGCGGCCCCCGCCGGCCGGTGGGCGGATGCGGCGGCGCTGCTGGACGAGCTCGTGCTCGGCGACACCTTCGCCGAGTTTCTCACCATTCCGGGGTCGCTGGCCCTGGAGGACTCTGCCTGACGAGGAGTGTTGCGATGAGCACGATCGATTTCGCGAAGGAGGCCGCGGAACTGGAGCGGCGCTGGGCGTCCGATCCGCGGTGGGCGGGGATCGTGCGTACGTACGGGGCCGAGGACGTGGTCCGACTGCGCGGGTCGGTGCGCATCGAGCATTCGGTGGCCCGTCTCGGCGCCGAGCGACTCTGGTCGCTGCTGCACGAGCAGGAGTACGTGAACACCTTCGGCGCGCTCACCGGCGCGCAGGCGGTGCAGATGGTGAAGGCGGGGCTCCAGGCGATCTACCTGAGCGGGTGGCAGGTGGCCGCCGACGGGAACCTGGCGGCGCAGACGTACCCCGACCAGAGCATCTATCCGAGCAACAGCGTGCCGGCGCTCGTGCGGCGGCTCAACAACGCGCTGCTCCGCGCCGACCAGATCGAGTGGAGCGAGGGGCACGATGGGCGCTGGTGGATGGCGCCCATCGTGGCCGACGCCGAGGCGGGCTTCGGCGGCCCGATCCACGCCTTCGAGCTGATGAAGGCGATGATCGAGGCGGGGGCGAGCGGGGTGCACTTCGAGGACCAGCTCGCCGCGGAGAAGAAGTGCGGGCACATGGGCGGGAAGGTGCTCGTCCCCACGGCGCAGTTCATCCGCACGCTCGAGGCCGCGCGCCTGGCGAGCGACGTGCTCGATGTCCCCACGCTCCTCGTCGCGCGCACCGACGCGCTCTCGGCCACGCTCCTCACGAGCGACATCGACGAGCGCGACCAGGCGTTCACCACCGGGGAGCGCACCGCCGAAGGGTACTTCGCGGTGCGGAGCGGGATGGACAGCGCCGTGGCGCGCGCCCTCGCGTATGCGCCGTACGCCGACCTGCTCTGGTTCGAGACGTCGCGCCCCGACCTGCACGAGGCGCGCGTGTTCGCCGAGGCGGTGCACGCGCGCTTCCCGGGGAAGATGCTCGCCTACAACTGCTCGCCGTCGTTCAACTGGCACCGCAACCTCGACGCCGCCGCGATCGCCTCCTTCCAGCGCGAGATCGCGGCGATGGGATACAAGTTCCAGTTCATCACGCTCGCCGGCTGGCACCTCATCAACTATCACACCTTCGACCTCGCGCGCGCCTACCGCGAGGAGGGGATGACCGCCTACGTGCGCATCCAGGACGCGGAGTTCGCGCGCGAGGCGGATGGCTACACGGCCACCAAGCACCAGCGCGAGGCGGGGACGGGGTACTTCGACCGCGTGCTCATGGCGGTGACCAGTGGTCAGGCCTCCACCGCCGCGCTCGCGGGATCCACGGAGGCGGAGCAGTTCGAGACGGTGAAGACCACCTGAGATTCACGATCTCGTAATGGATAGCTAGGCGAGCCGTAATCCGGCCGCCACGGTGGCGCCATCCGCGTGTCGTATCGTGATCCCCAGCGGAAGTCGTCGGGATCACTCGCACGCGGAGGGTGGCCATGTTCACCGTACTGGTGGAGTCGAGGAAGCGGCGGCGGTTCGGGTGGCGCGGGGCGACGGCGAGCGTGCTGGCGCACGCCGCGCTGGTGGTCGGCGCGGTGCGGGCGACGGTGGTGGGGATGGAGCCGCCGCCGCCGCACGAGACTCCGATCCCTCTCACCCCGTACCTGCCCCCCAACGATCCGGTGCCGACGAGTCGCGCCGGTGGCACCTCGGGGGCCGCGGGCCCCCACCGTGTGGAGCGCCCTCTCCCCGCGCTCCCTCACGTGCCGCCCGTCTCGATCCACGAGGGTGGGCTCCCCTCGATCTCGATGGATTCGCTGATCTCCGGCGCCGTCGACTTCTCGCCTGCGGGCTCGTCGGCGGGTGAGGCACGCGGCGATGGCCTTCCCGCCGGGAGCGTCTACGAATCCTCGGGAGTGGACCGCCTCGCCGAGCCGCTCCCCGGCAATCCGCCGCCGGTGTATCCGTCGGCGCTGCGGTCGGCCGGCGTGGAAGCGGTGCTCTCCGCGCGCTTCGTGATCGACACGACCGGGCGCGTGGAGCGGGGGAGCATCGCCTTCGACGGCGCGCCGGATGCGCTCTTCGCCGCCGCCGTGCGCCATGCGCTCGAGCGCTCTCGCTTCACCCCCGCCGAGGCGCGCGGGCGCCGCGTGCGCGTGCTCGCCCGGCAGAGCTTCGTCTTCCGGATCGAGCGGTGAGCGAG
>DASTSH010000053.1:0-3063 GCA_035760785.1 Gemmatimonadaceae bacterium | reverse complement strand
CGACATTCCGAGCGCTTCGAGCTGGAGTGCGGCGCTGCCGGGCCGCCGGGGGCAGAGGCCGGCCGTCGCCCCCTCCCGCTGTAAGAAATCCGTAACTACCGGCGACATCGCGCGGCCCTCCTTACATATTGAGCCCCGATGTCCCCGTCCCCCCGGTCGAGCCGCTCCCTCGGCATCGTCGCGCTCCTCGCGCTGGCGGTTGTCCTCGTCGCCGTCCTCGCCTACCAGGCGCAGGACGCCGCGCGCTCGCACCGGCGCACCGCCGAGCGCGCGCTCCACGACTACGCCTCGTTCGCCAACTGGCAGCTCACCCAGCAGGCGAAGAACTCCCTCCTCACCACCATCATCACCTCGCTCGCCTTCCCGGCGTCGAGCGTGAACCCGCGCGACCTGCAGCCTTCGCTCTTCTCCCCCGCCGAGGTGGAGGAGGTGGCGCGGCGCACGGTGCGGTGGTGCGACTGCCTCGACTCGGCGCGCTACTTCTTCCGCTACGACTGGAAGGACGGGACCTTCCGCACCACCGACACGCGCCTCTCCGACGCCGACCTGGCGTGGGCGCGCGACACCGTCGTGGAGCACGTGAAGGCGATGCCGCCGGTGCCGGAGCGCCGGCCGCTGAGCTACGGCTCCCCCGATGGCCAGTACGGTCCGCTGCGCCAGCTCGGCGTCGTCCTCACCAACGACTCGTACGTCATGATCGCCGGCGAGCGGCACGGGGAGCAGCAGCTCCTGGTGTTCGTGGTCGCGCGAGATCCGACCGACGGGACGCCGGTGGTCGTCTACGGCTACGAGACGCCGCCCGCGCCGTTCGTCTGGTCGGCGTTCTCGCTCCTCGAGCGCAGGACGCCGCTGCTCCCCCCCTCGCTGCTCGGCGACATCCCGCAGGATTCGGTGGTCGCGATCGCGGTGACCGACCGCGCGGGGCGCCCGATCTATCGCTCGTGGCGCGCGCTCGATTCGGGCTACACCGCCCGCGACACGCTCGAGAGCAACTTCGGCGAGCTGGTGGTCTCCCTCGGGCTCCGGCCGCGTGTCGCCGACCGGCTCCTCGTGGGCGGGCTCCCGCAGTCGCGGCTCGGGATCCTGCTCGCGATCTTCGCGCTCACCGCGGGACTGCTCGCGGTGGCGCTGGTGCTGATGCGCCGGCAGCAGGAGCTCGCGCAGCTCCGCACCGACTTCGTGTCGGGCGTGTCGCATGAACTCAGAACGCCCCTGGCGCAAATCAGATGGTTCGCCGAGCTGCTGCACATGGGGAAGCTGCGCAGCGACGAGGAGCGCGCGCGTTCGGCCGGGATCATCGACCAGGAAGCGCGGCGGCTGACGTACCTCGTGGAGAACGTGCTGAACTTCTCGCGCGCCGAGCGCGGCACCAACCGCATCTCCCCGGCGCCGGTGGACCTCGATGCCGAGATCCGCGAGACGCTCGATGCCTTCGCGCCGCTGGCGCGCGCGCGGCGCGTGCGGATGCGCGCCGAGCTCGAGCTGGGGTTGGTGGCCGAGGTGGACCGCGACGCGCTGCGCCAGGTGCTGGTGAACGTGCTCGACAATGCGGTCAAGTACGGCCCCACGGGGCAGACCGTCGCCGTGGGCACCCAGGAGCGCGACGGCATGGCGCGCATCTGGGTGGAGGACGAGGGGCCGGGGATCCCGCCCGCCGAGCGCTTCCGCGTCTGGGAGCCGTACGTGCGCCTCACGCGCGCGTCGGAGTCGGCCACCGGCGGGAGCGGGATCGGCCTGTCGGTGGTGCGCGAGCTGGTGAAGCTGCACGGGGGCCGCTGCTGGGCGGAGCCCGGCGCGGCCGGGCACGGGACGCGGATCGTGATCGAGCTGCCGTTGAGCCGGGGCGCGGGGGATTCGCCCGCGCGCGCCGATGACACCGCCGCGCACGACGCGGCGTACGTGAGGTGACCCCATGACGACCACCACCATCGGCGCGCACCCGATCGCGCTCGCCAGCGACCACACTTCACAGCCGGTCACCATGTCGCGGATCCTGATCGTCGAGGACAACCCCGACCTCGCCTACGGGCTGCGCACCGGGCTCGAGATCGAGGGCTACGACGTCGAGGTGGCGGAGGACGGCGAGCGCGGTCTCGCGCGCGCGCGCGAGTGGTTGCCCGACCTGCTGATCCTCGACCTCATGCTCCCGGGGATGGACGGCTATCGCGTGCTGCGCGCACTGCGCGACGACGGACACGAGATGCCGGTGCTCATCCTCACCGCGCGCGGCGAGGAAGCGGACAAGGTTCTGGGCTTCCGGCTCGGGGCCGACGACTACGTCACGAAGCCGTGCGGCGTGCTGGAGCTCCTCGCGCGCGTGGGCGCGCTGCTGCGGCGCGCGCGCAAGGCCGAGCAGAAGCCGGCGGAGAGCATCGAGCGCTTCGGCGCGGTGGAGATCAACCCCGCCTCGCGCACGGTGACCAAGGGCGGGCAGCCTGTCGGGCTGAGCCCCAAGGAGTTTGATTTGCTGCTCACGCTCGTGCGCCGCCGCGGCGCCGTGGCCTCGCGCGTGGAGCTGCTGCGCGAGGTGTGGGGCCATCGTGTGGAGGTGATGACGCGCACGGTGGACATCCACATCGCCGAGCTCCGGCGCAAGCTCGAGGACGATCCCTCGGAGCCGCGGCACATCCTCACCGTCTGGAAGGCCGGCTATCGCCTGGAGCCATGACCCTCTTCCGCCCACCAGTCCGATCGATCGCAGTCCTCCTCGTCGCCCTCGCGGCGTGCAGCCGCGGCGTGCAGGTCGGCAGCGCGCCGGTGCCGGCGCCCGTCGCCGCACCGGCGATCGCGAATGGCACCGACGTGATCCGCGCGATGCACGACGCCTACGCGGGCAAGTGGTACCGCAACCTGACCTTCCAGCAGCAGACCACCCGCTGGAACGCATCCGGCGCGCAGGTGGTGCAGACGTGGTACGAGGCCGGCTCGATCCCCGGCAAGCTGCGCATCGACTTCGACACCACCGGCGGCGGCGCACTGTTCGTGGGCGACAGCGTGTTCGCCTTCGTGAACGGGAAGCGCGCGCGCGCCGACACCGGGATGAACGACCTGCTGATCCTGGGC
>DASTSH010000052.1:0-4967 GCA_035760785.1 Gemmatimonadaceae bacterium | reverse complement strand
GCGGCGAACACGGTACGCGGGGCGTTCTCGGGATTGCGCGCCGTCACGAGCACCGGTACGCTCGCGCCGCGCACGAGCCGGTCGGCGGTGGTGCCGAGCTGCCGACCCATGCCGGAGGCCGCGCGCTGCCCCGCTCGACCGGTCACGATCACGCTCGCGCCCAGCTCCTTCGCCGCGCGCGAGAGCTGCGCGGCCGGCTCGCCCGTTCGCACGTCTGCCGTCGCGCGCGGTCCGCCGATGCTCGTCGCCAGCGTCATGAGGCCGCCGAGTAGAGCCGAGCTCCGCCTGGTGGTCGCGAGATCGGGCTGTGCGACCGGTCGCAACCGCGCGAGATACGCGGGCGTCCGCGGCTCGGGGATCACGTGGATGAGCACCAGCTCCGCACGAGGCGCGAAGTACTCTGCCGCCCAGCGCGCAGCCGCGAGCGACGGCGCGCTGAAGTCGATTCCCACGAGCACGCGGTTCAGTTGCATCGTTCCCTCACTGTACCCCGGTCGTCCGCCCGGTGTCGCCGGCGGAGAAAAGTCGCATGAGCAGATCGCCGCCATCTGTGCGCCCGAGAGCGTGCCAGATCACCTGCGCAGCGCTTATTCCGCCCACCGGATTCACCGAAGGCGGGAGGAGGAGCTCGAAGCCGAAGGTGCTGGGGCTCACCGGCGCATGCGTCTCCGGGTCCACCAGGCGACCGATCGGACTCCCATCCACGGTGATCCAGTGAAGCCGGCCGTCGCGTCGCGTGCGCAGCGCGCCGCCTCCCGCGCTGCTCGCCGGCGCCGCGTGGCGCTCGCGCTCGAGCCACTCCTGAAGCGCCTGGTGGCCCACGCGCGCGGCCTCCAGCGCGTGATCCCTGGTGGCGAAGCCGCGGAATCCAACCGCGCGCCCCTCCACCCATCCTATCGGGAGCTCGTTGCCGTGGAGAAGGAACCCTCCGTCGTCTCTCCCATAAACCGTCAATGTCATCGTCGCATCCTCTGATCCGTGTGGCGATGGCGGTGGCGGGGCGAGCCAGATGAAAAAACCGCCCCTTCCGCCGTGGAGCGCGGGAGGGGCGGCGAAGGTGCCGCCTTTCGTCGGGAAAGCTACCGGGTCATTCGAGGTAGCGAAGCATCGACGGAATCCCGCGCATCTCGGTCCGGCGCGCGGTGTGGCGGAACCCCTCTCCGCGAGTACGGAGCCGGGCCGCGACAGCGCGCCGCGAAGTGCGCATGGCGGACACCCGCGTGCTGCGCGAGCCCTCCATCACGAGTCTTCCTCTCACGCGCGGTCGCACCGCGTGCAGGCCGCGACGACGGCACGCGGCCGGACGCCCGGTGCACGAAGTGAGGTCGAGCTTGACGCGTGTTGTGGTGGAGGAATTCACCATTGCTCCTTCCGGCGACTCCGGCGATACGGTGCCAGTGCCGCGCTCGGCGGCCAGTCCACGGCCGATGCGCAGGGAAAGTGCCCGCGTCGCCGGGAACGCCAATATGGCCTCGCGGCCCTCAAAGTCAAACAACACCTGTAACGCTGCTTGGTTCCACGAAGTCGAGCGCCACGTCGAGGGCGCTGGCCGAGTGGGTGAGCGCGCCCACGGAGATCCGGTCCACTCCTGCCTCGGCCACCGCGCGTGCCGCGGCGAGCGTTATCCCGCCCGACGCCTCGGTGAGCGAGGCCCCCGCCACGATCTCCACGCACTCGCGCATCTCCGCGGGCGTCATGTTGTCGAGAAGGATGATGTCGGCGCCCGCCTCGGCGGCCGACTTCACCTGCGCGGCGTCGTCGCACTCCACCTCCACACAGATTCCACCCGGCGCCAGCGCGCGCGAGCGGCGCACCGCCTCGGCGATGTCCCCGCCCACCGCCGCGAGATGGTTGTCCTTGATGAGCACCGCGCTCGCCAGATCCATCCGGTGATTCACTCCGCCGCCGCAGCGCACCGCGTACTTCTCGAGCGCGCGCAGCGTGGGGGTGGTCTTGCGGGTGTCGAGGATCTGCGCGCGCGTCCCGCGCACCGCGTCCACGAAGCGCGCCGTGAGCGTGGCGATTCCGGAGAGGCGCTGCACGAAGTTGAGCGCGACACGCTCGGCGGAGAGGAGCGCGCGCGCCGGCCCCTCCAGCTCGAGGACGACGTCGCCGCGCGCGACGCGCGACCCGTCCCACGCCACGACGTGCACCTTCACGCCCGGATTCAGCAGGTGAAAGGCGACCACGGCGAGCGGGAGCCCCGCGATGACGCCCTCCGCGCGCGCCACCATCCGGGCCGCGGCGCGCTCGCTCTCGGGCACCGTCGCGAGCGTGGTCACATCCTCGAAGGCGCGGTCCTCCTCCAGCGCGGCACGGACCAGCGCTTCGGTCTCCTCGCGAGACAGCGGGAAGTCTTCGTCGCTCATTCGCCGATCATCGATGCCGGGACCCCTGGTGTGGCGAGGGAACGCGGCTTGGCGCCTATCGAGACCATCCGCTCGATGGAGAGCAGCGCCTTCTGCGCTATCTCATCGGGCACCGTGATCCGGTGCTGCATCTTCTCGAGCGAATCGAGCAGCTTGGGGAGCGTGGTGAGCTTCATGTACTGACAGGATGCGCGATCGTCGGCCGCCTGGAAGCGCTTCTCGGGGTATGCGCGACGGAGCCGGTGGAGAATCCCGACTTCCGTGGCGACGATGAACTCGTTCGCGTCGCTCTCGCGCGGCCGGCGGATCATCCCTTCCGTGGAGAGCACCTGCACGCCGGTGGGGTCTATGTCGCCGGCGGACATCGCCTCGAGGAGACTCGTGGAGCAGCCGCACTCGGGGTGCACGAGGAACTCCGCCTCCGGGTGCGCCGCACGCTGCTCGGCCACTCGCTTCGGCGTGATCCCCGCGTGGACGTGGCACTCACCCATCCAGACGTGCATGTTCTCGCGCCCGGTGATCCGCCTGACGTGCGCGCCGAGGAACATGTCGGGGAGGAAGAGGATCTCCTGGTCGGCGGGGATGGACTCCACCACTTCCACTGCATTCCCCGATGTGCAGCAGTAGTCCGTTTCCGCCTTCACCTCCGCGGAAGTGTTCACGTAGCTCACCACTACCGCGCCGGGGTGCTCCGCCTTCCAGGCGCGGAGCTGATCGGCGTTGATGGTGTCGGCCAGCGAGCAGCCGGCACCGAGGTCGGGGAGGAGAACGGTCTTGCCGGGCGAGAGTATCGCCGCAGTCTCCGCCATGAAGTGCACGCCGCAGAAGACGATCACATCGGCGTCGGTGGCCGCAGCCTCGCGCGCGAGGCCGAGCGAATCGCCTATGACGTCGGCTGCATCCTGGACTTCGGGACGCTGGTAGTTGTGCGCGAGTATGACTGCATTGCGCTCGCGAGCGAGCTCGCGGATGCGCGCGGTGATGTCGGCGTGCTGGCCGTTCGCGGCGGAGCCGTTCGGCGACGTGCCGTTGTGACTGGTCATGGGAATAGAGCCCTCTCAGGAATCCACACGCGAACCAGCGTGGTCCCAGTAAATGTGTCTGCGTTCCCACTCCGCGCTCTCGCACGGGAAGTCGGAACGGAAGTGCCCACCGCGCGATTCCTCGCGCATGAGCGCCGCGCGCGCGATGAGGCGCCCGGTATCCACGAGATTCTTCTCCTCTGTCGCACCCGGCTGGAGCCGCGCGGCGAGGTCATCGAGTATCGAGAGACAGGTGCGTATCCCTTCGGCGGAGCGCACGATGCCTGCGTGCTCCCACATCGCCGCGCGGATCGTGTTGGCCGCCACCTGCGCAGCGCCGCGGTCGTGAAGCGGCGGGACGAGCCACTCTTCTTCCGGCGGGAGCGAGGGCAGCGGTGCCGCGGAGGCCATGTCGCGCGCCACGCGCTCGGCGAACACGAGCCCTTCGAGAATCGAGTTCGATGCGAGCCGGTTGGCGCCGTGCACGCCGGTGCGCGCTACCTCGCCGCAGGCGTAGAGGCGCGGGATGCTCGAGCGTCCGGCGAGGTCCGTCGTCACGCCGCCCATGGTGTAGTGCGCTGCGGGGGTCACTGGTATGAGCTCGCGCCGCGGGTCTATGCCGCGTGCAGTGCAGAGCGCGAAGATGCCGGGGAAGCGCTTCTCGAATCGGTCGCCGAGCGCGGTGGCGTCGAGCCAGACGCGCCCGGTGGCGCGCTGCTCTCGGAAGACCTCGCGCGCCACCACGTCGCGCGGCGCCAGCTCCGCCAGCTCGTGACGCTCCGGCATGAAGCGGTGACCGCGGGCATCCAGGAGTAGCGCGCCCTCGCCGCGCACCGCTTCGGAGACGAGCGCGAGCGGCGTCTCCGGCGTGTCGAGCGCGGTGGGATGAAACTGGATGAACTCCATGTCGGCGAGCTGCGCGCCGGCGCGGTGTGCGAGCGCGAAGCCGTCGCCGGTGGCCACGGGCGGGTTGGTGGTGGAGCGGAAGACCTGACCCGCTCCACCGGTGGCGAGGACTGTTACGTCGGCGATGATCTCGAGCGCGCTGCCGCGGTGACTCACGCGCGCACCGGCGCACGCGCCGTCGTGCACGATGAGATCCAGCGCGCGCGCTCTCTCGAGCACCGTTATTGCCTCGCTCTCGCGCACGCGCTCCACGAGCGATCGCACCACCTCGGCGCCGGTGCGATCGCCGTTCGCGTGGACTATTCGCCGCTCGGAGTGGGCCGCCTCGCGGCCGAGGGTGAAGTCGCCGGTGGGGTCGAGATCGAAGTGCGCGCCGGCCGCGCGGAGCTCGCGCACGCGCGCGGGTCCCTCGGTGACGAGCACGCCGACCGCGGCGCTGTCGCAGAGCGCGGCGCCCGCGGCGAGCGTGTCACGCCGGTGCAGCTCGGGAGAGTCGCCCGCGCCGAGCGCGGCGGCGATCCCGCCCTGAGCGTATGCGGTAGCGCTGTCGAAGAGCGAGCGCTTGGTGAGGAGCACCACCTGGCCGTGCTGCGCGGCACGCCACGCCGTATGCAGCCCCGCCACCCCGCTGCCTATCACGAGGAAGCGCGTTCTCATCCGCCGAACCGCG
>DASTSH010000051.1:0-5529 GCA_035760785.1 Gemmatimonadaceae bacterium | reverse complement strand
AACCTGCACGGAGCCATTTTCGTGAAACTCGAGACCTTCGCGTTGACGGCCGTCGCGGTGGGCGCCCTCCTGGGGTGCGGCGGCGGCAAGGACCAGGGCACCTCCGCCGCCGCGGCGACCCGCGGCGCCACCGCCGGCGTCGACCTCACCGGCGCCGGCGCCACCTTCCCGTATCCGATCTACAGCAAGTGGTTCTCCGACTACGCCCAGCAGAAGGGCGTGAAGATCAACTACCAGTCGATCGGCTCCGGCGGCGGGATCCGCCAGCTCAGCGAGGGGACGGTGGACTTCGGCGCCTCCGATGCGCCGATGTCCGACGCCGAGATGGCGAGGACGAAGGGACCGGTGATGCACTTCCCCACCGTCATCGGCGCGGTGGCGGTGACCTACAACCTTCCCGGCCTCTCGAAGCCGCTCCAGCTCGATGGCGCCACGCTCGCCGCGCTCTTCGACGGCAAGATCAGCAAGTGGAACGACCCGCGCCTCGCCACGCTCAACCCCGGCGTGAAGCTCCCCGCCACCGACGTGCTGGTGGTGCACCGCTCCGATGGTAGCGGCACCACGTACATCTTCTCCGACTACCTGAGCGCGGTCGACGCCGGTTGGGCGAAGGCACCGGGGAAGGGGAAGGAGCTGTCCTGGCCCGTGGGGCTCGGCGCGAAGGGGAACGAGGGGGTCGCCGGGCAGGTGAAGCAGACGCCCGGCGCGGTGGGCTACGTGGAGCTGGCGTACGCGAAGCAGAACAACCTGCCCGTGGCCGCGCTCCGCAACGCCGCCGGCGCGATGGTGCTCCCGAGCATCGCCTCGGCCACCGCCGCGGCGGCGGGGAAGGCCGCATCGCTCCCCGCCAACACCGACTACCGCATCTCGATCGTGAACGCGCCGGGGCAGGACGCCTACCCGATCGCATCGTTCACCTGGCTGCTCGTGTACCGCACGCAGGCCGACGCGACGAAGGGGCGGAAGCTGCGCGACTTCCTGCACTGGTACCTGCAGCAGGGAGAGCACTCGGCGGCGTCGCTCGAGTACGCGCCGCTGCCGCAGAACATGATCACCCGGCTCGACGCGCGGGTCGACTCGATCCAGGTGGGCCAGGGCGCATGACGCGTCTCACGGGCGCCTCCGTCGGCGACCGCGTCTACCACGCCGCGATCACCTTCTTCGCCGCGTGCGTTCCGCTCCTGGTCGCACTGCTCGCCTGGGAGATCGCGGCCGCCGGGTGGCCCACCTTTCGCCACGCCGGGCTCTCGTTCCTCACGTCGAGCGAGTGGGATCCGGTGAACGCGCGCTTCGGCGCCGCGCCGGCGATCTACGGCACGCTCGTCTCGTCGGCGATCGCGCTGCTCATCGCCACCCCGCTCGCCCTCGGCATCTCGGTCTACCTGTCGGAGTTCGCGCCGCGGTGGCTGCGACAGCCGCTCGGCTTCCTGGTGGACCTGCTCGCCGCCATCCCCAGCGTGGTGTACGGGCTGTGGGGGATCTTCGTGCTCGTGCCGGTGCTGCGGAGTCCCGTGATGCCGTTCCTGCGCGACACCCTCGGCCTGGGGCATACGCCGCTGTTCTCGGGTCCCGCGTACGGGCCGAGCATGCTCGCGGCGGGAGTGATCCTGGCGATCATGGTGCTCCCGTACATCTCGTCGGTGGCGCGCGAGGTGCTGCTCGCCGTCCCGAGGTCGCAGCGCGAGGCGGCGCTCGCACTCGGCGCCACGCGTTGGGAGGCGATCTGGGGGGCGGTGCTCCCGTACGCGCGGTCGGGCATCGTCGGCGGCGTGATCCTCGGGCTGGGGCGCGCGCTCGGCGAGACGATGGCCGTCACCATGGTGATCGGCAACCGGCAGGAGATCGCGGCATCGCTGTTCGCCCCCGGCTACACCATGGCGTCGCTGATCGCGAACGAGTTCAGCGAGGCGAGCAGCGACGCGCACCTCTCGGCGCTCATGGCGGTGGGGTTCACGCTGTTCGTGATCACCATCGTGGTGAACGCGATCGCGCGCTGGCTCGTGTGGCGCGTGTCGCGCGGCGCGAGCGGGAGGGTGGCGTGAGCGCGACGCTCGCCCCCGAACGCCCCACCGCGCGGCAGCGCGCGGTGGCGGAGCGGACGCGCCGTGGCCTCGGCCGCCGGCGCGCCGTGAACGCGGTGATGGTGGGGCTCACGTTCCTGGCGGCGCTCCTCGCGGTGCTGCCGCTGGTGCTCATCCTCTGGCACCTCCTGCGCAACGGCCTGGGGGCGCTCGACGTCGGCTTCTTCACCCGCATGCCGCGCCCCGTGGGGGAGGCCGGCGGCGGGATGGCGAACGCGATCGTCGGGACGATCATCCTGATCGGGCTCGCCGCCGGCGTGGGGCTTCCGGTGGGCGTCGGCGCCGGGATCTACCTGGCCGAGCACCGCGCCACGCACCTGGCGAACACCGTGCGCTTCCTCTCCGACGTGCTGAACGGGCTCCCGTCGATCGTGATGGGGATCTTCGCCTGGCAGTTCCTCGTGCGGCCGGTGGGGCACTTCTCGGCGCTCTCCGGCGGCGTGGCGCTCGGCGTGATGATGATCCCGATGGTGGCGCGCACCACGGAGGAGATGGTGCGGGTGGTGCCCGTGTCGCTGCGCGAGGCCGCGCTCGCGCTCGGCTACCCGCGCTGGCGGACGTCGCTCGCGATCGTGCTGCGCACGGCGAGCGCCGGGATCGTGACGGGCGCGCTCGTGGCGCTGGCGCGGATCGCCGGCGAGACGGCGCCGCTCCTGTTCACGGCGTTCGGCAACCAGTTCTGGTCCACGGCGATCGGCCAGCCGATCGCCGCGCTTCCCTTGCAGATCTTCACCTATGCGATCAGCCCGTACGACGACTGGCACCGCCTCGCCTGGGCGGGCGCCCTCGTCCTCATCGCGCTCATCTTCGTCATCAGCCTCGTCGCCCGCTTCGCCACGCGCGGCCGGTTCACCACCGGCGGGGGCGACTGACGTGACGGCCACCGGCGTCTCGATCACGGGCCCGACGACTCGGGCGCAGGCGGCCCCCAATGCCGGCGAGGCGGAGCGGGCGCGCATGCAGGCGGAGCGGCTCGATGCGTGGTTCGGCGCGGTGCACGCGGTGCGCGGGATCACCCTCCCCGTGCTCGCCGGACGCGTGACGGCGATCATCGGTCCGTCGGGGTGCGGCAAGTCCACCTTCCTGCGCTGCCTGAACCGCATGCACGAGACCGTGCCCGGCGCGCGCGTCGGCGGCCGCGTGCTGCTGGACGGGCGCGACATCTACGCGCGCGGGATCGACCCGATCGCCGTGCGCCGCCACGTGGGGATGGTGTTCCAGCGCCCCACGCCCTTCCCCACCATGTCCATCCGCGACAACGTCGCCGCCGGCCTGCGCGTGCTCGACCGCCGGCCGCCGTCGCGCGAGGTGGACGCGATCGTGGAGCGCTCGCTGCGGCGCGCGGCGCTGTGGGACGAGGTGAAGGACCGGCTCCGCGCGAGCGCGCTCGCGCTCTCCGGCGGCCAGCAGCAGCGCCTCTGCATCGCGCGCGCCCTGGCCACGGATCCGGAGGTGCTGCTGCTCGATGAGCCGACCGCATCGCTGGACCCGGTGAGCACGCAGAAGGTGGAGGAGCTGGTGCGCGAGCTCCGCGGCGAGGTGACGATCGCCATCGTGACCCACAACATGCAACAGGCGGCGCGCGTGTCCGACCACACGGCGTTCTTCCTCGGCGGGGAGCTGGTGGAGCTCGCCCCCACCGAGACCATGTTCACCACGCCGGCGGACGCGCGCACCGAGGCGTACATCACCGGACGGTTCGGATGACCGAGATCGCGACCGCCGTGCGCGTGCCGCCGCGCGCCACGCCCGCGGAGCGCCCCGCCGTGAATGCCGAGGCCACGGAGCGCGGGCGCATCGACATCGAGCACTTCTCCTTCTGGTACGGCGCCAAGCAGGCGTTGCGCGAGATCACGCTCGCCATCCCGCCGCGCGCGATCACGGCGTTCATCGGCCCGTCGGGGTGCGGGAAGTCCACGCTGCTCCGCTCGATCAACCGGCTGAACGCGCTCATCCCCGGCGCCCGCCACGAGGGGGCGATCCTGCTCGATGGCGCCGACGTGTACGCCTCCGGCTCCGATCCGGTGGTGCTGCGCCAGCGCACGGGGATGGTGTTCCAGCGCTGGAACCCCTTCCCGAAGTCGATCTACGACAACGTGGCGTTCGGGCCGAGGCTCAACCGCGCGCCCCGTCGCGCGGAGCTGGACGAGATCGTGGAGCGCTCGCTGCGGCGCGCGGCGCTGTGGGACGAGGTGAAGGACCGGCTCCGCGCGAGCGCGCTCGCGCTCTCCGGCGGCCAGCAGCAGCGCCTCTGCATCGCGCGCGCCCTGGCCAACGACCCCGAGGTGCTGCTCCTCGACGAGCCGGCGAGCGCGCTCGACCCCGTGGCCACGCAGCGCATCGAGGAGCTCCTGTACGAGCTCAAGGGGGAGCTCACGATCGTGATCGTGACCCACAACATGCAGCAGGCGGCGCGCGTGTCCGACCACACGGCGTTCTTCTACCTCGGCGAGCTCGTGGAGGCGGGGGCGACGGACCAGCTCTTCACCAGCCCGCGCGAGCCGCGCACCGAGGCCTACATCACCGGGAGATTCGGATGACCCCCGACACCTCGACGGGCTACCGTCACTTTCACGAACAGCTCGACCGGCTGAAGCAGCGGCTCCTGGACATGTCGGAGGGCGCCGAGCGGCTGGTGGAGACGGCCGTGGATTCCCTGCTGCGGCGGGACGCGGCGAAGGCCGAGCTGGTGGTCGCCGGCGATCGCGAGATCGATGCGCTGGAGGTGGAGATCGAGCAGCTCGCCATCGCGCTGCTCGCGCTCCAGCAGCCGATGGCGCGCGACCTCCGGCTCATCATCGGCGCGATCAAGGTCTCGAGCGACCTGGAGCGCGTGGGAGACCACGCGGTGAACATCGCGCAGTCCGCGCTGCGGCTCATCGACATGCGCGCGGGGATCACCCCCGACCCGGAGATCGAGGACATGGCGCGCCGCGCGCGGCAGATGCTGAGCGATGCGCTGGACGCCTTCGTGCGCGCCGACGGCGCGCTCGGGCGCGACGTGTGCCGGCGCGACGACCAGGTGGACGCGCTGCACGACTCGCTGTTCCGCATCCTGGTGACGCACATGCTCGAGAACCCGTCCACCATCTCCCCGGCGCTCGAGCTGTTCCTGGTGAGCCGCAACCTGGAGCGCGTCGCCGACCTGGCGACGAACATCGGGGAGGATGCGGTCTATCTGGCGGAGGGGAAGTCGATCAAGCACCATCTCGAGGTGGCGGGATAGCGTTGCGCTGGGGGCTGGGGGTCAGGGGCCGGCGACCGGGGGGATCTCGGGAAAGGCGGGAGGCGGAGTCGGGAACTGCGAGAGCAACGATGCGGAAGTGCGACGGGGCGCCGGCATACTGCCGGCGCCCCGTTGCGTTCTGTGGTCCGCCCTTCCCGACCCCCGGGGTTCGGGGTTCCCCAGATCCCCCCGGCCCCTGGCCCCTGTCCCCCAGCCCCCAGC
>DASTSH010000050.1:0-41480 GCA_035760785.1 Gemmatimonadaceae bacterium | reverse complement strand
CGGCGCGCGCTCCAGGTCGAGCCGACCGTGGCGATGCGGGTCGACTAGGCCGACCCGTCCCGAGCCTCGAGCCGCGCGAGTGCCCACGCGGCGTGCTCGCGCACGAGCGGCTCGGGGTCCTCGAGCGCGCGCGTGAGGACGTCCGCGTCCTCCGGGTCGCCAACGTTGCCGAGCACCACCGCGGCGTTGCGCTTGAGGCCACGGAGCTTGGCGCGCTTCATGGGCGAGCCCTTGAAGGCACGGCTGAACTCCTCCTGCGTCATCTCGAGCAGCTCGCGCGCGAGTGTTCGCGCATCCTTCCCCGCGAGCCCCTCGCGCGGCGCGAACGCTGGCTCCTTCAACTCCTGCGCGAAGCGGACGTTCCAGGGACAGCAGGTCTGACAGATGTCGCACCCGTAGATCCACTCCCCCACCGCCGCGCGCAGCTCCTCCGGGATCGCCCCGCGCTGCTCGATCGTGAGGTACGAGATGCAGCGCGTCGCGTCGAGCACCCGCGGCTCCACGAACGCGTTCGTGGGGCACGCGTCCAGGCAGCGCGTGCAGGAGCCGCAGCGGTCCGCCTCGAACGGCGCATCGGGCTCGAGCTCGAGATCGAGGACGAGCGAGCCGAGGAAGAAGAAGGAGCCGAGCTTCGGGTTGATGAGGTTCGTGTTCTTCCCGAACCAGCCGAGCCCCGCGCGGCGCCCGAGATCGCGCTCGAGGAGGGGACCGGTGTCCACGTACGCCTTCCCGCGCACCGGGCGTCCGACGCGCTCCTCGATCCACCGGTGCAGCTCACGCAGCCGCTCCACCATCACGTCGTGGTAGTCGTCGCCGCGGGCGTAGCGGGCCACGGGGCCGCCCGGCTCCCGCCCGCCGTAGCTCATGGCGGCGACGACGGCGCTCGTGACGCCGGGGAAGGGGAGCCGGAAGTCGCGCCGCTTCTCCGCCCACTTCGGGAGGTAGTGCATCTCACCCGCGTAGCCGCGCGCCAGCCACTCGTCGAAGTAGGGCGCCGTCTCCGCGGGCCCGAGGGCGGCGATGCCGGCGAGGTCGAAGCCGAGGCCGTAGGCCTGGGCCTTGATGAGCGGGGCGAGCGACGCGTGGGGAGCGGGGATGGGGGGCGAGGGGGCGGACGCTGCTCCCGGAGCCTGGCTCCCTACCTCGGGGGGCCCCCCCCCGACTACATCATCGCGCTCCGACTCCACCTTCTCCCCATCCTTTCCTCGCACCACTCGGCGATTTCACTCACCCCGCCCCCTGACCGCTGACCCCTCATCCCTGATCCCTCCCCGCCACCCATCGCGCATACCGCACGATGTCCTCCACCGGCGGGATCGCGTCGTGATCGCCGTACGCGGTGTGCATCCGCCAGCGGACGTACTCGCTCGGCGGGAGCGGGAGGAAGGGGAAGCGGCGGTACCACCCTCGCGCGCGGAAGTTCCAGACGACGCGCAGGAGGTCCGCCGCGAGCGTGGGGTGGAGGAGCGCGCGCCCCGCGAGCGCGAAAGTGAGATGCGCCCAGCTCCGCGGGCGCGGCGGGGCCCCCTGGGGGGCGCCGGTGATCGTGTGCGTGGACACGACTTCAATCTCACGGAAAGGACGGGCGCGATCAATTCGTCGCGGCCACCGGCGCGCCCTCGGACCGCGCGGCGTGCGGCGATTCCCCCACAGAGCGTCGGTGAGAGCGCCGACGGCCGGGACGGCGCCGCGTGGTGATCTTCCCATGGTGGATGCCACGCTCGCCACCCCCGCCACCGCGCTGCCCAGCGCCGTGAACGAGTCGCCGCGCCGGCCGCTCGCTCGGGCCGGTGCGGTGGCGCGCCACAACACCCTCCCCTTCGCCGCCCTCGCCTTCCTCGCTGCCGGCGCCGTCGCGTGGGCCGTCGACCGCGATGGAGGGTGGAGCTCCCGCATCTGGCTCGCCGGGCTCGTGGCCACGGGGCTCCCGGTGGTGTGGAGCACGGTGCGCGGGATGCTCGCCGGGCGCTTCGCGGCGGACGTGGTCGCCGCGCTCGCCATCATCGCCGCGGTCCCGCTCGCCCAGCCGCTGGCGGGGCTGGTGGTGGTGCTCATGCAGACCGGGGGGGAGGCGCTCGACCGCCTCGCGGCGCGGCGCGCCTCGCGCGCGGTGCGGGCGCTGGAGGAGGCGGCGCCGCGGCTGGCGCACCGCGTGGTGGACGGACGCACGGAGGACGTCGCCGCCGACGCGGTGGCGGTCGGGGACATCGTCCTCGTCAGGCCCGGCGATCTCGTCCCCTGCGACGGCGTGGTGATGGAGGGGCGCTCGCACGTGGACGCGTCGCGCCTCACGGGCGAGCCGCTCCCGGTGAGCGCGGAGCCCGGCGCGCGGCTCATGAGCGGCAGCATGAACCTCGACGGCGCGCTCACCGTGCGCGTCACCGCCATCTCGCGCGAGAGCCAGTACGCGCGCATCGTCGAGCTGGTGCGCTCGGCGCAGGCGAGCAAGGCGCCGCTCCAGCGGCTCGCCGACCGGTACGCGGTGTGGTTCACGCCGCTCACCATCCTCGTCTGCGTCGTGGCCTACGCGGTGACGGGAGACCCGCTGCGCATCCTCTCCGTGCTCGTGGTCGCCACGCCCTGCCCGCTCATCCTCGCCACGCCGGTGGCGGTCATCGGCGGCATCAACCGCGCGGCGCGGCGGCAGATCATCGTCAGGCACGGGGGCGCGCTCGAGCAGCTCGGCACGGTGCGCACGGCGGTGTTCGACAAGACGGGGACGATCACCATCGGGCAGCCGCACGTGCACCGCGTGGTGAACGCGCCGTGGATCCCCCGCGAGGAGCTGCTGCGGACGGCGGCGGCGCTCGAGGTGAAGTCGGGGCACCTGCTGGCGCGCACGGTGGTGGAGGCGGCGGAGGTGGCGGGGCTCGCGCTCCCGGCGGCGACGAACGCGCGGGAGATGCCGGGACGCGGGATCACGGGCGTGGTGGACGGCCGCGAGGTGATCGTCGGCGCGCGGTCGCTCGTGCGCGAGCGGTGCCCCCACACCGACGCGGCGTTCGAGGCGCTCGAGCAGGAGCACGGCGGGCTCCGCGCGTACGTCGCCATCGACGGCCGCGCGGCGGGGATCATCGAGTACGCGGACGCGATCCGCCCCGGGCTCGACGACTTCCTCGGCGAGCTGCGGCGGCTGGGGATCAGCCGCACCGTCCTCCTCTCCGGCGACCACGAGCCGAACGCGCGCGCCGTGGCGGCGGCGGTGCACATCCAGGAGGTCGCCGGCGACCTCCTCCCCGAGGACAAGGTCGCGGCGGTGCGCCGCATGACGGCGGCGGGGGAGCGCGTCGCGATGGTGGGCGACGGCATCAACGACGCGCCCGCGCTCAGCGCCGCCACCGTCGGCATCGCGCTCGCCGGCCACGGCGGCGGGATCACCGCCGAGGCGGCGGATGTCGTGATCCTCGTGGACGACCTCGGGCGCGTGGCCGAGGCGATCCGGATCAGCCGCCGCACGATGCGCATCGCGCGGCAAGGCATCTGGGTGGGACTCGGCCTCAGCGCGCTGGCGATGCTCTTCGCCGCGCACGGCCTCATCGTCCCCACCGCCGGCGCGCTCCTGCAGGAAGCGATCGACCTCGCGGTGATCGTGAACGCGCTGCGGACGAGCCGGTAGGGCAGGGGATCGACGGCAGGGGTCAGGGCTCTGTAGAGCCTTGATTCATCAAGGCACTACGAGGGACGAGCGAACGATGCGGGCCGCGGGGATTCGATGCCGCGGCCCGCGCTGCTTGGCGCGAACGTCGTTGTCGGGGGGGGCCCCCCAAGGTAGGGAGCAGGCAGCGGGGAGCAGTCCCTGCTCCCTGCTGCCTGCTCCCTACGCGTCCCTCGCCCCTACTGACCCCTGCCCCTGACCCCCGCCCCCGATCTCACCCTCGCAGCAGCACCACCCACGTCGCGTCCACCAGCGCGTGCGTCACCGCCGCCGCGGTGATCTTCCCCGTGCGCTGGTACACCCAGCCGTAGGCGAGGCCGGCGAGGGTCGCGAGGAGGACATAGCGCGGATCGGGGAGGTGCGCGAGGCCGAACACCACGGAGGCGATGGGGAGGGCGGCGCGCGCGCCGAGCCAGCGGCCGAGGAGGTTCTGGATGAGACCGCGGAAGAGGAGCTCCTCGGGGATGCCGGTGGCGAGGTAGATGATGATCGGCGTGAGGAGCACGCGGACGGGGGCGCCCGACGGCCCCCACCGGAGGAAGCCGGTGGCGAGCCCGATGGGGAGCGCGACGACGGCGAAGAGGAGAAAGGCGGCGACGGCGAGCGCCAGCTCGCGCCGCCTGACGAGATGCACGTACCCCACCCCCTGCAGCGGGCGCGCGGCGAGGAAGAGGTGGAGCGCGGTGACGAGCCCCGCGAAGCGCGCGATGTCGAGGCCGCCGCGGCCGGGGAGGGGGAGCGGCGGGAGGAGATGGAGCTCGATGGGGAGCCAGAGGAGCGCGACCGCGGCGAGCTCGCGCAGCGGCGCTCTGTCCGGGGGCGTGCGTCCCGACGCCACGAGGAGCGCCGGCGGCAGGAGCCATGCGGTGAAGGCGAGCGCGAGCGGCAGCGCGGGGAGCGCGCACGCCGCGGCGTAGATGGCGCACGCCGCCACCACCGCCGCGACGCCGCCGGCCGCGCGCGCGAGCGGCGAGCCCCCTGCGGCGGCGAGTCGCTTCGCCGCCGCGCGCACGCCGAAGGCGAGATAGGCGCCGACGAGGAGGGTGAAGAGGAGAAGCGATGCGATCCCGCACGCCGGTGATGCGGGGGGCGGGTGCCTGGCGAAGAGGCCGGCGGCCGCCGCGGCGAAGAGCGCGGCGGCGATGGCGGCGTCACTGCCAGTGGAGCGCGTGCGGACCGACGTAGAAGCGATGGCTGATGGCGAGCGGCGTCACGTAGTAGAGCACCGACCCGAGGAGCCCGTGCGCGATGCCGAGGACGTAGAGGTTGCGGTAGGCGAGATAGACGCGCGCACAGATGTAGCCGGCCACGAGCGTCACCGCCATGAGGTAGAGGTTGGGGACGTGCGCGGCGGCGAAGAGCGCGGCGGCGAGGAGCGGCACGGCGGGCGCGTCGGGCTCCTCCCACGCGGCCGCGATGCGGTTGAGGAAGTAGCCGTTGAGCGCGTACTGCTGCACGAGCCCCCAGATGCAGTAGTAGAGCACGAAGGCGATCGCGCGCGGCGGCGGGAGCTCCTTCACCGACCCGGCCGCGACTCCCACCGCGAGCAGCAGCGCGGCCGCGGCGAGCAGCGCCGGGGCGACGGCGCGGGCGCAGGCCGCGAAGTTGTGTCCGCGGAAGCCGAGCGCGGCCGGATGCTCGCCGCGCGCGGCGTGCGAGCCGGCGGCGAGCAGGAGGAGCGCCAGCCAGGAGCCCTTCGCCCGCGGCTGCAGCCACCAGATGTAGAGCATGATCCCGGCGAATACGCTGGCCGCCTCGGCGCCGCTCAGCCAGCGCCGCGCGCGCGCATCGGGCGCGATCGCCCGCGCGATGGGAAGTGCGCTCACGATTGCCCTCCCGCGTGTGATGCCGGCGGGATTAATAGGAAACGGAGACGCGGCGCGCCACGGCGCCGGTCACCGCTGGCCGACGCCGATTGACAGCGCTCGTGCGGCCGCCGAACGTTCAGCGCGAGCGTCCCGCCCGCCGCACCCATCCCCCCTCAACGCACGAGAGCGCACCGCGCATGCTCCATCCCATCGCCGCCACGCTCCTCCTCCTGCAGCAAGTGCCCGCGCAGGCGCCGCCGCCGGCGCTGCCACCCGCTCCCGTCGCCCGTGTCGCCATCACTCCGTCGCCGCTCACCGTGACCGCCGGCGACACGCTGCGCATCCGCGCCATCCCCTACGATGAAGCGGGGAAGCCGATCATGAACGCGCGGCTGCGCTTCGTGCAGGCGGGCGCGGCGTTCGAGGGGAAGGTGGACACGGCCGGGCTCGTGACCTCGGGCGCGACGGGGACGCTGCCGGTGGCGGTGGTGGTGCTCATGGAGGGTTACAAGCCGTACGTGGAGCGCATGGAGGTGCGGATGCTCCCCGGCCCGGCGGCGCGCGTGGCGATCGCGCCGAAGGCGCCGGCGAAGCTCGTCGCCGGACAGCGCATCCACCTCACGGCCACCCCCTACTCCGCGGCGGGCGACCGGCGCGACAACCGCATCACCTGGCGGAGCAGCGCGCCGGCGGTGGCGAAGGTGGCGGATGATGGGCTCGTCACCGCCGTGGCGCCGGGGCACGCGACGCTCACCGCGAGCGCCGGCGCCGCGCGCGAGACGGTGGAGCTGCAGGTGGTCGCCACCACCATCGCCTCCATCGTGATGACCCCGGCGCGCGCCGATGCGCGAACCGGCGACGTGCTGCGCTTCACCGCGACGCCGCGCGACGCGGCGGGGCGGACGATCGCGGGGCTCACGCCGAGCTGGAGCATGTCTCCGGGGAACGGGCAGATCGATCCCGACGGCACCTTCGTGGGCTACGAGGCGGGGCAGTACACGGTGACGGCGAGCTTCGGCGGCCGCAGCGCCGACGCGACGATCACGCTCGCCCGGCGCGACGTGCGCCGCGCGGCGACGGTCGTCGGGCGGCTGCCGCGCTCGCAGTTCACCACCGAGGAGGTGTGGGTCCACCCGAACGGGAAGGTCGCCTACCTCGGCACCGGCTCCGGCGGCGACCGCATGTACGCCATCGACATCAGCGACCCCGCGAAGCCGGTCGTCACCGACTCGATCGTCGCCAACACGCGCCGCGTGAACGACATCATGACCGACCGCGCGGGGAAGTTCCTCGTCTTCACGCGCGAGGGGGCGGCGGACCGGAAGAACGGGATCGTCATCGCGTCCATCGAGGACCCGCTGCACCCGAAGCCGATCGCCGAGTACACGCAGGGGGTGACGGCCGGCGTCCACTCGGCGTTCGTGTACACCGACCCGAAGCACGGCACGCACATCTTCCTCACCAACGACGGCACCAACGCGCTCCACGTGCTCAACGTGGACGACCCGGCGAAGCCGCGCGAGGTCGCGGTGTTCAAGGGAGTGAGCGCGAGCGGCGGCGGCGCGCTGCACGACATCGACGTGCAGGACGGGATGCTCTATGCGAGCTGGTGGAACGACGGGCTCGTCATCCTCGACGTCGGCAACGGAATCAAGGGCGGCAGCCCCTCCAACCCGGTGGTGGTGAGCCAGTACAAGTACGACCTCAACTTGCTCTACCACGACGTGGAGGTGGCGGGCGGGCCGGGCTTCATCCGCGGCACGCATACCGCGTGGCGCCACCGGAACTACGTCTTCATCGCCGACGAGGTGTTCCCGTCGCGTCCGGTGCAGGGGGCGAAGGACGCCTCGGCGTTCCGCGCCTACGGCCGCCTGCAGGTGATCGACGTGAGCGACATCGCGAAGCCGCGCTCGGTCGCCTGGTACGAGCCGGAGTTCGGCGGCGTGCACAACGTGTGGGTCGCGGGGGACACGCTCTACCTCGGCGCCTACAACGGCGGCTTCCGCGCCTTCGACGTGAGCGGCGAGCTGCGCGGCGACCTCCGCGCGCAGGGGCGCGAGATGGCGCACGTGAACACCGCCGACATGGACGGCAACGTGAAGAACGCGGCCATGACCTGGGGCGTCGTCGTGAAGGACGGCCTCGCCTACGTGAACGACATGTTCAACGGGCTGTGGATCGTGCGGATGGAGCCGCGGCGGGAGGTCGTGCCCTAGCGCCCGCCGTTGAACGCCGTCCCGTCCAGCCCCGGCGGCTCCGCGATGCCGAGCGCCCTCAGCGCGCTCGGCATCACGTCCACCGTGCGAAGCGGGGTCCGTGCCGTCGGCCGGTTGGTGAGCAGCGGCACGAGCATGTGCTCGCGGTGGAGCGCGCCGTGCGTGCTGAAGTGCGGGATGGGCTCGTAGCGCGCGCGGTAGTCCCAGCCGCGCGCGGCCGAGACGATCATCTCCCCCGCGCGCGCGGAGCCGGCGAGCGCGGCGATCTGCACGAGCGCGTCGGGGTAGTCGCTCTCCGCGCAGATGGCGTGCGCGTCGTCGGCGCCCACGCCGCTCACCTCGCCGATCCCGAGCGGGTCGCCGTCGATGGGGTGGTAGCGGTAGCAGCCGCGCTCGGCGTGCAGCATCGCGCGGCCGGGGGCGGCGGCGTGCGCGCCGCCGCGGATCTCCGTGCGCGTGGGGGAGTGCGGGAGCATCAGCAGGTCCACCGACGGGCGCTCGAGCAGGAGCCGCGCGAGCGCCTCCCACCGGGGCGCGAGCTCCGGCCACCACGGGCGCTCGCGCCGCTCCCGCTCCAGGTAGAGGTGCGCCATCGCGTTCCCGCTCACCATCACGGCGACGTCCCACCGGCCGAGCACCCACGGGTGAGCGATGACGCGGTGCCCCGCCGCGCGGACGACGTCGGCGAGGTCGTCGTGGCGGTGCACCACCGAGTGGCCGTGGTCGCTCACCACCCAGAGCTCGGTCTCCTCCCACCGTCCATCGCGCTCGGCGTCGTGCCGGAGCTCGGCCACGACCTCGTCCACGATGCCGAGCGCCTCCATCGCCGCGGGCGAGTCGTGGCCCGACTGGTGCGATGTCTTGTCCACCCCGGTGAAGCCGGCGAAGACGAAGTCGGGACGGTGGACGCGGATGTGGCGGGCGACATCGCCCGCCATCGCGCGGTCGATGCCGAGCCAGCCGCGCACGTCGCCGCGGAAGTGCGTGAGCGCGGCGCGCAGCGCGAAGCCGGGGCCGTGGCCGAGCCGCTCGCCGCTGCCCAGGCCGCGGTTGATCATGTTCATGGAGCCGAAGCGGCTCCGCGCCAGCTCGAACATCGTGGGCGCGGCGGCGTCCAGGTCGCCATCGATGTGGCGGATCTGGTGGCCGATGTAGCTGCGCGCGTGCGGGTAGCCGCAGCGCGCGCGGGAGCGGTCGTACCAGCGGAGCCCCGGCAGCCCCACCGGCCCCGGGAAGCGGCCCAGAAGGAACGGGGTGTACGCCGGCCCGGTCACCGAGGGGAAGACGGAGGAGATGGTGTGCAGCGAGCCCTCGTGCCCGAGGCGCTCGAGGTTCGGCAGCGCACCGGTGGCGATGCGCGCGGCGAAGGTGTCGGCGCGCGCGCCGTCGGCGAGGATGAGGATGACGGGCAAGCGGCGAGGGATCGGGGATAAGGGGTCGGGGGGGAAGGGAAAGTTCGTCCGTGGCGCGGCTCGCGGCAACGTCGGGTGCCGTGCGGCGCCCGCGCGCGCTAGCTTCAAACCGCGGAGATGATCGCCGCCTCACCACCGGCGTCGCTGTAAGTCCAGTAACGAACCGGAGCTCCATGACGATGCACAGACCGGGAATGATGATCGCTCGTCCCTCGCCCCTCGTCCCGCGCCCCTCGAATGGCCAAGCGTAAGTCGGGCGGCGGGGCGAACTCGACGCGGCCCCGGGCCACGCCGCGCACGGCCACGGGGAAGAAGTCGAACCCGGCTCGGCAGCGGGAGGCGGAGCGCGAGTCGCGCGACTGGCTGAAGCAGCGCACTGAGGAGGGGCACCTCGCCGCCGGCCGCACGCCGCCGTCGCTCAGCGGCGATGCCCGGCGGGCCGGGGCGACGAAGATCGTCGTCGACCAGTCCATCCGGAACTACACTCCGCCGCTCACGGAGGACGAGAAGCTGCTTCGCGGCGGCGGCGCGCAGCGCCCCGACGACTTCACGCGCACCGACCCGTGGCGTGTGCTGCGGATCATGGGGGAGTTCATCGAGGGGTTCGACACGCTGGCCGGGATCGAGAAGGGGGTGACGATCTTCGGCTCGGCGCGCACGGGGCCCGACGACCCGCAGTACGGCGCGGCCGTGGAGGTGGCGCGGCTGCTCGCCGAGGCCGGCTTCGCGGTCATCACCGGGGCGGGGCCGGGGATCATGGAGGCGGCGAACAAGGGGGCGCGGCTGGGGGGCGGCCGCTCCGTCGGCTGCAACATCGAGCTCCCCTTCGAGCAGGGCGCCAACCCGTACGTGGATACGCTCATCAACTTCCGCTACTTCTTCGTGCGGAAGACGATGTTCATCAAGTACTCCAACGCCTTCGTCATCTTCCCCGGCGGCTTCGGCACGCTCGATGAGGCGTTCGAGGCGCTCACCCTCATCCAGACGGGGAAGATCTACCAGTTCCCCGTGATCCTCTTCGGCAGCCACTACTGGGCGGGGCTCCTCCGCTGGCTCCGCTCGCGGGTGCTGCTGGAACGGAAGATCTCGCCGGGGGACATGGATCTCATCCTCCTCACGGACGATCCGAAGGAAGCGGCGAACGCGGTGATCACCGCCTACGAGGCACAGACGCACACGCAACGGGACGAGCACGATGGCAAAGTCAGGGAACAAGGGATCGTCGCCAACGGGCAGTGACGACGCCGGGCGCGAGCGCGGCGGCTTCAAGAGGTCTCGCCACGGAGACGGGAAGGCGAAGCGCGCCTCGGCGGCGGGGCCCAAGTCGGAGCAGAAGCGGGCGGCCGAGGAGCGGGAGAAGGCCGGCGCGCAGCACACCTCGCACGAGCGGTCGCGCTTCCTGCAAGGGCAGCGCATCGACCCGCGCCGCATCGACGGGCGGGAGAGCGTCGTCGAGCTCATCGAGGGGACCTTCCTCGCCTACAACGCGGCGCGGCTGCGCGAGGCGGCGCAGCTCCTCACGCAGAAGATGCTCGAGCCGGACGTGACGATCGGGCTCACGCTCACCGGCGCGCTCACGCCGGCGGGGCTCGGGATGGCGGCGATCATCCCGCTCGTCGAGGCGGGGTTCGTGGACTGGATCATCTCCACCGGCGCGAACCTCTACCACGACGCGCACTTCGGGCTCGGGCTCGCGATGCACCGCGGGAACCCGCAGGAGAGCGACGTCGTGCTGCGCGAGGAAGGGGTCGTCCGCATCTACGACATCTTCTTCGACTACGATGTCCTCCTCTCCACCGACGCTTTCTTCCGGAAGGTGATCGCCGGGCCGGAGTTCCAGCGCAGCATGGGCAGCGCCGAGTTCCACTGGCTATGCGGGAAGTACATCCGCGAGCGCGAGAAGGCGCTCGGCGTGGGGAGCCGGTCGCTCCTCGGTGCCGCCTACGAGTGCGGCGTGCCGGTGTACACCTCGTCCCCCGGCGACTCGTCGATCGGGATGAACATCGCGGCGCTCTCGCTCGAGGGGAACCGGTGCGTGCTCGACCCGAACGCCGACGTGAACGAGACGGCGTCCATCGTGCTCGCGGCCAAGCGCGGCGGCGGGAAGAGCGCGGTGATGATCATGGGCGGAGGGAGCCCCAAGAACTTCGCGCTGCAGACTGAGCCGCAGATCCAGGAGGTGCTCGGGATCGACGAGAAGTGGCACGACTTCTTCCTGCAGGTCACCGACGCGCGCCCCGACACGGGCGGGCTCTCGGGCGCGACGCCCGCGGAGGCGGTGAGCTGGGGGAAGATCGACCCCGACCGTCTGCCGGATGCGGTGGTGTGCTACCTCGACTCCACCGTCGCGCTCCCGCTGCTGACCTCGTACGCGCTCGCGCGCCGCGATCCGCGCCCGCTCAAGCGACTCTACGACCGCCGCGCCGAGATGATGCAGGTGCTCCGCGACGAGTTCGAGCGTGCGTCGGGGGAGCCGGTGGCCGCGGAGGAGGTGGACGCGATTCTGCCGCAGCACCGGTAGCCGGGCATCCGCGCCTCACCACCGACGGCCGCGCCCGCCTTGCAATGGCGGGCGCGGCCGTCGCGCATTCACCCACCTCTCCGCCGTCATGCCTAACGAGCCACGCCGCGCCCCCGCGCGCGGCCACCGCAGCTCGCTTGACAATTTCGCCATATGCGCCCTATAGTGGCCACCCCAGCCGACACAGTCATCCGTCGTCCGGCCTCACGCGCCAGCGGGCACGAGTAGAGGGTCGGAGCGATCGACTCCGGCGGTCGCGAGTGGCCGCCACCCCCCGGGAGTCGTCGCGCTGGTCGCAGGGTCGCAGCACGAGCGTGCTTCGCCAGATGCTTCCTCCGGCCACCGTGCCGGTGTCGTAGCGGGATGTGGTCGTAACCCCTTGCGTCAGGCGCCGGCACCCGACACCGGCCCGGACGCGGAGCGCGACGATGATGAAGGCCGGTTCGCGTCGTGACTCACGATTGGCGCGCTTCGCGCCAGGCCCAGAGCCCGCCCGCGCCGAGAGGCGCCCGCGCGTCCTCATCGCCGTCAACTCCGACTGGTTCTTCCTCTCGCACCGGCTCCCGATCGCGAGAGCGGCGCGCGACGCGGGCGCGGATGTAGTCGTGCTCGCGGACGACACCGGCCGCGGCGCCGACATCGAGCGCGAGGGGTTCACCTTCATCCCCCTGTCGCTCTCCCGTCACGGCGTGAATCCGCTGCGCGAGCTCACGACGATGCTCGCGTGGCTGCGGATGTACCGGCAGCTCCGCCCCGACCTCGTCCACCACGTCACCATCAAGCCGGTGCTCTACGGCTCGCTCGCCGCGCGCGCCGTGCCGGGTGTCGCCGTGGTGAACGCGGTCACCGGACTCGGCTACGTCTTCTCCGGCTACCCGCTCTCCCGGCTGCTCCGGCCGATCGTGACCGCGTTGTATCGCCTCGCCACGCGCGGGCCCGGCAGGCGCACCGTCTTCCAGAACTCGGATGACCGCGCGCGCTTTCTCGCGGAGGGGCTGGCGCAGGAGGCGCACACCGTGCTCATCCGCGGCTCGGGAGTGGACTGCTCGCGCTTCGCTCCGGCACCGGAGCCGGAGGGGACGCCGGTGGTGATGCTCGCGTCGCGGCTGCTGTGGGACAAGGGCGTCGGCGAGTTCGTGGAGGCGGCGCGGCTGCTGCGCGACTCGCCGCCGCGCGCGCGCTTCGTGATCGTCGGCCGCCCCGATGATGGGAACCGGACGGCGGTGCCGGTCGCTCAGCTCGAGGCGTGGGTGCGCGAGGGAGTGGTGGAGTGGTGGGGGTACCGCGACGACATGCCGGCGACGTTGAGGAGCGCGACGATCTTCGCCCTGCCGAGCTCCTATCCGGAGGGGGTGCCGAAGGTGCTCATCGAGGCGGCGGCGTCGGCGCGGCCGATCGTCACGACGGATGTGCCCGGCTGCCGCGAGGTCGTGCGCACCGGCGTGAACGGCATCCTCGTGCCGCCGCGCGACGGGGCCGCCGTCGCGCGCGCGACGCGCACGCTCCTCGAGTCGCCGGAGCTGCGCCGCCGGTACGGGGAGGCAGGGCGCGCCATCGCGCTCGCCGAGTTCACGGTGGAGAGCGTGGTCGAGCGCACGCTCGAGGTCTATCGCGCTCTCCTCGGCGCGCGGTGGACGTACATGCACGGCAACGGCGGGAGCGCGCGAGCGTACGCGCACTGACGCCGGGAGACAGGCAGGACAGGGCAGTCGAGCAGCACGCAGGTGTCGCATCCGTGGCGGGCTGGAGGGGTGGGGGCCAACATCGGAAGGAGGCGTGCATGCCCTCCGCACTTGCGCTCGCGGTCATCTTGCTCGCTTCGATGCTGTCCAGCGCCGTCCTGACCGCGGGAACCATCCGCGTCGCGATCGCGCGCGGGCTCTACGATCCGCCCACCGGCGGACGGCACGTCCACACGCGCCCCGTCCCGCGGCTGGGAGGGGTGGCCATCTGCGGCGCGCTCTTCTTCGCGCTCGCGGTCGTGATGCTCAACCTCGACGCGCTGGACGTGGCGCTCGAGCACCCGCGTCTCCTGCGCGGCCTCCTCATCGGCGGCGCGATCATCTTTCTCACCGGCCTCATCGATGATCTCTGGGGGCTCAAGGCGTGGGCGAAGCTCGCCATCCAGGTGGTCGCGGCGATCTGTGTCTGCTACTTCGGCTTCCGCATCGCGGCGATCAGCCTCTCCGGGAAGGCGCCGATCGCGCTCGGCATCCTTTCCATCCCGCTCTCCATCGCGTGGATCGTCGTGATGACGAACGCCTACAACCTGGTGGACGGCATCGACGGGCTCGCCACCGGGATCGGGCTGCTCGCCCTCTGCCTCAGCATGTGGGTCGCGGCGACCACGCGCCACCCGGACGTGGTGATCGTCTGCATCGTGCTCGTGGGCGCGCTGCTCGGCTTCTTCCCCTACAACATGAGCCCGGCGCGCATCTTCCTCGGCGACTCGGGGAGCCTTCTCGTCGGCTTCATGCTCCCCGTGCTCGTCGTGGGCGCGGCGGCGGAGCCCGACGCATCGGTGCCGGTGCTCATCCCGCTCTCGCTGCTCGCGCTGCCGCTCGCCGACACCACCTTCGCCATCCTGCGGCGCTGGCTCAGGCAGCGCCCCATCTTCCGCCCCGACAAGCGGCACCTTCACCATCAGCTGCTCTCCCGCGGTTGGTCGCACGGGCGGGCGACGACCTGTCTCTGCGCCCTGGCGGCCGTGCTCGCCATGCCCGCGGTGGTCACCGAGCTCGCGCCCGCGTCCATCCGGGCGCCCGTGAGCCTCGGCGCGGGACTGCTCGTGGGACTCGTCCTCGTGTACGCCGCCCAGCAGCTCGGCTATCACGAGTTCTCCGTGGCGACGACGATCCTCGCCTCCGTGCCGGGCGACACGCGGCGGACGATCAGCGCGCGCATCCACGCGCTCGACCTCGCCGAGGTGCTGCGGTCGGCGAAGACGGTGGGGCAGCTGAACGCGATCCTCGCCGACAACCTCGCGGCGCTCGGGCTCGCTTCCGCGTGCGTCTGCCGCGCATCGGAGTGGCGGATGGGGCAGAACATGCTCGCCGACGTGCCCACGAGCCGGATGCGGGGCGCCGGCCACCTCGCGCACTACGTGCGGCTGCGCCACCGCCACACGCTCGCCCTCGGCGCGGAGCGCGACGACTACCTGCTCATGGTCTGGAGCGCCGACGGCGACAGGCGGGCGCCGCACGCGGCGCACGTCATCTCGGTCCTCGCGTCCGCCGTCGAGGACTGGCTGTCGCGGACGTCGGAGCGCGGCGTCGTGGCCGGCTGGGCGGCGCGCATGCCTGACGACATCGTCGTGCGCTCCCCGCGGCGGAGCCGGGCGCTGTCGGATGGCCGCCGCCAGTCCGATGCGAGGCGAAGCCTGCCCATCAATTTGTCGCGAGATGGGGGGGACGCGGCCATGAGGCTGGAGTAGCCCATGACGACCGAGCTCTCCTCCCGTCGTGCCGCGCTGCTCGTGTGCGCGGCCGCCATCGCGTTCGCCGCCTGCTCCGATGCCGATCGGCCGATGACCGCGCCCGCTTCGCCGCGCGCCGCGGCCGTGCTCGCGCAGACGGCGGCGCAGAGCTACACGCTCATCGGCGCGGGGGACATCGCGGGGTGCGGCTCGAAAGGCGACGAGAAGACGGCATCGCTCGTACTCGGCGTCCTCGCCGGCGACGCCGCCGCCACTGTCTTCACCGCGGGCGACAACGCGTACGAGAACGGCTCGGCGGCCGACTACGCGAACTGCTACGATCCCTCGTGGGGGCAGTTCAAGGGCGTGACGCACGCGGCGCTCGGCAACCACGAGTACAACACCGGCACCGCCGATCCATCGTTCGACTACTTCGGCAGCCGGGTGGGGAACCGGGGCGAGGGGTGGCACAGCATCGACCTCGGCGACTGGCACATCGTCTTCCTCAACAGCAACCGCGACTTCGTCTCGCTCGGCGCGACCGGGCCGCAGGTGACGTGGCTCAAGGCCGATCTCGCCGCCACCACCAAGCAGTGCATCGTCGCCATCTGGCAGGATCCGCTCTTCTACGGCAACCAGGACGGCGGCGCGCCCGGCAAGAAGAGCTACGTGAAGCCCTTCTGGGATGCGCTCTACGCGGCGGGCGCGGAGATCGTGGTCAACGGCAACAAGCACGACTACGAGCGCTTCATGCCGCAGGACCCGGGCGGCAACCCCGACCCCAACGGGATCCGCGAGTTCATCGTCGGTACGGGCGGCCGGAGCGTGTCGAGCGCGCCCATCTACCTCTGGCCCACGAGCGAGGTGCAGCAGGGGAACACGTTCGGCGTGCTGAAGCTGACGCTCGGCCCCGGGACGTACGGCTGGGAGTTCCTCGCGGTGCCGGGAACCCCGTTCACCGACACGGGGAGCGGCACCTGCTCCGGGTGGACCGGCGCCGGCTCGATGACGATGAGCACGGGCGATGGCCAGACGGCGCCCGCGGGGACGGCGGTGTCGATCGCGCCCGCGGTGCGGCTGCTCGACGCGAGCGGCGTCCCCCTCACCGGGGTGACGGTGACCTTCGCGGTGCGGTCGGGCGGCGGGAGCATCACGGGCGCCACGCCGGTGACGGATGCGAACGGCATCGCGACGGTGGGGAGCTGGACGCTCGGCCCCGCGGCCGGCGCGAACACGCTCGCCGCGAGCGCCCCGGGGGTGAGCGGCAGCCCGCTGACCTTCACCGCGACCGCGACCATCACCATCGGCGCGGCGAACGCGGCGCAGTCCACGGCCACGGTGCCCAACGGCGCGGCGGGCGCGGCGACGACGATCACGGTGCAGGCGCGCGACCAGAACGGCGTGGCGCTCACCACGGGCGGCGCGACGGTCGTCGTCTCGGTGAGCGGCGCGAACAGCGCGACGCCGACGGTGACCGATAACGGCAACGGGACGTACACCGCGCAGTACACGCCGACGAGGAGCGGCACCGACCAGGTGGCGATCACGCTCAACGGCAGCGCGATCGGCGGCAGCCCTTACACGAGCAACGTGGTGGCGGGGGCGCCAGCGGTGCAGACCATCGTGGCGGGGAACAACCAGACGGCACCCGCCGGGACGGCCGTGCCGATTCCACCGTCGCTCCGTCTCACGGACGCGTTCGGCAACCCGGTCGCCGGGTGGCCGGTGCTCTTCTCCGTGGTGACGGGCGGCGGAAGTGTGACGGGCGCGCAGACCACGACGGATGCGAATGGCGTCGCGACCGTCGGGAGCTGGACTCTGGGCCCGATACCGGGGAAGAACCAGCTCAAGGGGCGCGCGACGGGGAGTAGCCTCTCCAACTCCATCTTCAACGCCACGGGGAGTTGATCTACGGAAGTGACGTCACCCCGGTTGCCACTGGATCGGGTGGCTGCCGGCTCGACCCACCCTCTCGACGGAGCTGCGAACCAACCGGGTAGAAAGAAATCCTGGTAGTCGAAGCGAGGAGCTGTAGATGCACACAACTCGGAATCGCTCGAGGGCGATCCCGCTCGTGCTGTTTGCGATCGGGGGCGCTCTCGCTTGCACTGATGCCACCGGCCCACGGCTCACGCCTGACGCCACTCCCCCCGCGCTGGCCCGGGCCACCCAGAGCTACACCCTCATCGGCGCCGGCGACATCGCCGGCTGCAGCTCGAGCGGCGACGAGAAGACGGCTTCGCTCATCCTGAACGTGCTCGGCACCGACCCGAAGGCCACCGTCTTCACCGCGGGCGACAACGCGTACGAGAACGGATCCACCTCCGACTACGCGAACTGCTACGATCCGTCGTGGGGGCAGGTCAAGGGCGCCACTCACGCCACCCTTGGCAACCACGACTACGGCACCGGCACCGCCGATCCCGCCTTCTCCTACTTCGGCCCCCGCGTCGGGAAGAGGGGCGAAGGGTGGCACAGCATCGACCTCGGCGCCTGGCACGTCGTCTTCCTCAACAGCCAGCGGAGCTACGTGTCGCTCAGCGCGACCGGCCCGCAGCTCACGTGGCTCAAGGCCGATCTCGCCGCCACCACCAAGCAGTGCATCGTCGCCATCTGGCACGACCCGCTCTTCTACGGCAACCAGACCGGCGGCGCCCCGGGGAAGAAGAACTTCGTCAAGGTGTTCTGGGACGTGCTCTACGCGGCGGGGGCGGAGATCGTGATCAACGGCAACAAGCACGACTACGAGCGCTTCATGCCGCAGGACCCGAACGGCAACCCCGACCCCAAGGGGATCCGTGAGTTCATCGTCGGCACCGGGGGGAGGAGCGTGTCGAGCGCGCCCATCTACCTCTGGCCCACGAGCGAGGTGCAGGGGGGGAAGACGTTCGGCGTGCTCAAGCTCACGCTGGGCACCGGGACGTACCAGTGGGACTTCGTCCCGGTGGCGGGGGGCACGTTCACCGACTCCGGGAGTGGCACGTGCTCGTGAGGCACGAGGGCGGCGCAGGCGCCGCGGGAATCATCCACCCGGTGGCCATCCATGGATGGCCACCGGAAGTTGCGCGCCCCTTCTGACGGAGCCGAGATCAGGGTGCCGAGACATCCCTGGCGAAGCCGGGAGCCGTACATGAACACAGCTCTGTATCACGCGAGGGCGATCTCGCTCGCCCTCCTGGCGCTCGTCGGCCTGCTCGCCTGCGACGACATCACGGGCCCGCCGAAGCACACGCCGGAGTCACACCCCCTGCGGGTCACCGCGAGCGCGGCGCCGGTCATCTTCGTCGGCGCCGGAGACATCGCCGGCTGCGCCTCCACGGGCGATGAGCGGACGGCCACCGTCGTCAACGGCGTCCTCTCGAGCAACCCGGGCGCGGCCGTCTTCGCCGCCGGCGACAACGCGTACGAGGATGGCAGCGCGGCCGACTACGCGAACTGCTACGACCCGTCGTGGGGGCAGTTCAAGGGGGTGACGTACGCGGCGATCGGCAACCACGAGTACAACACCGGCACCGCCGACCCCACCTGGGACTACTTCGGCACGCGCGCGGGTCCGCGAGGGCTCGGCTACTACAGCATCGACCTCGGCGACTGGCACGTCGTCTTCCTCAACAGCAATCAGACCTTCGTCCCCACGGCGGCCGGGTCGGCACAGGAGCAGTGGCTGAAGAGCGACCTCGCCGCCACCACGAAGCAGTGCATCGTCGCGATCTGGCACCACCCGCGGTGGTACGCCGGCCATGGAACGGACACGTCGCCAGGGGTGCGGGGGTACGTGAAGCCGTTCTGGGATGACCTGTACGCCGCCGGCGCGGAGCTCATCATCAACGGGCACGCCCACTTCTACGAGCGCTACGCGCCGATGGACCCCAACGGCAACGTGGACCGCACGAAGGGGATCCGGCAGATCATCGTCGGCACCGGCGGGCGGAGCGTCTCCATCCCGACGGTCTTCTGGCCCACCAGCGAGGTGCACAACACCGTGAAGGTGTACGGCGTGCTGCAGCTCACGCTGGGCTCCGGGACGTACAGCTGGCAGTATCTCCCCGAGGCGGGCAAGACGTTCACCGACAGCGGCAGCGGCACCTGCACCACATCCGGCGGCGGCGGGACGGTGAGCCCGGCGCAGTCCACGGCCACGGTGCCCAACGGAACCGCGGGGAGCGCGACGAACATCACCGTGCAGGCGCGCGACCAGAACGGCACCGCGATCACTACCGGCGGCGCCACGGTCGTCGTCTCGGTGAGCGGGGCGAACACGGCGACGCCGCCGGTGACCGACAACAACAACGGCACCTACACCACCTCGTACACGCCGACGAAGAGCGGCACCGATCAGGTGGCGATCACCATGAACGGGACCGCGATCAGCGGCAGCCCCTACACGAGCACCGTGGCGCCGGGGGCGCCGGCGTCCGAGGTCAAGGTCGCCGGCGACAACCAGTCGGCGACCGTGGGGACCGCCGTGGCCATCGCGCCCTCGGTGCGCGTGACCGATGCCTTCGGCAACAACGTGCCCGGGGTGACGGTCACCTTCGCGGTGCAGAGCGGGGGCGGGAGTGTCACCGGCGCGACGCCGACGACCGATGCGAACGGCGTGGCCACGGTGGGGAGCTGGACCCTCGGTCCCACGGCGGGCACCAACACGCTGTCAGCGACCGCGGCGGGCCTGAGCGGGAGCCCGGTGACCTTCACCGCGACCGCGACGACGTCGGGCGGTGGGGGCGGCGGGGCGAGCGCATCGCAGTCCACGGCGACCGTGCCCAACGGAACCGCGGGGAGCGCGACGACGATCACCGTGCAGGCACGTGACCAGAACGGCGTGGCGCTCACCACGGGCGGCGCGACGGTGGTGGTGACGGTGAGTGGCGCGAACAGCGCCACGCCGGCGGTGACCGACAACAACAACGGTACCTACACGGCCTCGTACACGCCGACGAAGAGCGGCACCGACCAGGTGGCGATCACGTTGAACGGGACCCCCATCAGTGGGAGTCCGTACGCGAGCACGGTGGTGGCGGGGGCGCCGGCGGTGCAGACCATCGTGGCGGGGAACAACCAGTCGGCGCCGGCCGGCACGGCGGTACCCATCGCGCCGTCGCTGCGGGTCACGGATGCCTTCGGCAATCCGGTCGTCGGCTGGCAGGTGCTGTTCAGCGTCGTCACCGGCGGCGGGAGCGTGACGGGCGCGCAGGTGCCGACGGACGCGAACGGCGTCGCCACGGTCGGGAGCTGGATCCTCGGCCCGGTTCCGGGGAAGAACCAGCTCAAGGGGCGGGCGATGGGGAGCGGCCTCACGAACACCATCTTCAACGCCACGGGCACCTGACGCGGCGCGGGCGAGTCGCCCGCCGGATGCACGACGCCCCTCGCGCGATTCCACGCGAGGGGCGTCGTGCATCGCGCGCGGGGCGGAGCGCCGGTCACGCCGCGGGCACGCCGAGGAGATCGGTGATCGTGTCGGCGAGCGCGGCGGCGTTGGTGTGGAGCGCCGCCAGGTCCTCGTTGTCCACCTGCACGAGCGTGATGCGCTGGCGCTGCTCGAGCTCGCACGCGAGCCGATCGATCTGCTGGAGCGCCGAGGCGGCGCGCGCGAGCGCGGGCTCCACGGTGCCGGTGCGAAGGTGCCGCTCCAGCCGGCTCCGGCCGCTTCGCCACTCGCCGTTGATGCGCTCCGTGAGCCGCTCGACGATCACCGGGCGGCTCACCTCGAGCCTGACGACGACGAGCCGCGGCGGGAGCACCGCCGCCATGTTGTGGCGCAGGGCCGTGCCGTCGGCCATCGCGGCCGTCGGCGCCGACGCGCCGTAGCCGAACGACCAGAGCGCCTGGAACAGCCCCTGGTCGAATACGTGCACGCCGGGCACGGCGCCGCACCGCCGCATCATCCCCACGACGTAGTACCAGTTGAGCGAGTGGCGCCCGAGATCGGCGAGCTCCCGCTGCCGCGAGGCGAGGATCCAGCGCGTCCAGTAATGTCCGTTCGTCGGGATGCCGCGCCCCCCGTCGAGCGCGTACCGCAGCTTGCGGGCGAGCCGGCTCGTGACCGGCCGCGTGGTGCTGATGGTGAAGGTGGGCTCCGAGACGGCGACGCCACGAGACCGCAGCTCTCCCGCGACCATCTGCGAGAGCCGCGACTTGCCCGACCCGGGCAGTCCGAGGAACTCGAGGACCAGACTGCCACCCGCCGTGCCGCCTAGATCATGTTCCATACGAGCCTCTTCACCTCCCGGACCACCTCGCCGATCGGGCGGTCGGCGTCGATGTCCACGACCTGTGTCTGCGGCGGGAGCGCGATCGACCGGACCGCCCGGGTCCGGCGCTCCACCTCGGCGACCGACATCTCGGGCTTCCGCTCCACCGCCACCGCGGGGGTGACGTTGAGGCGGATCACCAGGTCGGGCGGGTAGCGCTCCGCCCAGTGGTACGGCGCGGCCTCGTGGCGCGCGATCCATCGCAGCAGCGGGCTGCTGTGCTGCGCGTAGCGGCTCAGGAGCGGACCGTCGTTGAATCCCAGCACCTGCGCCTGCGGGTAGCGGTCGGCGACGACGATCATGCCGCGGTTGCGCGCCCGCCACGCCGCGCGGAGCCGGCGGCTCTTCTCGGAGGAGAGCGCGAGCCCCCACGACATGCGCCCGAGGGAGAGGAGGAGCCCATCGCCCTTCGCGCCTGTCGCGCTCTTCGCGCCGTTGCCGCCGTGCCTGACGACGCCCGGCGCGCCGTTCTCCTTCGCGCGCGATGTGCCGGGGCGCACGGCCCGCCAGAGGAGCCGGAGCGGCCACCGCACGAGCGAGGTGGGGCCGTCGCCGCTGCCGAAGTAGACGCGGAACACGTCCACCTTCGTGGCGAAGAGCGCCGACACGTCGCGCACCACCGTGGACTTGCCCGAGCCGTCGGAGCCCATGAGCGCCACCAGCACGCCGCCGCCGGGCGTGGTGCGCCGCAGCGGATGCGCCCAGCGCAGGTAGCGGCGGTTGGCGCCGCCGATGAGCCACGCGATCTCGCGGAGCCACCGCAGCACGTCCCCCGAGAAGCGGCCGTAGATGCGCAGCGACTCCAGCCTGGGGCGCACCACCTGGCGGAAGCGCACGAGCGTGCGCCGCGAGAGTCCGTCGTCCAGCAGCTCGGTGAGGACCGGGACCACATCCTCGCCGAGGAGCTCGCCGCACAGCTGGCGGCACCGCTCGCGATCGATGCGGCGGCTCAGCCACTCGAACTCCGTCGTCGTCCCCTTCCGGATGTACGGCCGGCCGAGCATCCGCAGCCCGAGGTCGCGCGCGCGCAGCTTGATCGCGCTGCGCACCAGCAGGGTGATCATCTCGAGGTGCGGGTCGGCGACGTACACGCCCCTCTCCGCGTCCCACACGCGCGTCGCCAGCAGCCGATCCTCCCACGGCAGGCGGTACCCCTTGAGGTGCTCCTCGCCCGCCATGAGACGGAAGTGCGCGTGGCAGTGCAGCAGGAGGCCCGTCTCCTGGTCGAGCGCGATGTGGTCCTCGATCGCCGCGTAGCCCAGCCCGATGGTCGCGTCGAAGCGCTTGAAGCCGCTCTCCACGAGGATGCGCTGCATCGTGCCGTACTCGCGACGGTCGATCAGCAGGTCGAGGTCGGTCCTGCCGCACAGTCCGGCGCCGAGGTGCTCGTTGCTCTTCCAGCTGCAGTAGTGCACGCCCGCGGCGTGCAGCGCCTCGAGGAGCGCCACCGCGGCGCCGAGCGGCGCCGGGTCGCCCTCGCCGCTCTGCCCGCCCGCGCCGCGCGCCGGCGACGGCCGCAGCGCGGCCCGCGGGTAGCCGAAGTGACGGTTGAGGCGGCCGCCGATGGCGGAGAACAGCACGCGGTGACCGCGGCGCAGCAGCTCCTCCTGGTGCTCCGCGTCCGGTCCCCGCAGCCGGATCAGCCGCTGGAAGCGCACCCGGTTGCCCGCCACCATGTGGCCCACCTCGAACGCGCCGCGCCGCTCCACGCGATCGATCAGCTCGCCCATGTCCATGCGGATGAAGTCGCCGATGCGGAGGAGCGCGCCCGAGGGATCGGCCATGAAGTCCTCGTAGCGGAGCAGCATGTAGTGGTCGTCGCCGACCACGCGGCGCATGCTGGCAGCGAAGAGGTTCGTCCACGTCCAGCCGACGGCGGCGCGCAGCGCGGGGAGCCGGAGCGGCCGCGTGCGCCCCTCCAGCGCGCGGTTGCTCCCGGTGAGGACGAGCGATGCCATCGTGGCGAGCCCGTTCCGCACGAGGTGCAGGATGTACACGTCCTCGCCCGCGAGGCGCTTCATGGCGATCAGGCGACCGACGGTGAGGCGGGGCGACTTGGAGGAGTCCACGACGACCGGCGCGTCCGTGCGCGCGGCGATGTAGTCGAGCAGCTGCTCCTGGTGCGCGCGGTACTCCTGGCGCTGCTCGCGCGACACCCAACCGAAGCAGAGGCGGGGGAGCGACGACGCGCGCTCCATCCGCCGCACCAGCCGGACCGTCTCCGGCGTCGGGCCCTCGCCCTCGAACATGTCCTTCCAGAACTCGCACTCCGGATATCGCCGGCCGCACGAGCAGACACCTCTCGGATCCGACCAGTCCTCGAGGAGGAAGCTCACCTCACCGAGGCTGGCCATCTGCGGGTGGTTGCCGAGCACCGTCGAGAGCACCGTAGAGCCACTTCGCCCATAGCCGGCGATATAGAGAATCTTCGCCATCTGAGACGACTCCGTGTGCGGGCTCGGGATTCCGAGCAACCCATCCGGCTCTCGCGCGAGCCGGGGCGCGTCGGCGATCGGTGGACCATCCGCCGCCGCTCCGGCGATCGAGCCGGTCACGCACTCGCGTGCGCGATGCACGGCGGACGGCGCCGTGCGGCGGCGGACTCACGCCGCGGGCGGCGGACGATCCCTGCAGGCGATGCGGCGCGGGGCCGTTCGCGGCGCGCGAGCGCACCGCGATGGTGGGGCCGATCGTGGCGGCCGGAGGGCCGCGAGCAACGAGCGTCGGCAGCAGGATGGCATCGCACGCGGCGCGCCTTCGACGAGGGCCGAGTCGTCCACGAGCGTTCGCTGCTGCCACGGGGCCGCACATCCGGTGCGGCGCGTGAGCTGCTCCTTCGCTGATCGGCCGCCGGCGCGCGCAAGCGGCGATCGTCGCCTGTCGGCGAAGCGCTGCGTGTCCGCCCGACCCGCGGGCGGCGGACTAACATGTAAGCATCGAGCGATCCGTGCAATCCCTGTCGTGCATCGCTCGCCGCCGCATCGCTCGCGTCCGCTCGCGCTCGTCGCCGCGCGCTCGTGCAGCGCGTCGCGCGGCCACCGGCGAACGTGCGCGCGCGCCGCGCGCGGGAGGGGTGCGTCCCTTATTGACGCAGTGATACTGAACACATACAATGGCCGAGCGGGACCAGCGTCCCTCACTCGGCGCGGTCGCGCGATGCAGGTCTCTCGCCCCATGATGCCTTCCGGTATGTCGCATCCGCGCGAGCGCCATCCCTGCACGCCCCGGTACCGGCCGCGCAGCGCCCACGGCGCGCTGAGCACCCGGCCTCCGTCCCGCCGCCTCCCGGTACGAGCGTACGCCCGAAGGCGCGACCCCGCTGGCGCTCTCACGGATAGGAGGACCGCATGAGGTTCCAGGTCCTGTCGCACGCTGGACTTCTCGTCTCCGGCAAGACCAAGACGCTCGTCTCCGATCCGTGGATCATCGGTAGCACCTACTGGCGCTCGTGGTGGAACTATCCCCCGGTGTCGGAGGAGCTCATCGCCTCGGTGAAGCCGGACTACATCTATCTCACGCACATCCACTGGGACCATTTCCACGGCCCCTCGCTCAAGAAGCTCGATCGCAACACGCCGGTGCTCGTGCCGAAGGGGCACCTCAGCCGGCTCAGACGGGACTTGCGCACCGTCGGCTACCGCAACGTCATCGAGCTCAAGCATGGCGAGGCGTTCGAGATAGAGCCCGGCTTCCGCATCTTCTCCTATCAGTTCTTCTACATGCCGGACAGCACGCTCGTCGTGGAGTGCGACGGCGTCACGCTGCTCAACGCGAACGACTCGAAGTTCATGGGGATGCCGCTCGCGCAGATCCTGCGGCGGCACCCGCGCGTGGACTTCGTGTTCCGGAGCCACAGCTCGGCCAACAGCCGGCTCTGCTACGAGATCGTGGACAGCCCGGACGAGCAGGTGGACGACATGAGCGCGTACATCCGCACCTTCGCCGCCTTCGCGCAGAAGACGAAGGCGCGCTACGCCGTCCCCTTCGCGAGCAACCACTGCTACCTGCACAAGGAGACCTTCCACTTCAACCAGACCATCCAGACGCCGTACGCCATCCGCGACTACTTCGAGGCGAGCGGGATCAGCTCGCCGCAGGTCGCGGTGATGCTGAGCGGCGACTCCTGGTCGTCGGAGGATGGCTTCCACATCGACCCCGACGGCGTGCGCTACTTCACCGAGCGCGACCGTTTCCTCCGGGAGTACCAGGATGCGCAGCGCGGGAAGCTCGAGGCGTTCTACGCCCGGGAGGCGCGCGCGAAGCTCACCATCGGCGAGGTCGAGCGTTACTTCAACGGCTTCTTCGCCTCGCTCCCGCTCGCCGTCCGCCGCCTCTACCGCGGCCGCCCCATCCGCTATCACCTCGCCGCCGGCGAGCGGACCTATCTGTTCGAGATCGACATCGCGAACAGAAAGGTGACCGCCGTCGAGCCCGGCGCGGAGCTCGCGCCCATGTCGGAGATCCACACCGGGGCGCTCATCATGAAGCACGCGATGGCGGCGAAGTTCTGCGCCCAGATCGGCATCGGGAAGCGGATCCGGTTCCGCACGACGAGCCGCGAGCGGAAGTACATCCTGTTCTACGTCTATCTGCTGAACCTGTACGAGTCGGAGATCCTCCCGCTGCGGAACCTGCTCCGGCTCCGCTCCTTCGAGACCTGGTCGCTGCGGTGGCGGGAGGTGCTGCTCTACCTGCGCATCCTCGCCGACCGTGTGCGCTCCCGCCCGTTCTCGGAGGAGGACTACATCCTCGGCACGAGAGGCGCGGCCGCGGCGCTCCCGCCGCTTCCGCCCGGCCGGGCATGACCGCCGTGCGCGCGACACTCGTGGCCGCGTCGCGGCTGGCGCGCCGGGGCGCGCCGGTCCTCCTCGCCGCCGCGCTCGCCGCCTGCACGAGCTGGCGCGTGCAGGGGGAGCCGGCGAGCACGGTGGTCTCGACGCGGCACCCCGCGAGCATCCGCGTCACGCGCAGCGACCTCACGGGGGTGGTGCTCCACGCGCCGCGGCTCGCGGGCGACACGGTCGTCGGCTTCGCCGATGGCGCGCGCACGAGCGGCGACGGCGCGCGGCGCATCGCCATCCCCGCCGCGCAGGTGCGCGCGGTGTCCATCCGCGAGCGCGACGTGGTGAAGACCGCGGCGCTGGTGCTGGCGATCGGGCTCACCGCCGCCGCCGCGCTCTTCCTCGGCGCGTTCGGCCAGGCGCTCGCGCTCTGGTACGACGACTGAGGCGCGTCAGCTCTCCGCTCAGCTCTCCGCGTAGCCGAGCGCGCTGACCAGCGAGCGCATCGCGGGGCGCCGCGCCATCGCCGCGTGCACCGCATCGGGGTAGCGCAGCCGCCCGCGCGAGCGGTCGAAGCCCGGCGTCGCGTCGTTCACGCGCGGCAGCTTCGCGGCGAAGCGGTCCACCAGCGGGCTCGGCGCCAGCTCCGCCCACTCGAAGATCCGCCGGATGTGCGCGACGGGGTCGCTCGTGAACTCCTCGTACTTGAGCGCGAGGACGCGCCGGCTGTCCACGGACGCCAGGTCGGTGAGCGCGAGCTGGTTGCACTGGTAGTACTGCAGGAGCGCGACGTCGGCGACGGTCGCCCCCACGAGCTCCCGCCAGCCGGGGACGAGCGCGAACTTCCACCACCGCTCGTGGTAGTCCTGCAGGTGCAGCGTGCGCGCGATCGGGTAGCCGGCACGCGCGAAGCGCGGGCGTGAGACCGGCCCCACGCGCGAGGTGGCGAGCCAGCCGGCGATGAGCGAGTCGATGTTCGTCGCCGCGTTCCGCCGGATCCAGACGAAGAGCGCGTCGGGGAAGAGGCGGTCGAGGAAGGGGACGCGCAGGGAGTTCTTCGGCGTCTTCTCCACGAAGCGGATGGGCCCGCTTCCGCGCTTGAGGCGCGACCAGAGGCCGACCGCTCGCACGAGCACCCCGCGCTGGATGCGCCCGCCCTCCTCCGCGGAGAGCGACGACGGATCGTCGAGGACCGCGTTGAGGTTGATGGCCTGGTCGTAGAAGCGCGCGCGCAGCTGCGCGAGCTCCTCCTCGCTCAGCTGATCGGCGACGGCGCGGTTGGACGAGTAGCCGCCGATCGCCGGGTGCAGCGGCCCCTCGAGGATGTTGTGCGACTCGGCGGCGAGGTGCCACAGCTCCGGGTGGAGCGAGAGACACCGGTGCAGGATGGTCGTTCCCGAGCGCGGCGCGCCGAGCACGACGATCGGACGCGGCAGCATGTTGCGATGCGGGCGGCTGCCGACATCGAGCGGAGCGATGCCGCCGTGCGGTACGCTGGCCATGTCACCCCCTGCCGTGAAGTCGTCGCGGTGCGCCGCGCCCGGCGCGGCGTGCGGGAGCCGGGAGCGCGCGGCTAGTGGCCGCTGGCGCGCAGGATGAGGACGGCCACGGCCGCGAGCGAGCCCACGGTCGAGAGCGTCGGCAGCACGACGTCCTTGAACGTCGCGTGCCGCTCGATCACGATCCGGTCGCCCGAGCGGACCGGGAGCCGCGCCCTCGGCTCCTCGCCGAGCCGCAGCGCCTGCTCGCTGGGTGCAGCCTGGGCCGCCGCGTACGTGGGTGCGAGCGCGCCGTGCATCACCCGCACGCGCGCGTCGCGCCCCGCCGTCGCCGTGGGGCCGCCGGCGCGCGCCACCGCCTCGGCGATGGTCGCCGCCGGGCGCATCGCGTACAGGCCGGGGTGCACGACCTCGCCCTCCACCGCGATGACGAACAGCGGCTCGAGCACGAACGACGGCTCGGCCTCGTAGTGCAGCAGCACCTCGCGGAGGTGCGCCTCCGCCTCCGGCAGCGGGATGCCGGCGACGCGCACGCCGTTGTAGAGCGGGTGCGCGAGCGCGCCATCCGCGCCGACGGCGAACATGCCGCTGAGCTCGGGCTTGCGCCACACCGTGATGCGCACCGAGTCGCCGGGCGAGAGCGTGCCCACGGCGGGCGCATCCCACGATGCGGCATTCGCGGGCGGCGTCGCGGCGCGCGAGGCCTGCGACGCGAGCGGCGCGGGGGCGAGGGGAAGGAGGAGGAGCGCGACCGCCGCTCCGGTGATGGCGAGAGCGGACTCCCGCGTGCCGAACGTGCCCTGTCCGCGGCGCAGGCTCATCGTGCGTGCCCTCCTGGATGTCGGCATACGGCGGACATGCTCCCGGCGCCTCAGCGTGCCGGGACACACGATCGTAGTGCCCGTCGTGCGACGGGCTAACATGTGAGACGATGCCACGCCGCGCAAGCAGCACGTGCGGGCGCGTGCACTCACCGCGTGCCAGCGGACGCGAGTTTAGTCGCAGACGGCGATCAATGACAATGGCGAGCGCGCGCGCCACGCATTATCATGGGCGCGCGATGCGTACGCGCTCTGCTCTCGCGTTGATGACATCCGTGCTCATCCTCACCGGTGCGCCGCGTGGCGCGGCCGAGCTGGCGAGCGCGACGGTGCATCGCGCCGCCGCCGCGCCGCGGGGGAGCACGGCGCTGCAGGCCGCCGGCATCCCCTTCGGCGCGTTCCGCACCCCCGACGGACGGTTCGGCCCGCCGTTCACGGGCGTGGTGATGGGCGGGCGCCCCGCATCCATCCTGCGGGAGCTGGAGGCGGCGCGGGCGGCGCACGTGCACGTGATGCTGCGGCTCGCCACCAATCGCCGCCACTTCCAGGGCGCGGATGGCGCCTTCAGCCTCGAGCTGTGGAAGGGGGAGGTGGACCGGTTCAGGGACGTGGACTTCACGAGCTACATCGCCGACGGCACGATCATCGGCCACTACCTGTTCGACGAGCCGCACGACCCCAGCAACTGGAACGGCAGGCCGGTGCCGTACGCGGACATCGAGGCCGCCGCCGCGTACTCCAAGCAGCTCTGGCCCGCGATGCCGACGGCGATCCGCGCGCCGCCGAGCTGGCTGGCGGCGGGCGCGCCCTGGTCGGCGCTCGACATGGGGTGGGCGCAGTACAGCGTGCGGTGGCCGGATCCCGCGGCGTTCATCGCGACAGAGTCCGCCGCGGCACAGCGCGCCGGGCTCGGGGTCGTCGCCGGCCTCAACGTCCTCGACGGCGGGAGCGGCGAGTTCGGGGTCGCCGGCTACACGGCCGGGCGCTCGGCGATGTCGCCGAGCGAAATCGAGCGCTACAGCAGCGCGCTCCTCGCCGACCCGCGCGTCTGCGCCTTCTTCGTCTGGCGCTGGGATGACGCCTACTTCGGTCGCCCCGAGATCCAGGGCGCGATCGCGCGCGCCGCGCAGGCGGCCCAGAACCACCCCTCCTCCTCCTGCCGCACCCGCTGACCATACGCGCGTCCGGGAGTGTGCGCGGCGCGCCGTCGCGCGCGTGATGCACATCACGATCCGAACGGCGAACGCGGCGGCTCCTGCCCATGCGGTCAGTCGAGCTTGGCGCACTTCGGCATGCTCGGTTGCCACGGCCGACACCGCTGGATATCCTGAACTGGTGACTCCGCGCCGCTGATTGCGAATCAGCATGGTGGTGCGTCATCCCTGGTGGTGGTGGTCATCGCCAGATGACGAACGGAGGTCACCGACAGTCCACAAGTGATCGGAGGATCGCGCGGCTCTCCAAGCGGAGGGCGAGGCGACAAAGGCAAACCCGGCGAAAGCCGGCGACGCAAAGCCACGAGGCTACCACGCGGTGAAGGTCACCGCGTCACGCCAGTCGGGCTGCCGACCAACCCCGCCCAAGGAGGGCCTTTTACGTGCGCGTTGTTGCACTGGGTGCGCTCGCACTCCTCACGGTCGCGGCCGCCTGCTCGGACTCGGACGCGAACCGCTCCATTCTCGCCCCCGACTCCCCCTCGAACGCGACGAGCACCTCCGTCGCCTCCGTCACCGTCAGCCCCGCGAACGCGAGCATTGCCGTCGGCGGGAAGCAGCAGTACACCGTGACGGTCAAGGACGTCAACGGGAACACGGTCACGGGCGCGCGGATCGTCTGGCGGACCTCCGACACGACCGTCGCCACAATCGACGCCAACGGTCTGGTGAAGGGCGTGGCCGCGGGGAAGGTGTACGTGCGCGCGAAGGCCGACGGCGTGCTCGGCAAGGTGCCGCTGACCGTGACGGCCACGACGAGCAGCACCGCGCCGACCACGAGCGGCGGAGCGGGGATCCCCTTCGGGCCCTTCAGCCTCCCCGAGACCGAGTTCAAGGCGCCGTGGAACGGCGCGGTCGTCGGGGTGAACCCGTCGTCGCTGCTGCGCGAGCTGAAGGCCGCCCGCGCCGGCGGGGCGCGGGTGGTGCTGCGCTTCGCCCGCAACCGCAGCCGCTTCCAGAACTCCGACGGCTCGTTCAACCTCTCGCTCTGGAAGCAGGAGGTGAACAAGTTCAAGGGGATCGACATCTCGAGCTACATCGCCGACGGCACGGTCATCGGCCACTACCTGTTCGACGAGCCGCAGGACCCGAACAACTGGAACGGCAAGGTGGTGCCGTACGCCGACATCGAGGGGGCGGCGGCCTACTCCAAGCAGCTCTGGCCCGCGATGACGACGATCATGCGCGCACCACCGACGTGGCTCGCCGGCCGTAGCAGCTGGCAGTACCTCGATGCAGGCTGGGCGCAGTACACCGCGCGCCGGTTCGGTCCCGCCGACGCGTACATTGCGGCCGAGGCCGATGCGGCGCAGCGCGCGGGGCTCGGGCTCATCGCGGGGCTCAACGTCCTCGATGGCGGTGACGGCTCGAGCGGGCTCACCGGCTACACCGGCAACCGGTCGGCGATGTCGGCCACCGAGATCCAGAAGTACGCGAAGGCGATCCTGGCGAACAGCGCCGTCTGCGGCTTCTTCCTCTGGCAGTGGAACGACTCGTACTTCTCGCGCAGCGACATCCAGAGCGCGGCGCGGGCGGTCGCGACCATGGCCGCCGGTCACGCGGCGACGAGTTGCCGCTGAGCCGCTACGCCGCCTGCGGCATGCGATAGCTCGAGGCGGAACCGAAGTCTGCGGACGAGGCCTCCCGGCACGATGCCGGGGGGCCTCGTCGCATCCGGGCGCGGCAAGGGGAACCAACGGCGCGTCCCAAGCGTTTCCATCGTATGCAAAACGGGATGGAAAGGGGATGGGCCGTGAGCACGGCGGAACGACGGGCATCGCCACATGCCGCGTGTTCGGCCCTGGTCTGATAATTGTACAGCTGTTACTAAGTCCAGCCGCCGCCCGAGGTGCAGCCGTATGAGGCGCCCGGGGCCAGAGTTGCCGAAGTCTGCCGTGGGCAATGGAGCTCATCGCGCCGGCGAGCGGTTGGCGCGGAGGGCTTCCACATGCGCACTCTTCCATTCATAGCGAGCATCCTCGTCCTTCTTGCCGCCGCGTGCTCGGATGCGGTCGCTCCGCCTCCGCCCACGGCCGCCCTCAGGGCGACGAGCCCCACCGTCGGCTCGGTGACGGTGAGCCCCTCGAGCGCGACGATCGCGGTCGGCGCGACGAAGCAGTTCACGGCCACGGTGAAGGATGTGAACGGCAACACGCTCTCGGGAGCGAGCGTCGCCTGGTCGAGCAGCGATACCTCGGTGCTCAGGGTCAGTTCGACCGGGGTCGCGACGGGGCGGAAGGCCGGCAGCGCGTACGCGCGGGCGAAGAGCGGGAGCGTGGTTGGGAAGGCCGCGGTGACGGTCGCGTCCGCCGTCGGCACCGGGATCCCGTACGGGCCCTTCCATCTCCGGCAGCGGTTCTACGGCCCGCCCTATACGGGGACGGTGCTCGACATGCAGCCGACGACGATCCTGAGCGAGCTCGCGGCGGCGAAGGCGGCGAAGCAGCGCATCGTGCTCCGCCTCGCCCGCCACCGGAGCTACTTCCAGAACGCGGACGGCTCCTTCAGCCTCACGCTCTGGAAGCGGGAGATGGACGCCTTCAAGGGGGTGAATTTCTCGAGCTACATCACCGACGGCACCATCGTCGCGCACTACATCTTCGACGAGCCGCACGACGTCACCGACTGGAACGGCAAGCCGGTGCCGTTCAGCGACGTGGAGGGCGCGGCGGCGTACTCCAAGCAGCTCTGGCCGGGTATGCTCACGGTGGTGCGCGCGCCGGCGACATGGCTCGCGGGCTGGAGCCAGCCATGGGTGGCGCTCGATGCGGCGTGGGTGCAGTACGCGGCGCGCTTCGGTGACCCGGCGACCTGGATCGCGAACGAGGCCGCGGCCGCGACGCGGATCAAGGTCGGGCTCCTCGCGGGGATGAACGTCATCAACGGCGGCGATGGGACGAGCGGCATCCGGAGCCCCTACGACAACGGGCTGTGGTCGATGGGACCCACCGAGCTGCAGCGCAACTCGAAGGCGATCCTCGCCAACAGCCTCGTCTGCGGCTTCGTCCTGTGGGAGTGGGAGAAGACCTACTTCACGCGCACCGACATCCTGAACGCGCTCACCAGCGTCGGCACCATCGCCAAGAGCCACCCCGCTACGCCGTGCCGGTGAGCGCCGGACGCCGACGCAGAGCGCCAGCGATGACGAGCGTGCTCGTCGTGCTCATCGTGCTCGCCGGCGCCTGCTCCGATGCGGTCGCTCCGCCTCCGGCCGGGGGGCCCGGCATCCCCTTCGGGCCCTTCTACCTCGGGCCGCGATACTACGGCCCGCCGTACACCGGGATGGTGCTGCTGGACACGACACCATCGCTCATCCTCGGCGAGCTCGCGGCCGCCAGGGCCGCGAACGAGCGCGTGGTCGTCCGGCTGGCCCGGCACCGGAGCTACTTCCAGAAGGCCGACGGCTCGTTCAGCCTCACGCTCTGGAAGCGGGAGATGGACCGCTTCAAGGGGGGCGATTTCTCGAGCTACATCGCCGACGGCACCATCATCGGGCACTACCTGTTCGACGAGCCGAACGACCCCAGCAACTGGAATGGGAAGCCGGTGCCCTACGGCGACGTCGAAGCGGCGGCCGCGTACTCCAAGCAGCTCTGGCCGGGGATGCTCACCGTCATCCGCGCGCCGCCGAGCTGGCTCACGGGGTGGGGCCAGCCATGGGTGGCGCTCGATGCGGCGTGGGCGCAGTACTCGGCACGGTTCGGCGACCCGGCGACCTGGATCGCCAGCGAGAGCGCGGCGGCGACACGCATCGCGGTCGGACTGCTCGGAGGCATGAACGTCCTCGACGGCGGCGATGGGTCGAGCGGGATCCGGAGCCCGATCGACAGCGGGCAGTGGACGATGAGCCCCACCGAGCTGCAGCGGAACGCGAGGGCGATCCTCGCCGACGGCCTCGTCTGCGGCTTGCTCCTCTGGGAGTGGGACACGACCTACTTCACGCGCCCCGACATCCGCGGCGCGCTCAGCAGCATCGGCACCATCGCCAGGAGCCACCCCGCCATCCCGTGCCGGTGAGCGCCGGACGGGGCCGCGCGACGAGACCGTGCCTGACGAGCGCGGCCTGACGTGGCCGCGCTCGTTGAGCGTCCGGAGGCCGGTGTGTCGAAAGATGCGATGGGGTGATGGGCATCACCGCCCGTGCGACCGGGGTGGCTTAATGGTGAAAATGCGAATAAAGCAGTCCGCCGCCCGGACCTGCAGCCGGGCGAGGAGTCTGATGCCGTAGTCACCGATGTCAGCCGTGGGCAATGGAGCTCATCGCGCCGGCGGGAGGTAGGCTCGCACGGCGCTCCCCGTGGGGTGCGGCCGGGGCGCATGCGGCGGAGGACGCCGCCGCGGAGCGACGAGGCGGGCGCGAGCGCGCCGAGTGCGAACGTCGCGAGATGAGCCGCTGCAGCACGCCACGGAGGGCATCGGAATGCGAACGCTTCCACCGGTAGCGACCGTCCTCGTCATCCTCTCGGCCGCCTGCTCGGATGCGGCCGCACCCCATCCCACCGGACCGCCGGATGCCCAGGCTCTCGCGGCGACGAGCACCACTGTGGGCTCGGTGACGGTGAGTCCCTCGAGCGCGACGGTCGCCGTCGGCGCCACGCAGCAGTTCACGGCCACCGTGAAGGATGTGAACGGCAACACGCTCAGCGGGCAGAGCGTCGCCTGGTCGAGCAGCGACACCTCGGTGGTGAAGGTCAACTCGACCGGGCTCGCGACCGGGCGCAAGAGCGGCAGCGCGTACGTGCGGGCGAAGAGCGGGGGCGTGGTGGGCAGGGCGGCGGTGACGGTCGTGTCCGCCACGACCAGCAGCACCACCGGTGGTGTTCCGCTCGGGCCGTTTCACCTGCCGGAGGCGTACTTCTCGTCCCCGTACACGGGGACGGTGGTGGACATGTCGCCCTCCTCCATCCTCACCGAGCTCGCGGCCGCCAAGGCGGCGCATCAGCGCATCGTGCTGCGCCTCGCGCGGCACCGCTCCTACTTCCAGAACTCAGATGGCTCCTTCAGCCTGTCGCTCTGGAAGCAGGAGATGGACCGCTTCAAGGGGGTGAATTTCTCGAGCTACATCACCGACGGTACGATCGTCGCGCACTACCTGTTCGACGAGCCGCAGGATCCCACCGACTGGAACGGCAAGGTGGTGCCGTACAGCGACGTGGAGGCCGCGGCCGCCTACTCGAAGCAGCTCTGGCCGGGGATGCCCACGGTCATCCGCTCCCCCCCGAGCTGGCTCGCCGGCTGGAGCCAGTCCTGGACATCGCTCGATGCATCGTGGGTTCAGTATGTGGCCGGATACGGGAGCGTCTCGAACTGGATCGCCAACGAGACCACCATCGCGGCCCGGCTCAAGCTCGGGGTGCTGGGCGGGGTGAACGCCATCAACGGCGGCAACGGCTCGAGCGGGATCCCGGGGAGCGCCAGCGGCAAGTGGGCGATGTCGGCCAGTGAGCTGCAGAGCTACGGGAAGGCGATCCTCTCGTACAGCGTGGTGTGCGGCTTCGTCATGTGGGAGTGGGACAAGACCTACTTCAACCGCACCGACATCAAGAACGCGGTGGCGAGCCTCGCCACCATCGCCAAGAGCCACACGGCCACCCCGTGCCGGTGATGCGGCCGGCCAGAGCCACGCGCCACCCGGACGCCTGACGACGGCGGGGCGGCGGCGATGCCGCCCCGTACCGCCGGCGCCCGCCATCTCGCGGAGGGTCCTGCGATGCGTTCCCTCGTGCTGCTCGCGGCCGCGGCCGCCGCCCTCGCCGGCTGCTCCGATGCGGCCGCGCCCCTTCCGCCCGGCAGTCTCACCCCCGACGCACGCGCCCTCGCCGCCACGAGCACGGCGGTCACCTCGGTGACGGTCAGCCCATCGAGCGCGACGATCGCCGTCGGCGCGACGCAGCAGTTCACCGCCACCGTGAGGGACAGCAGCGGCGACACCCTCACCGGCCTCACCATCAACTGGCGCACCACCGACACCACGGTCGCGAAGATCGATGCGACGGGGCTCGCGACCGGCATCGCGCCGGGGAAGGTGACGGTCCGCGCGCGGACCAGCGGCGTCCTCGGCACGGCGGCGCTCACCGTGGTCGTCGCCGGCACCGGGATCCCGTACGGGCCCTTCCATCTCCGGCAGAGCTCCTACGGCCCGCCGTGGACCGGGACCGTACTCGACATGCAGCCGACGACGATCCTCTCCGAGCTCGCGGCGGCGAAGGCGGGAAACCAGCGCATCGTGCTGCGCCTCGCGCGTCACCGGAGCTACTTCCAGAACCCGGACGGTTCCTTCAGCCTCACGCTCTGGAAGCAGGAGTTGGACGCCTTTCAGGGCGTGGACTTCTCCAGCTACATCGCCGACGGCACCATCATCGCGCACTACCTCTTCGACGAGCCCGGCGATGTGAGCCAGTGGGGCGGCAAGCCCGTGCCCTTCAGCGATGTGGAAGCCGCGGCCGAGTACTCCAAGCAGCTCTGGCCGGCGATGCTCACCGTCATCCGCGCCCCGCCGACGTGGCTCGCGAAGTGGACGCAGCCCTGGGTGTCGCTCGACGCCGGCTGGGTGCAGTACGCGGCCCGGCTCGGCGACGCGGCCACCTGGATCGCGCGGGAGACGACCGTCGCGCAGCGCATCAAGATCGGCCTGATGGCGAGCACGAACGTCATCAACGGCGGCGACGGCTCGAGCGGGATCCCCGGGCGGGTGAGCGGGAAGTGGATGATGTCGGCTGCCGAGATCGAGCGCTACAGCCAGGCGATCCTCTCCAGCACCGCCGTCTGCGACTACTTCCTCTGGGAGTGGGACAAGACCTACTTCGCGCGCGCCGACATCCAGGCCGCGGTCGCGAACGTCGCGCCGTGGGCGGCGAGCCACCCCGCCACGCCGTGCCAGTGAGCCGATGAGCGGAGGCGTCGCCGTGCGGCGACGCCTCGCCTCTGCTCTACCTGTACTGGAGGCGCGGCTCCTCGCGCGGCGACGACATGGGAGCGGGGGGCGCTCGCCACTCGGTGGCGGCGATGTGATAGACGAACGCCGCCACGATGCCGAACGCGATCCAGAGCGCTCGGAACTGATCCACGTTGTTCGTCATCCCCTGGACCGCCGCGCCCACGATGTACGCGAAGCAGGCGCGCGGCACGCGGCTCCCGGGCCACAGCCGCGCGCGCCACGCGTCGCGCGCCACGCTGCCGAGGAGCCAGAGGAAGACGAGCAGCCCGACGATCCCCAGCTCGGCCGCCGCGGAGAGGTAGGTCTGGTGGACGACGCGCGACGGCAGGCGGCCCGTCTGCTCCCAGAACTGCCCGAACTGGCCGTAGCCGACGCCGAGCACCGGGTGGGAGATGAACGCCTCGTACGCCGCCTTGTACAGCCGGAGACGCACGTCGATGTTCTTCCCCTGCCCGCTCAGCGTGGACCCGACCCGCGTGAGGACGTAGGGGTGCTGGTCGAGGAACCAGGTGAGCGCCACGCCGATGAGGATGACGCCGAAGAGCGTGGCGACGACGCGCTTGATGCTGATCTGTCCCCTCGGCAGGCGCACGAGGCAGGCCGCCGCGGCGAGCAGCGCGAGGAGCCCGCCGCGCGAGCCGGTCGCCAGCATGCCGAGCATGAGGAGCGTGAACGCCCCGGCGAGGAGGATCGGTCGGTGCTTGCGCAGCAGGCGCCCGAAGAAGCCGTGCTCCCCTCCGCGGTCCTCGGCCAGCATGCTGCTCGCGCCGACGGCGAGGGTCATGTTGAGGATGATGTAGTTCGCGAAGATGTTCGGGTTCGAGAACGTCCCCGCCGGCCGCGGGACGCCCTGGAAGATGTTCTCGAAGACGCTCCACGCCGAGGAGCCGCACGCCAGGGCAACCGTGATGAGGGCGAAGAGGAGGAAGCGCCGGTGGAAGTCCTCGTAGATGAGCCAGAACACCGCGATCATCCACATCATCGCCGCCAGGAACTTCGTGGACTCCACGACGGCGACGCGCGCCGAGTAGTAGGGCGGGGCGTCGAAGGTGTTGACGAGGAGCGATGTCATGATGATGCCGAACAGGGTGAACCCCTGTGCGGCGTAGCGCGGCAGCCGGACGCGGCTGAAGAGGAAGCGGATGATGATGCCGAGGCCCGTGAGCGCGACGACGAGGTCCCCGGCGCTGACGTTGAACTGGTTGGAGGCGCCGAGCTGGTGCGGCGCCAGCCCCGGGGTGCCGCGCGTGAGATTGAAGTGGAACGGGTAGAGCAGGGCGAGGAAGAAGAGGAGCACCGGCTTGACCCGATGCCGCTTCGCCGGCCGCGCGTACGCGTACGGGAGCGTCTCGACCGAGGTGAGGAAGGGCGTCGTCGTCATCGTGAGCCCCGCGTGGACATCAGGTCTCTGGATTCGCGGCCGGACGCGGACGCAGCACCCCGAGTCTCCGCGTGAACATGCCGGTGAGCCGCTGCATGAGCCACTGCCCGTCCTGCCCCAGGATCCGCTGTGAGTCGAGCCGGAGCGCGCCCCCCGCGGCGACGAGCGCGACGGCGAGCGCGACGAGGAGCACGGCGGGCTCCGGGAGCCGCAGCGCCCCGCGCATCGCCAGCGCGGCGAGGTAGGTGGGCACGCCGACCACGAGCGTGAGCCGGATGCCCGGCGCGTGCGCGACGAGGAAGTCGGACCAGTGGACGCCGAGCAGGCGGATGCTCAGCTGCGCCATGAGCAGGAAGTTGATGAGCAGCGCGAAGAGCACGCCGATGGAGACGCCGGTGATCCCCCACGGGCGGCCGAGCAGCCCCCCGCCGACGACGAGCGCGGCGTAGATCCACTGGCGCCACGCCCGCTCGTACACCGCTCCCAGCGCGCGCGTGAGCGAGTCGCTGATCTTGTAGCTCGAGCGGAAGAGCGTGCCGGCGGCGAGCACCTGGAACGGCCCAATCGCCTCCGACCACCGGTGCCCGAGCACCGTGTGGACGATCTCCGGAGCCAGCAGCACGGCGACCACGCTGATGGGGAGCGAGATGATCGCGACCGCGGCGATGACGCGGCGGTACGCGGTGCCGATGCGGCTCACGTCGTGCTGGATCTGCGCCATCGCGGGGAAGAGGACATCGTCCAGCGCCTGGCCGATGAGCGTCGCCGGCATCGCCATGAGCTGGTAGGCGCGCTCGTACAGCCCGAGGGCGGTGGTGCCGAGCCATCGCACCACGACGAAGTAGTCGCCGTTGAGCGCCGCGTAGTTGCCGACGCGCGCCAGCGTGAGCCCGCCGCCGAACGTCGTGAGCTCGCGCATCGCCGGCCGGTCGAGGAGCGGCCGCCAGTCGTGTGGCCGCTGCACGATGAACAGCACCGTGGACAGCGCCGTCTGCGTGATCTGCGCCGCCACCAGCGCCCAGACGCCGCCGCCGAGCATCGCGACCACGATGCCCACGAGCGCGTAGCCGATGGTGTACGAGGCGATGCGGATGCTCGCGATCGTGCGGAAGCGGAGGTCGCGCCGCAGCAGCCCCTCGGCGATGCGGCTGGCGCCCTGGAGGAGGAGCGTCCAGGAGAGCGCGCGCACGATGGGGGTGATCGCGCGGGTGCTGATGGCCGCGGCGATGTACGGCGCTCCGATCCAGAGGACGAGGAAGTAGAGCGTGCCTCCGGCGATGGACAGGATGTTGCCGGTGCGGATGTGCTCCGGCCGCAGGTCGGGATGCTGCACGACGGCCTGGCTCACCCCGCCCTGCGAGAAGATGAGCGAGAGCTTGATGACGAGCAGTCCGGCCGACACCTGGCCGAACTGCTCCGGCGTCAGGAGGCGCGCGAGGACGGCGAGCACCACCACCGTCAGCACGCCCTGCGCGCCGACGCCGAACGACATCCAGAGCCAGTTGGTGAGCGTCCGCTCGGTGCGCGTCGCCTCGCGCGGCTCCCCCGTCGCGGGCGGGGGAGCGAACGCTTCCTGCTCCATCACGCGTCCAGCGTGTTCGTGTCGCGGGCGGGCGGCGCTCCGGCCGGCGGCGCGGCGCCCGGCCCCGCGCCGGCGGGCGGCTCGACCACCGGGCGTGTCTCGATGCGCATGTCCATCACCGGCGCCGCGTCGGGGCGGTAGCTGTCCGCGAGGCGCGTCGTCGCGATGTAGCTGTCCACCTGCTGCGTGTCCACGTACTGCGCGCCGGCGTACTGGTCGAAGTAGCCGTACTCGTTCGCCGAGCGTGGCGCCTGCCCCGACGGGTCGTTCAGCACCGCGCCGAGGATGGTGGCGCCGACGCTCACGAGCCGGTCGTGCGTCTGTCGGGCGGCGGCGAGGCTCACCTGTCCGGCGCGCACCACGAGGATGACGCCATCGGCCTGCGCGGCGAGGATGGCTGCATCGGCGACGGCGAGCACCGGCGGCGTGTCCACGATGAGCAGGTCGAAGTAGCCGGCCAGCGCCGCCAGGACGGTCCGCGCGCTGGCGCCGGTGAGCGCCTGTGCGGGGTTGTCGAGCGCGCTGCCGCGCACGAGCAGCCAGAGCCGCTCCTCGGACGTCGCCCGCGCGGCGACCTCGGCGGGCGCATCGCTCGCGAGGAGGTCGGTGAACCCCGGCTCCTGCGGCACGTCGAAGAGGCGGTGGAGCTGGCCGTGGCGGAGGTCGCCGTCCACGAGCAGCACCCGCATCCCGTTGCGCGCGCAGATCACGGCGAGGTTCACCGCGGTCACCGTCTTCCCCTCGCCGGGCATGGCGCTCGTGACGACGAACATCCGCGGCCCGGTGCCGGCACCGCCGGCGGTGAGGTTCGCGCCGAGGATGCGGAACGCCTCCGCGCCCGGCGAGGAGGTACGCGCGAGCGTGACGAGCGCCGAGGAGCTGCCGTTGCCGTTCGCCGCGACCGAGTGGGCGCCGCTGGTGCGGCGCGAGGAGAGCGGGAGGTAGCGCCGCCCCGGCGCACCGCCGTTACCGTTCGCGTGCGGGATGGCCGCGAGACCGCGGACGTGCAGCACCCCTTCGAGGTCCTCGCGCCGCCGCACCGACTGCGTGCCCATCTCGCGGAGGAACGCCGCGACGCCGCCGAAGATGAGGCCGACGACGAGCCCGAGCCCGACCTTCAGCGGTCGCAGGCTCAGGTCGGGGATGATGGGGAGCGTCGCGCGATCCACGATCTCCACGTCGCCGGTCTCGACCGTCTCCTCCATCTGCGCCTGCTGCAGCTGCTCGCGCAGCTTCTGCCCGGCGTCGCGCAGCATCTCCGCGCGAGGGAGCAGCCGCTGCTCCTCCGCCTCGAGCGCCGGCAGATCGTTCATGGCCGAGCCGTAGCGCGCGCGGAAGCGGCGGAACGCGCCGAGCTGCGCGTCGAGCATCGCGACGTGGCTGCGCACCGCGCCTTCGAGCTTCGCCTTGGTGAGCACGATGAGGCTGTCCAGCCGCAGCACGTCCGGGTTGGTCGCCGCCGCGCGCCACTGCCCGGTGGTGAGCGAGTCGCGCGAGCTCTCGTAGCGTTGCAGCTCGCGGAAGGTCGGCTCGACGGCCGGGTTCTGCGTGATCACCTGGGGGAGGAGGAAAGCGTGGATGCCGCCCCCCGGCGTCCCCTTCGACGCATCTCGATCCACCCGGTCCAGCAGCGACGCGTACACGTCGCGCTCCGACTTGAGCTGCTCGTACTGCATGTCCGACTGCAGCAGGTCGTGCTGGAGCTCGCCGAGCTCCTGGTGCGAGCTGAACAGGCGCGAGCGGGTGCGGAAGGCGATGAGCGCCGACTCGGCGTTGGCGAGGAGCGAGTCGTTCTCGCGGATCTCCCGCTCCAGGAGTTGGCGCCGGAGCCGGGCCACCCTCTGCGCATCGTAGGCGTTCCGCGTCTGGAACACGTCCGCGAGCTTGTTGACGACGCGCTGCGCACGATGTGCATCCGGGTCCGAGTACGTGATGTCGATGACATCGGTGTGCGGCCGGAGATTCACGTGCAGCTGCAGCATCA
>DASTSH010000049.1:0-2473 GCA_035760785.1 Gemmatimonadaceae bacterium | reverse complement strand
CCAGCAACCAGGTTTCGAGCGTGAGCGACTGAAGTACGCCCGCTCGTCCGTCCGACTTGCGCCGCGAACCCTCGCTCTCCGTGGCGACCGCGGATCGGAGTGCATCGGCCTCGATGCACCCGAGTTGTGCGGCAATGGGATCGCGCAGCACCTTCTCGATCCGCTCCCGATCATGCATGAGCGACCAGGCACTCCGGCCGTCGAACGTGCCCTTCCACTGCCGCGTACGCACGGGCTCGGGGAGCACCCCGCGCATCGCTTCGCGCAGGATCCACTTTCGGCGGCACGGCTGCGCACACAGCGCGTGCGGCAGGCGGAGCGCGAACTCGACGAGCGGACGGTGGAGGAAGGGGTAGCGCAGGTCGAGCGCGTCGTTCAGCAGCCCGCGATCCAGCACGGAAGGAATGGAGGCCGTCGCCGCCGCGTTCTCGTGCGCGTACTTGCCGCCCACGGGCCCGGAATAGCTCCGGAGCACCACGCGCCGGTCCGCGAGGCCGAACTCCTCCACCAGGGTGCGCGGGATCCATTCGGGAACACGCGCCTCGGGAACGAGCCGCCTGCGTACCGACGGCGGCACGAGCGGCAGCGCCGCGTTCAGGTACGCCAGCTTCCAGAACGACACCCGCCCCAACGCCGCCCACCGCACCATCTCGCTCAGCGCCTCGCGCACACGCCCCGCCGCCAGCCAGTCGGCGAAGAAGAACATGTTGCCGAGCAGGTAGTGATCGGAGCCGAGCCCGCTGAGCAGCACCCGCCCACCCGCGCCGCGAACGGTGGCGAGCACCCGCCGGTCGCGCGCGTGCAGCAGCAGCCGGCCATCGGGTGCGTCGGTGAGCGGGGGACCGGAACCATCGTCCTCCCAGAGCAGCGAGTCGACGAACACCTCGTTGCGGACACCGTAGGCATCGATCACGGCGTCGGAGTACTCGCGCTCGTCCGCCCCGGCGCCGACGCTGTCCGCGTACGTGACGGTACCGCTCACCCCCGCCGGTAGCACTCCCTCCTTCGCGAGCGTCTGCGCGATGGACACGATCGACGACGAGTCGAGCCCGCCCGACAGCTCGGACCACACGTCCGGCCCACCGGTGAGGCGGAGACGCACGGCATCGACGAGCAGCGACCGGAACTCCTCGATCGCCGTCTCGGGCGCCACGTCCTCCCGCGGCTCGCGGCCGAGCGGGGACCAGTAGACGCGGTGCACGAGGCGCTCACCCTCGATGGAAGCACTGCCGGCGGGAGGGACGGCCGACACTCCGGCGAACGCGCTCCGGTCGCTCGATGGCGTCACCCCGGCGGCGAACTCGGTGAGGTACTGGATGTCGTACGCCTCGCCGTCCGCCAGGAGCGCGGCGTGCGATGCGAAGGAGGTGATGCCGGGGCACTGCGACCAGTACAGCGCGCGGACGCCGAACGCGTCTCGCGCGGCGACGCCGCGTCGGGTCGATACATCGAATACCACCACCGCGAAGTCGCCCTCGAGCATGGGCACCGCGCGCGCGCCGCCCCGCCAGAGTGCGTGCAGCGCGATGTCGAGATCGGACAGCCCGTCGAGCGCGATCTCCGCCGACCGGGCGATCTCCTGGCGGTTGTCCAATCGAACATCGCCGACGGCGATCACGGATCCGCGCACGGCGATCCGCGGCGCATCGGCCGGGTCGCCGCCGCACAGCAACGCCACGGCGGGGCCGAAGCGGAAATCGTGCACGCTCGCGCCGCTCTCACGGGCGCGCCGCGCGATCGCGGCGCGTTGCCGCGCGAGCACGGCTCCGGTGCTCGCCGACTCCCGGCTCACGATGGAAAGCACGAATGGTGTCGCGGCCATGGCATCACCTCCGATCCGCCGACGCGGGGAGCGGGGCGTACATCTTGACGTGCTCCAGCACGTCGTTCACGGGAGCGCCGTCGCACTCCACCCACGCGTGCGCCGAGAAGGGGTAGGGGTGCACGCCGATCCGCAGCGTCGCGGCCACGCCGCCGTGACGGAGCAGGTGGTAGAGCACCAGCGACTGCTCGAGGCAGAGCGCGCGTCCCGGATACAGCGCCGCGGCCACCGCTACCGCGTGGTCGGCGGCCAGCACGAACTCGCGATCGCTGCGTGCCTCCCCCGCCCGGCCGCGCGTCAGCCACTCCACCGCACGGAGCGTTCGCGCGAAGCCGGCGACGCGCAGCGCGCCCTTCACGACGACGAGCGCGATGGCGCACGTCGCAACCGATGGCGGCCGATGGCGGATCGCGGCCGCCAGCGACGAACGAACGGAGATGCTCTCGAGATGGTCGGTCATCGAAGGTCTCCCGCGTGGCAGGTGAGTGAACGAACACGTTCCGCCGCGACGCCGCGCTCGACGATGCGCCCCTCCTCGAGGACGAGGATCTGGTCGGCGCTGGCGATCGTGCTCAGCCGGTGGGCGATCACGAACGTCGTCCGCCCGTGCCTGAGCGAGCGCAGCCCGTCGCGGATCAGCGCCTCGCTCTC
>DASTSH010000048.1:0-12260 GCA_035760785.1 Gemmatimonadaceae bacterium | reverse complement strand
TCGTCGCCCTTCTCGTCCTCCTCGCTGACGACGCGCGCGACATCCGTCACCAGGTCGCCGTCGTCGAGGTTCACGAGGCGCACGCCCTGCGTGTTGCGGCCGCTCACGCGGATCCCCTTCACCGGCATGCGGATCACGATGCCGTGCTTCGTGATCAGCATCAGCTCGTCGTCGGGGAGCACTTCCTTGAGCGCCACCACGTCGCCGGTCTTGTCCGTGCGATTGAGGGTGATGATCCCCTTCCCTCCGCGCTTCTGCACGCGGTACTCGTCGATCGGGGAGCACTTGCCCATCCCCTTCTCGGTGACCACGAGGAGGGTGGCGTCGCGCTTGATGACCACCATCCCCTTCACCTCGTCGCCCTTGCCGAGCTCGATCCCCTTCACCCCCGTCGTGTCGCGCCCCATCTCGCGGACGTCCTGCTCGTGGAAGCGAATGGACATCCCGTGCTGGGTGGCGAGCACGATGTCGCTCGTGCCAGTGGTGATCTGGACGTCGATCAGCTCATCGCCGTTCTCGATCTTGATCGCCTTGATCCCCGTGGAGCGCGGGTTGGCGTACTGCGACAGCGCCGTCTTCTTCACCGTGCCCTGCTTGGTGGCGAAGAGCAGGTACTGCGTGTCGGTGAACTCGCGCACCGGGACCATGGCCGAGATCTTCGTGTCGGCGGACACGTTGATCAGGTTGACCACCGGCTTCCCCTTCGCCGCGCGCCCGGCCTGCGGGATCTCGTGCACCTTGAGCCAGAAGCAGCGCCCGTCGTCGGTGAAGAACAGGATGTACTCGTGGGTGGAGGCGATGAACAGGTGCTCGATGAAGTCCTCGTCCTTGAGCCCCTGCCCGTTCAGCCCGCGCCCGCCGCGCCGCTGCTTCTTGTAGGTGGACACCGAGGTGCGCTTGATGTAGCCCGAGTGCGACACGGTCACGACCATGTCCTCCTCGGCGATCAGGTCCTCGATGGTGAACTCCCCTTCGTCGCTGGTGATCTCCGTGCGGCGCGCATCGCCGTACTTCGTGGCGATCTGCTGGAGCTCCTCCTTCATGATCTGCATGCGGCGCTCGCGCGAGCCGAGGATGCCGCGCAGCTCCTTGATCAGCGCGCGGACCTCCTTCAGCTCCTCCTCCAGCTTCTCGATCTCGAGGCCGGTGAGCTTGGCGAGGCGCATGTTGAGGATCGCCTCGGCCTGCCGCTCGGAGAGCTTGAACCGCTTCTGGAGCTGGGCGCTGGCCCGCGGCGTGTCCTCGGCCTTCCGGATGATCTTGATCACCTCGTCGATGTTGTCGACGGCGATCTTGAGTCCCTCGAGGATGTGCTCGCGCTCGAGCGCCTTGTCGAGGTCGAACTGCGTGCGCCGCACGATCACGTCGTGCCGGTGCCCGACGTAGTGCTCGAGCAGCTCCTTCAGCGGCATGACCTTCGGCACGAGCTGCTTCGTCACCGGATCGGGGACGAGCGCCAGCATGATCACGCCGAAGGTGGACTGCATGGTGGTGTGCTTGTAGAGCTGGTTCAGCACCACGCGCGGGATGGCGTCGCGCTTCAGCTCGATCACCACGCGCATCCCCTCGCGGTTCGACGACTCGTCGCGGAGGGCGCTGATCCCCTCGATCTTCCCTTCCTTCGCCAGCTCGGCGATCTGCTCGACGAGCCGCGCCTTGTTCACCTGGTACGGGATCTCGGTGACGACGATCTGCGACTTGTTCGAGGATTCCTTCTCCTCGATCACCGCGCGCGCCCGCATCACCACGCGTCCGCGCCCCGTCTCCTGATAGTTCTTGATCCCCTCGCGGCCGTAGATGTAGCCCCCGGTGGGAAAGTCGGGCCCCTTCACGTACTTGCGCAGCTCGCCCACGGTCGCGTCGGGGTGGTCGATCAGGTAGATCGTGGCGTTCACCACCTCGCGCAGGTTGTGCGGCGGGATGTTCGTCGCCATCCCCACCGCGATCCCCGCCGACCCGTTCACCACGAGGTTCGGGAAGCCGGAGGGGAGCACCATCGGCTCCTGCAGCCGATCGTCGAAGTTGGGCTGGAAATCGACCGTGTTCTTGTCGATGTCCGCCAGCATCTCCATCGCGATCGGCGTCAGCCGCGCCTCGGTGTAGCGGTACGCGGCCGCCGGATCGCCATCCACCGTCCCGAAGTTCCCCTGGCCATCGACGAGCGGATTGCGCAGCGAGAAGTCCTGCACCATGCGCACGAGCGCGTCGTACACGCTCGCGTCGCCGTGCGGGTGATACTTGCCGAGCACGTCACCGACCACCGTCGCGGACTTCTTGTACGGCCGTCCGGGAACGAGCCCGAGCTCGTTCATGGCGTACAGCACCCGCCGGTGCACCGGCTTGAGCCCATCGCGCACGTCGGGCAGCGCACGCGACACGATGACGCTCATCGAGTAGTTGATGAACGACTCCTTGATCTCGTCGTCGATCAGACGAGGAAGGATCCGTTCCCGGTTGTTTGGAGCGGTCATATCCTGCTTTCGAAGGAGGGAAACGCGGTGGAGCGATAGCCTATTGAATATAACCCGAAACGCCGGGTGAAACAACCCGGCAGAGGTCGGCTAAATCGTTACGGGACTTGATGTTACTTGCCACCATCCAGCTCGTCGGGACTGATCCGCCCCACGCGCCCCGGCCCGGGGCTCCGCTCCGCCGCCGCCGCTTCCTCCTCCCGGCGCTCGCGCGCCTCGGCCTCGCGCTCGATCGCCTCGCGCTCCGCCCGCAGCCGCTCGTACCACTGCCGCGTCACCTCCCCCGCCAGCTCCCGGTTCCCCAGCCCGAACGACAGCGCGAACGCCAGCGCCAGCGCCCCGAACACGATCGCGAACGCCGTCGTCACGATCTCCGTGGCCACGCCGAGCTCCTGGAGCGCCATGAAGATCGCCAGCACGATCACCCCGCCCCGCCCCACCCGCGCCAGCGTGGGACCGCCGTGGATCCCCCCCGCCGACGCCATGATGAGCCCATCCACGAACTCGCCGAGCACGATCCCCACCAGCACGATCACCACCGCGGCGATCACGCTCGGGATGTAGCTCACCAGCTCCTCGAACACGTTCGCCAGCGACGACAGCCCCAGCGCATTCGCGGCGAGCAGGATCACCGAGAACATCACGAACCAGAACACGATCGTGGCGACGAGCCGCGACGGCGCGCGGTGCCACCCGGTGCGCTCCACCGCGTCGAGCACACCGCCGCGCTCGAGCCAGCGGTTCAACCCCAGCCGCGACAGCAGCCGGTCGACGCCGCGCTCGATGAGCTTCGCCAGCAGGTAGCCGGCGAACAGGATGACCAGTGCTCCCACCAGCGCGGGAACGTAGTCGGCGAGCTGGAGGAAGGAATTCTGGACGCGCTCGAGGAAGTCCACGGAATGTCTCTCGTTAGTTTCGCGTGCCGCGCTTGATGTCGAAGATCGCGCTCCGCCGGCAGCCGGGGCAGATGAGCCACTCCCGGCGCCGGGCGTAGCCGAGGCCGAAAGAGCCGCCGCCGATCGGCCGCGCGGTCATGGCGAGGTCGCAGCGCGGGCAGCGCGGCGTCTCGCCCTTCGCGATCGCATCGCGGATCGAGCGTTGCTCGTCCGCGTCGTACTGTGCACCGTCAGGCATCATCCACGGGAAATGGGGGAGCGTCGGACGGTCCGGCCCCGCCCTCCGCCGCGCCTCCACGGGCCTCCGGCGCGCGCTCGGCGCGTACCGGAGGCACGGGCGCCGGCGGCTCGATCTCCGCGCGCGGCCCCGGCTCGCGCTCCACCACGTCGCGGAAGCGGGGCAGCTCGTACTTGTAGTGCGCCGCGACGAGTGCCGCACCCACCGTCCGCCACGCCATCCCCTCCAGCGCACCGCGCGGCTCCACCTCGTACACGCGCCGCACGACGATCTCCGCGCCGTCGGGAACGAAGCTCCACCGCTCCCGCCCGCTCCACGGCCCGTCGAACGCGAACACCACCTCGCGCCCCGAGACCGCCTCCACCAGACACGCGAAGCGCACCCCCACCACCGCCTCGAGGTCGAAGCGATCCCCCACGGTCAGCCGCGGCGCCCCCGCGCGCGGCGTCATCGTCACGTCCGGCGCCTGCCACTCGCGGAAGCGCGCGACGGTGAGCAGCACGTCCATCGCCCGCGCCGCCGTCGCGCGCACGGCGATCATCTCCTCCACGCGCTTCGCCATCTCGGCTCCTCCCTGGCCCGTGTCCGTCACACCGCCGCCAGGCGGTCGCGGATCGCATCGGGGATGGGGATCGTGACGCCTCGCGCGTAGTCGAACATCACCTGCACCGTCCGCCCGTCCGCCACCACGCGCCCATCGCCCGACGCCCGCAGCACGTACGACCACACCCACGCCTTCGTCCGTACCTCGGTGGTCGAGATCTCGATGTCCAGCGCCTCGCCGATCATCGCCTGGCTCACGTAGCGCACCGTGGCCTCCGCGAGGATGAACGGGAAGTCCGCGCCGCCGCCCATGCAGTCCACCCAGGCGCGGTGGCGCGCCATCTCGAAGTACGTCAGGTAGACTGCGTTGTTGACGTGCCCCTTGGTGTCGTAGTCGGCGTACCGCGTCTCGACCGGAACGCGCATGTCAGTCGCTCACACGGATGACGATCTTCCCGAAGTGCTCACCCGACGCCAGGCGCTCGAACGCGGCGCGGCCGGAGGTGATGTCGAACACCGAGTCCAGCGGCGGCGTGAGCGCGCCGGAGGTGAAGGCGCGCATCACCGCGTCGAACTCGCGGTCGTTCCCCATCGTCGAGCCCATCAGCGTCCACTGGTTCCAGAACATGCGTCGCACGTCGGTCTCCACTACGGGTCCGGAGGTCGCCCCGCACGTCACGAGCCGTCCCCGCTTGCCGAGCGCGAGGAGCGACTGCTTCCAGGTGGCCTCCCCCACGTTGTCGATCACGACGTCCGCCCCGCGCTTCCCCGTGCGCGCGCGCACCTCCCTGGCCACGTCCTGCGTGCGGTGGTTGAAGGTGGCGTCCGCGCCGAGCGCCCGGGCGCGCTCGAGCTTGGCGTCGCTCCCCGAGGTCACCCACACGCGCGCGCCCTGCAGCAGGGCGATCTGGAGCGCCGCCGCCGCCACACCGCCGCCGATCCCCCACACGAGCACGGTGTCCCCCTCGCGGACCTGCGCGCGCGTGACCACCATGCGCCACGCCGTGAGCGTCGCGAGGGGGAGCGCGGCGGCGATGTCCCACGGCGTGCCGGCGGGGATCGTGCGCACGTTCGCCGCGGGGACCACCACGTACTCGGCGATGGTCCCCGGCAGGTGCTCGCCGAGCAGCTTGAAATTCACGCACAGCGGGTGCTCCCCCTCGCGGCAGTACTCGCACGTGCGGTCGCTGATGCCGGGGTTGATCACCACGTGGTCGCCGACGGCGAGGCCGCGCACGGCGGGGCCGACGGCATCGATCACGCCGGCGCCATCCGCGCCCATGACCCACGGCGGGGTGATCGTGACGCCCGGGAGGCCGCGCAGCACGAACAGGTCCAGGTGGTTGAGCGCCGCGGCGTGGATGCGAATGCGCACGTCGCCGGGCTCACGGAGCTCGGGGACGGGGAGATCGGTTCGATACTGGAGTTGATCGATGCCGCCGTGCGCGGAGATCGTGAGTGCTCGCACGTGGGGAACGCCGGGTTATATTTCGCTGCTGAATCCTAAAGGGCGCCCGCGCAGGGAGCAACGCGGTTGCGCGTGGCGCTCGACGCAGCATCGTCGCGTACACAGGCCCGGAATACGATGATCTCGATCAAGGTGCCGCCGCTCGGCGAGTCGATCGTGGAAGCGACGGTCGCGCGGTGGCTGAAGCAGGAAGGGGAGTCGGTCGCGCAGGGTGAGACGCTGGTGGAGCTGGAGACCGACAAGATCACGGTGGAGGTTCCCGCGTTCAAGGCGGGCGTGCTCGCGAAGCAGCTCAAGCACGAAGGGGACGTGGTGAAGGTGGACGAGGAGCTCGGCGAGCTGCAGGAAGCCGCGGCCGGCGCGCCGGCGGCGGAGCCCGCGCCCTCGGCCGCGCCCCCCGCCACCGAGCAGCGCGCGATCGCCGGCGCTCCCGTGGCCACCGCGGCGCAGGAGAAGGCCGCCGCCCCCACCGCGGCGGCCAAGACCTCCCCCGCCGCCCGCCGCATCGCCGCCGACGAGCGGATCGATCTGGCCACCGTCCCCGGCACCGGCCCGGGAGGGCGGGTGACGAAGGGAGACGTTCTCGGCGCGCGGGACGCGGGGCGCGGGGCGCGGGAAGCCACGGCGCCCGCTCCGGCCCCCCAGCCTCCGGCGCCGAGCGCGCCCCGCGCGCCGCAGCCCGCGTCCCGCGACGGCCGCGAGACCCGCGAGAAGATGACCACGCGCCGCCGGCGGATCGCGGAGCATCTGCTCGAGTCGCAGCACGCCACCGCGCACCTCACGACGTTCAACGAGGTGGACATGTCGGCGGTGATGGCGCTGCGCGACCGGATGAAGGAGCGCGTGGAGAAGGAGCACGGCGTCAAGCTCACCTTCATGCCCTTCTTCGCGAAGGCCGCCGTGATGGCGCTCGAGGCCTACCCCGCGGTCAACGCGCAGATCGACGGCGACGAGATCCTCTACAAGCACTACGTCAACATGGGCATCGCCGTCGCGTCCGATCAGGGGCTCGTCGTCCCCGTGATCAAGGACGCCGACCGCAAAGGCGTGCTGGAGTTCAGCCGCGAGCTGAGCGCCGTCGCGCGCCGCGCGCGCGACGGGAAGCTGACCATGGACGACCTCACCGGCGGGACGTTCACCATCACCAACGGCGGCGTCTTCGGCTCCCTCGTCTCGACGCCGATCCTCAACTATCCGCAGGTCGGCATCCTCGGGCTGCACAAGATCCAGGACCGGCCGGTGGCCGTGGACGGCAAGGTGGAGATCCGCCCGATGATGTACATCGCCCTCTCCTACGACCACCGCCTCGTGGACGGCCAGCAGGCCGTGCTCTTCCTGGTGCGCGTGAAGGAGCTGATGGAAGACCCGGCGGCGATGCTGATCGCCTGACGCGCGCGCCGCGTCGGGCGCACTCTCTACACTTACGACCATGCCAGATATTCAGAACGCCGATGTCGTCGTGATCGGCGGTGGACCGGGCGGGTACGTCGCGGCCATCCGCGCGGCGCAGCTCGGCCTCTCGACGGTCTGCGTCGAGATGGACAAGACGCTGGGGGGCACCTGCGTGAACGTCGGGTGCATCCCCTCCAAGGCGCTCCTCACCTCCAGCGAGCACTTCGAGTTCGCGCGCAAGCACGCCGGCGAGCACGGCATCCGGGTGGGCGACGTGTCGCTCGACCTGCCGGCGATGCTCGCGCGCAAGGACGAGGTGGTGGGGCAGAACACGCGCGGGATCGAGTTCCTCTTCCGCAAGAACAAGATCACCTGGGCGCGCGGGCGCGGCGTCCTCAAGCCAGGGAACGTGGTCGAGGTCACCGACGCCGCCGGCGCGATGACCCCATGGCGCGCCGGCAGCGTGATCATCGCCACCGGCTCGGTGCCCGTGGAGCTCCCCTTCCTGCCGTTCGACGAGGAGCGCGTGCTGTCGAACGTGGGCGCGCTGCAAATCCCGGAGGTGCCGGAGCGACTGCTGGTGATCGGCGGCGGCGTCATCGGGCTCGAGCTCGGCTCGGTGTGGCGCCGCCTGGGCGCGTCGGTGACGGTGGTCGAGCTCCTTCCCACGATCCTGGCCGGCAACGACGCCGACGTGGTGAAGGAGGCGGATCGCACCTTCCGCAAGCAGGGGCTCGACATCCGCACCGGCACGCGGGTGACCGGCGCGCGGCGCGACGGCGCGCGCGTGCTCGTGGACGTGGAGAAGAACGGCACCGCCGAGACGCTCGAGGCGAGCCACGTGCTCGTGTGCGTCGGACGGAAGCCGTCGCTCGCCGGGATCGACGCCGCGGCGCTGGGGCTCGCGCTCGGGAAGCGCGGCGAGATTCTCGTGGACGACCAGATGCGCACCAACCTCCCCGGCGTGTACGCCATCGGCGACTGCGTCCCCGGCCCGATGCTCGCGCACAAGGCGGAGGAGGAAGGCGTGGTGGCGGCGGAGGTCATCGCCGGACAGGCGGCACACATGCACTACCGGTCGATTCCGAGCGTGGTGTACACCTGGCCGGAGATCGCCGCGGTGGGGCTCACGGAGCAGCAGGCGCGCGAGAGCGGACGCGAGGTGCGGGTGGGGAAGTTCCCCTACTCCGCCAACGGCCGCGCGCGTACGGCGGGCGAGACGTCGGGGTTCGTGAAGATCATCGCCGACGCCCGCACGGACGAGCTGCTCGGCGCGCATCTCATCGGCCCCAACGCGTCGGAGCTGGTGAGCGAGGTGGTGCTCGGCTTCGAGTTCCAGGGATCGAGCGAGGACATCGGGATCACGGTGCACGCGCACCCGACGCTCAGCGAGGCGACGAAGGAGGCCGCCCTGGGCGTGCTCGGCCGGGCGATCCACATCTAGCGCGTGCCGGAGCTCCGCCCGCTCGCCCCGGCGCATCTCCACGACGCGCTCGCCATCGTGCACGATGCGGTGGGGGACACCGCGTACGAGCCGTCGCTCGTCGAGTGGCTGCGGAGCGCGCTCGCCGCGCCTGGCGAGGAGGCACGAGGCACGGGGGCGTGGGCCGGCGAGGAGCTCGCGGGGGTGATGGTGCACGGCGCGTTCGCCGGCGCCGTCGGCGCGGGACGGCTGCACCTCGTGGCGGTGGCGCCGGGGTGGCGGGCGCAGGGGGTCGGTCTCGCCCTCGTGACCCACGCCGTGACGGAGCTGCGCGCGCACGGCGCCCGCTTCCTGCTCGCCGAGGTGCCGGACGACGCGGAGGCGCTCGGCGACTACTGGGCGTTCCTCGCGCGTTGCTGGTTCCACGAGGAGGCGCGCGTGGACGGTCTCGTGCGCGAGGGCATCGCCCTCGCCTTTCTCCGGCGCGATCTCGCGGCGTGAGCCGTCGATGGATGCGACGCGGGGAGAGCCGGCCGGCTCTCCCCGCGTCGCGTTTCACCCGTGGGTCGGTGCGCTCAGCGCGGAGCGCGCGAGGTGTCGCGCGCCGTGCCCGGAGGGGTCGAGTCGTTCCCCATCCGGGTGTGCGACGAGTCGTGGGACATCCCCGCCCCGGTGGTGTCCCGGTTGAGCGGAGGGGAAGTCGTGCGCGAGCTGTCGCGGGAGAGCGAATCGCGCGACAGCGAGTCGCGCGAGCTGCCCGTGAGCGACGTGTCGCGGGACCCGCTCATCGAGGTGTCGCGGGACATGTTCATCGACGAGTCGCCGGACATGTTCATCCCCGTGGAGTCGCTCGCCGCGCCGGTGCGCGACGTGGTGCTGTCGTGCATCCCGCCGCCGCGCTGCGCGCCGCGCGTGCTCTCGTGCGTCATCGGCTCGGAGCGCGTGGAGTCCGCCGGCGGGCGAATGCGCCCGGCGTTCCCCGAGGTGTCCTTCGCGGTTCCCTTCACGTTCCCCGTGCCGCCGCCGACGACCTCGCCGCCGGACTCGGTGGTCGTGGTCTGCGTGGTGAATCCGAGATTGAGCGCGCTCAGCACGTCATCCAGGTTCTTCCCCGTGATCCCCTTCTGCTTCCGGACGCACGCGATGCCCTGCCGCGTCCGCCGGCCGACGACGCCGTCGGGGTTACCGGCGTTGCAGCCGGCATCGTTGATGGCCGTCTGGAGCTGCTTCACCTGGTCGGGGGTGAGCCCGAGGTTGCGTCCGTGCGAGCGGTTCTTCGTGTAGAGCCGCCCTTCGGCCGAGCTCTGCACGGTGCTCGTGTCACGGCTGGCGCCGGTATCGGCGGCCGCACCGGTCGAGCTCACGCCGCCCGCGCCGCCGACCGTGGAGCCCGTGTCGCGCCGGACCGTGGTATCGGTGCCGTTGACTCCGCCATTGACGCCGCCGCTCACTCCACCATGGACGCCGCCCGTGGCTCCGCCGGAGACGCCGCCGCCGGCGGCCCCCGTCGTCCCGGTGGCGCCCGTGGCACCGGAGACGCCACCGGTGCTCGTCCCGGCGTTCCCGCCGGTGGCGCCGGCACCGGTCCCGCCGTTTCCGCCGGTCCCGCCCGCTCCGCCAGTTCCCCCGCCACCACCCTGGGCCAGCGCGAAAGCGGGCGCAAAGGCGATCGCCGCCACCGCTATGAACTTGTTCCTCATTCCGTCCTCCAAGACTGCGATATGACCCTCTTCTCTACTGCTCACTCGCCGGCATCGTCCCGGCAGGGAGGGGTCCTGGCGCAATCTCCAGACCGCGCACGCGCAAACACTCGGTGTAGGTCACATGAAGAAACGAGCGCCGGCCTCGTGGACGAGGCCGGCGCTCGGTGTTGGCGGACGGAAGCCGGGGCTCAGCGAGCGCGCAGCACCGCGGCGGCGCCGATCGCCGCACCGACCGCCACCGCACCCATCGTCGCGGCGATCGCGATCATCGGGCTCACGGTGAGCTGGCGGCGCCACCAGGGGGTGGACTCCGGCGCGCTGGCCGGCAGCGATTCCATGATGCGCTCCATCACGTGCACCGGCGTCTTCATCTCGCGGCGCACCTGCACCTCGCGCTCGATGCGCAGCCAGAAGTCCACGTCGCGCACGGCGTCACCCTGACGGGCGGCCGTCTCGGACAGCTCGCCATCCAGCCAGGCATGGACATTCTCGGGAGTGGTGCGCCCGGTGAGCGGGACTTCGCGATCGGCGATCGGGCGAGCAACCGGGAACTCACGCGATGCGGGCGTGGGCTGGTCGATCCGGCGCTCTCTGGGGTCAAGGTTGTCGAGCATTATGCGTACTTTTCCTCAAGAAGGGCCTGGAGCGCCTCGCGCGCGCGGTGCACGCGCATTTTCAGTGCCCCGACTGTGGTACCCAGCAAGTCTGCCATCTCCTCGTACGACCGACCTTCCACGTGCTTCATCACGAACGCTTCGCGCAGCGAGGGGGCCAGCGCCGAGAGGGCGCGGTCCAGGTCCGAGCGCAGCTCCGTCCGATCGAGATCCTCCTCCGGCGTCGCGAACGCGGAGGGCTGGTCGTCTTCCTCGTAGCTCAGGTGGGTGCGGCGGATGTTCTTCAGCCAGTCCTTGCACCCATTGGCCACGATGCGGAAGATCCATGCATCGAATCGGCCGTGCACCTCTCCGAGGTGCTGGTACGCCTTGATGAAGGATGCTTGGAGGATGTCCTCTGCGACGTCGGGACTCCCCGTCATCCCCAGCGCGTGCCGGTAGAGAGGATCGCTGTAGCGTCGGATCAGCATTCCGAACGCATCGCGGTCGCCTTGGAGTACACGCGCGATCACGTCGTGATCCGCTTCCTGCGGATCGACCGGGCGCGGCATCATCACCGTGGTCTTCACGACGCTAGTGTAACGCTTCGTTCGCCCTCTGGATAGCCCTGACGAGCCCGGGAGCGGTCGAGCGAGGGTGGCCATGCCCAGAGGACGAGGGAGCAGTGGGAGGGTAACGGCGAGGTCACGACGGGGTTCCCAGACGGGTAGAGGGCCAGGGCGCCCGGGCGCGGAGCGCCGGGCGCGATGGACGATCGATGAATCACACGGCGGATCATCGGAGACGGGCGTAGAGGAGCAGCTCGTGCAACCGGTCGTCGCGGTAGCGGCGCCGCGCGTGATCGCTGTCGGCGCGATAGCGGCGGTAGTCGCGCCGGAAGCGGCGCACCTTCCCGTCCACGGCCGCCGCCTCGAGCGTCTCCCGGAGCATCCGTTCGGAGAGGATCCCCTCCGAGTTGTAGCTCACGAGCACGTGCGCGGCGCCGGTGGCGGCGAGGAGCTCGGCGAGCGCCTGCCCCACGCGCTTCGGGGAGCACCACGCGCTCCGCGGGCCGCCGTCGGCGAGGAGCCCGGTCTTCCCCGCGATCTCCGGCGCGCCATCGAACCAGCCGCGAGCGATGATCTCGGGGACGTGATAGTAGCCGGCGTACTGCCGTGTGTTGTACGGCGGATCGAGGTAGAGCAGATCCACCGCGCCGATCGCGCGCGCGGCGCACGCCGCATCGGCGCGGTGCGCCGAGCACCCGCGCGCCCCGCGTACGGGCGGGAGCGGCACGAGCGAGAGCGGGCGCGTGGCGTTGGGCTGCCAGGCCTTGATGTAGGCGGCGTACACTCCCGCCGTGTTGGCCACGCGGTCGGCCGCCTCGATGAGCGCGGCGAGGAGTAGATAGTACGCGTCGTCGCCGATCGCCCCCGCGGTACGCCACTCGTGCAGGCGGCGGCGCACCGCGTCGATGCGCTCGGCGTTCCCCTCGGTGAAGTACATCCGGCCGCCCGCCGGCGCGTAGTGCGT
>DASTSH010000047.1:0-25970 GCA_035760785.1 Gemmatimonadaceae bacterium | reverse complement strand
ACGGTGTGGATCTGCGCGTAGCGCGCTGCCGCGCGATCCACCGTCTGCTTCGCCGTCTGCGCGCCCCCCGGGGCGGCGATGAGCACCGCTCCGGCGAGTGCGGCAATGTATGCTCGCATCTGTCTCTCCTTGTCGGTTACCAGCGCGGGGCGCGGGGTGCGGGGCGCGGGGTGCGGGTCGCGGATCGACGGTCGCGCGGCGCGTAATGCAGAAATCCTACCATCCCGCGCCCCTCGCCCCTCGCCCCGCACCCCTAGCAGTTACACCGTGGCGGCCGCCGCGGTCCCGGCGCGCTGGGCCACCGGCGCGCCGGGGGCCGGAGCGACCGTGCGGCCGATGGCCGCCGCGATCGCCCGCAGCTCGCCAACGAGCTGCGCGAACTGCTCGGGGTAGAGCGACTGGGCACCGTCGGAGAGGGCGCGGTCGGGGTGCGGGTGCACCTCCACGAGGATCCCGCTCGCGCCGGCGGCGACGGCGGCGCGCGCCATCGGGATCACCTTGTCGCGCACGCCGGTGCCGTGGCTCGGGTCGGCGACGATGGGGAGGTGGGAGAGCCCCTGCACGATCGGGATCGCGGTGAGGTCGAACATGTTCCGCGTCACGTTGTCGAAGGTGCGGACGCCGCGCTCGCAGAGGATCACCTGGTCGTTCCCGCCGGCGAGGATGTACTCGGCGCTGAGCAGCAGCTCGCTGATCGTGGCGGCGAGGCCGCGCTTGAGGAGCACCGGCTTGCCGAGCTTCGCCACGAACTTGAGGAGCGAGTAGTTCTGCATGTTGCGCGCGCCGATCTGGATGCAGTCGCCGAACTCGGCGACCAGCTCGGCGCCTTCCTCGTCCATCGCCTCGGTGACGATGGCGAGCCCAGTCTCGCGGCGCGCGAGCGCGAGCAGCTCGAGCCCGCGGCGGCCGAGTCCCTGGAAGGAGTAGGGGGAGCTGCGCGGCTTGAAGGCGCCGCCGCGGAGCGCCGCCGCGCCGGCCGCGCGCACCTGCCGCGCGGCGGTCACGATCTGCTCCTCCGACTCCACCGAGCAGGGGCCGGCCATGACCACCACCTCGTCACCGCCCACGTGCACGCCGGGGGCGAGCGTGACCACGGTGTTCTCCGGCCGCCACTCGCGCGACACCTGCTTGTACGGCTGCGTGACGTGGATCACCTGCGCCACGCCGGGCAGCGCCTCGATGCGCGAGCCGTCCACGCGCCCATCGTTGCCGACGAGCCCCACGGCGGTGCGCTGCGCGCCGGGCATCGGGCGCGCCTCGTACCCCATCTCTTCTATCGTGCGCACGACGGCGTCGATCTCCGCCGACGAGGCGCCGTGCTTCATGACGACCAGCATCAGTGTTCCTCGATCTCGATGGACCAGCCATCCACCGCGAGCGCGATCTCTCCGCGATACTGCTCGGCGATCACGCCGCGGACATCGACGGCTTCCACCGGTGGGTAGAAGTGGGTCAGCACCAGCATCCCGGGGCGCGCCGCCGCGGCGAGCTCCGCGCATCGCGCCGGCGTGAGGTGCGAGGGGATCGCGAGCTCTTCCGGGAGCGAGCACTCGCACAGCAGCACGTCGCATCCGCTCGCCCATTCGGCGAGGGCGGCGTCGGGGCCGGTGTCCCCCGTGTACACGAGGCGGCGTCCGCCGCGCCTCACGCAATATGCCACGCTTTCCGCCGTATGGGGAACGGCATGCGCCTCCAGCACGACCCCGTCCTCCAGCTCGACCGCCGCTCCGGGGGGGAGCTCCCGTACCTCGAGCGGGAAGTCCGGGTACCGCACCCCCCGACCGAACACGTCCGCCATCTTCCCGAGCAGCGCGTCGGTCCCCGGCGGTCCGATCACCTGCGCCGGCGCGGAGCGCGGCGGCAGGGCGCCCCACCGCCAGGCGAAGAGGAGCGACGGGAGGTCGCTCGTGTGGTCGGCGTGGAAGTGCGTGACGGCGACGTGCGTGATCCCCATCCAGTCGATCCCGAGCCCCGCCATGCGATGCACGACGCCGCTCCCGCAATCGAGCAGCAGCCGCACGCCCCCGGCCTCGACGAGGTAGCCGGCGTTGACGCGACTGGGGGACGGGGCAGCGGTGCCGGTGCCGATAGTGGTGAGCTTCATGGGAGGTGCTAGGACCTGGTAGCTGGACCACCAAAGGACGCGTGTCGCGTGTGGGGAACTGACGGATAGAGGGGCGAGGGACGGCGCGTGTGTTCGTGTGTAGGTGGACTCTCTCTACAGCCGAGCCTACACGCGCTCTACCCAGCTTCTACACCCGTCAGTTCCCCACACGCGACACGCGTTTCACGGTGGTCCAGCCACCAGGTCCTAGACCCCACTACCTCCTACACCCCAGCCGGCTCCTCCACCGCTGCTCCTTTCATTCTCACACTCACGAACGACGAAACCCCCGGCTCCTGCATCGTCACGCCGTACACCGCGTCGGCGGCCTCGGTAGTGGTGCGGGGGTTGTGGGTGATGACGATGAACTGCGTGTTCGTCTTGAACTGGTTCAGCATCTTCACGTAGCGGCCCACGTTCTGGTCGTCGAGCGGGGCGTCCACCTCGTCGAGCAGGCAGAACGGGCTCGGCTTGGTGAGGAAGATCCCGAACAGCAGCGAGAGCGCCACGAGCGCGCGTTCGCCGCTCGAGAGCAGGTGGATGCGCTGCGTGCGCTTGCCGCGCGGCGAGGCGTGCACCTCGATGTCGCAGTCGAGCGGCGCCTCGGGGTTCTCCAGGCGCAGGTCGCACTCGCCGCCGCCGAACAGCGTCATGAAGATCTGGCGGAAGTTCTCGCGCACCTGCGTGAAGGTGGCCAGGAAGAGCTCGCGCGCGGTGGTGTCGATCTCGCGAATCGCCTGCTGGAGCGACGCCTTGGCGCTCTGGAGGTCGTTGCGCTGGTTGGTGAGGAAGTCGAGGCGCTTCACCTCCTCCTCGTGCTCCTCCACGGCGAGCGGGTTCACCGGGCCGATCGACTCCAGCTCCTCGCGCAGCGACGCCAGCTCCGCGCGCAGCGTGTCGTCGTCGGTGTCCACCGGCTCCACGGCGGCGAGCATCTCCTCGAGCGGGCGGCGCCACTCTGTTTCCAGCCGCTCGCGGATGGCGGCGCGCTTCCCCGAAAGCTCGGTGTAGCGCAGCTCGGCGTGGTGCAGCTCCTCGCCGAGCCGGGTGGCGTGGCGGCGCGCCTCATCGAGCGCCCCCTCGGCCTCCTCGAGCCGCTGGTTGGTGGACTGCACCTCCTCTTCGGCCTCGCGCAGCCGCTCCTCGCTGTCGCGCAGGGTGGCCTGGCGCGCGTCGAGGTCCATGCGCCACTCGGCCATGCGCTGCGCGAGCACGCTGTCCGCCTGCTCGATGTCGGTGAGCTCGGCGAGAAGCGCCTCCATGCGCGCGGCGGCGTTCTGCATCTCGGCGTCGAGGCGCCGCTCCCGGTCGGTGGACACCTGCATGCGCGCCTGGAGCTGCGCCATCTCCACCTGCCAGCGCGTGCGCTCCTCGCGCGCCACCTCCTGCATCTGCTCGAGCTCCTGGAGGCGCTCCCCGGCCGCGGCGCGCTCCTGCTCGTGCGCGGCGATCGCCTCCTCCGCCGACGCCCGGCGCGCCTCGAGCTCGGCCACGCGCTTCTCGAGATCGGCGCGACGCGTGGCGAGCTTCTCGGCCATCGCCTCCACGTTCGCGATCTCGCGCTCCGCGCGGGCGCACCGGCGCGACACCTCGTCGCGCATCTCCCCCGCCTGGCGGAGCGCCTGCTGCGCCTCGGCGTTGGACTCGGCGGCGGCGGTGACCGCGCGCTCGGCTTCCTCGAGCATCGCGCGCGCCGCATCGGCCTCGGTGGACGCGGCCTCGCGCGCCGCCTGGGCGGCGCTCAGCTCCTCGCGCAGGCTCGTGAGCTCCGCGCGCCGGCGCAGCGGCCCAGGGCCGGAGACCGAGCCGGGGAGCCACACCGCGCCGCGCGCATCCACGAACGCGGCGCCATCCTCCACCGCCCGCACGTGGCCGAGCAGGTTGCGCGCCCACGCGCGCGCCGGCTCCGACGCCTCCACCAGACTGGCGAGCGTGCCATCGGCCGCATCGTCGTGCAGCGGCGCGTCGAGGGGGAGGAGGAGCAGGGGACCGGGGTTCGCCTCGGCGTGCCACGCGCGGATCGCCTGCGCCACCGCGTTGTCGCGCACGAGGATGGCGTGCACGGTATTGCCGAGGAACTTCTCCACGAGCAGCGCGGAGGTGGCGCCGGTGGAGAGGAAATCGGAGAGCGGACCGAGGATGGCGCCCTCACCAAAGCGCTCCCGCTCCTTGAGCAGCCGCGCGGCGGCGGGGGCGAGCCCCACGCGCTCGCGCTCGAGCGCCTCGAGCCCGTGCACCTTCCCCTGCAGCGACGTCATGAGCTCCTCCGCGCGGAGCAGCTCCCCGCGCGCACCCGCCTCGCGCGCGCGCGCCTCCTCGGCCGCGGCGCGCGAGGCGCGCAGCCGCTCGGTCATCGCCTCCACCGCCGCCGTCCCCTCATCCACGGCGCGCTGCGCCAGATCGAGCTCGCCGCGCGCGAGCGCGAGCGCCTCGCCGAGCTGCTCGCGCTCCGCCGCCAGCGCGTCGCCGCGCTGCGAGAGCTCCCCGGCCTCGCGCTCCGCCCCCTCGCGATCGAGCTCCGCGCGGCGGAGCTGGTCGCCCAGCTCGCGCAGCTTGCGCTCGGCCTGCTCGAACGCCTGACGCGCGGCGCTCACCGCGCGCCGCGCCTCCTCCTCGGCGGCGGTGCGCTGCTGGAGCTCCTCGCGCGCGGTGGCCAGCTCCTCGTCCAGCCGCGCCCGCTCGGCGCGCGCCTGCTCGCGGTCGAGCACGAGCTGGCTCCCCACCTCCTCGCCCGCGCGGCGCTCCTCCTCCGCGCGCTGCCGGCGCGCCAGCGCGTTGCGCTGCCGCTCCTCGGCCACGCGCAGCTCGCTGTCGAGGCGCATCGACTCCTCGCGCTGCGCGCTCACCAGGCGCGCCAGCTCGCCGCGGCGCGCCTCGGCGGTGGTGCGCGCCTGGTGCGCCTCCTCGCGCGTGCGCTCGGCCACGTGCCCCACTTCCTCCGCGTGCGGCAGCGCCTCGCGCAGCTCCGCCACGCGCACCTCGAGCCGCTCCAGCTCCTCGCGCCACGCCCGCATCTCGCGCGAGGCGAGCGTGAGCTCCACGCCGAAGCGTCGTCCCATGAGGTCCGCGTGCCGCTCGGCGCGCTTCCGCTGCCGCGCCAGCGACCGCACCTGGCTCTGCACCTCGGCGATCAGGTCGTCGAGGCGCGCGAGGTCCACCGTCGTCTCCTCCAGCCGGCGCTCGGTGGTCCGGCGGCGGTCGCGGTACAGCCCCACGCCGGCCGCCTCCTCGAACAGCTCGCGGCGGTCATCCGGGCGGTCGGAGAGGAGCGCGTCGATCATCTTCGACTCGATCACGATGCCCGAGTCGGCGCCGAGGCCGGTGCCGCGCACCATGTCGTGGATGTCGCGCAGCCGGCAGGGGGCGCCGTTGAGCAGGTACTCGCTCTCGCCGGAGCGCGACAGCCGGCGCGTGATCACCACCTCGCGGAAGGGCACCGGGAGCTGCCCGTCCTCGTTCTCGAAGTGCAGCGACACCTCGGCGATGTTCACCGCACGCCGCGCCGAGGAGCCCTGGAAGATGACCTCCTCCATCTTGGCGCCGCGAAGCGCGCGCGCCCGCTGCTCGCCGAGCACCCACCGCACGGCGTCGGAGACGTTCGACTTGCCGCACCCGTTGGGCCCGACGATGGCCGTCACCCCCGGCTCGAACTGGAGGTGCGTGTGATCGGCGAACGACTTGAAGCCCTGCAGCTCGAGCTTGGTCAACCGCACTAGATAGGTCTCCCGGTTCGGTACACCACGCGCGGCGTCTCGCCGTTCGCGCGAAAGGTCGTCAGCAGCGAGCGCGCCGCCTCCGGCGTCTCGAACGCACCCGCGTACACGTTCGCCCGTCCGTCGGGCTGGAGCAGCGCGTACACGGGCAGCCCCTTGAGCCGGTATCCGTCGACGAAGACGGGGATCTGGTCGCGCGACACGCCGCTCTGGATGAGCAGGGCGTACGGCGTCCGCACCACGTGTCCCTGTCTCGCCCTGAGCACGCGGCGCGCGCGCAGTCCGCGCAGGAACGCGGACGCCTGGCTGTCGCTGCCGAAAGCGCCGGTGACTACCAGCAGGTTGTGCTGCCCGCTGTCGGCGGAGAGCGGCGACCAGGTGAGCGCGGGGAGCTGCCGCGCGGACGCCTCCTCGATCCGCGAGTTCGCCGTCGTGGCGTTGTCCGCCAGCAGGAGAGCCACGGCGAAGGGGACGGCGCTCGCCGAGTCGGCCGGATTGGCGACGCTCACCTCCCCGCCCGCGGAGGAGGAGGCGGTCGGCGCCGACGGCGCACCCGCCGCCACCGGCGCCGGAGCGCTGTCGGGGGAGGCGGAGTCGTTGCGCGCCATGGTCGGGGCGGTGGCGTCCGGCTCGTTCCGCGAGTGGACCAGGCGGGTGGCTCCCCACCCCCCGAGCGCGAGGAGGACGACCGCGGCGGCAGCGAGCGCGATCGTGACGGCGCGCGGTCTGGCCGGCGCGCCGCGGGTGCCACGCGAGACGCCGTGCTGGTGGATGGAGGCGGGGAACACCGGTCGCGTGACGCGCGGCGTCGCCACCGGACCGGTCACCGTCGCGCTCTCCGGCGCGCCCGCCACGAGCGCGACGGGCTCGGGGTGCGAGGCGCGCGCGATCACGCGCGCACCCGCGGGCGCAACGGCGTCCCCCACGAGCACCACGCCATCGACGGTGGCGGCGAGCGCGGGGAGCGATGCGGCGCCCGCGGGCGCGACGACGAGCAGCAGCGCGCCGGCGTCGCGGAACTCGCTCGTGAGGCGTGGCCAGCGATCGGCGCGCAGCAGCGCGTCGTGGTCGAGCGGCGCGGCGCCGCTGGGGAGCACGAGGAGGTTGCGCGCCGGATCGATCGGCAGCGCCACGCGACTCAGCGACACGCCGAAGTCCAGCACGTCCACGAGGCCGTGCACCGTCCCCTCGGGGACGTGGCGCTCGACGGAAGGAAGCTCGCCCACCAGATCGCCGATCGCCACGCGCCGGCGGCGCGCCTGGACGCGACCGATGCCGAGCGCGACTCCGGCGGCCGCCGAGGGATCATCGCCGAGCACGAGAGCGGACGACACCTCATCGAGATGGGCGGCGATGCGCCGCCCTTCCTCCTCCCAGCCGGCGTGGACCTGGCTGTCCTGCGCAGAGCTCATCACGGTGCACCTTCATAGACCCAGTACGACTTGCCCGACGCACGCGCGACGCGCTCCGCCTCGGCCCGCGTGGGATAGGGGCCGAGCACCACGCGGTAGATGGTGATCCCCATGCGCTGCGTGGCCACCACGCGGGCGGACGTTCCTTGCACCGAGATCGTGGAGGCGACGGAGCGCGCGGTGTCCGGCGACCGAACGGCCGCGAACTGGACGGTGAAGCCCTGCGCGCGCCGCGCCAGCGTGTCCGCCGGCGGAGCCGCGGCGACCGTGTCGCGAGGCATCGGGGCGGGGCGGGGGCGCGCCGGCGTCGCCGCGCTGTCGGCGGGAGAGGGGGACACGTCGGGGATCGCCGTGGTGTCCATCGTGTCGGCGGCCGCGCTGTCACCGCCGAACGTCACCGGCTCATCGAGCCCCGACGCGCGCGGGCGGAAGCCGTTCCAGGCGATGAAGTACCAGTCGTCCTTCGCGCCCCCCTTCGCCGTGTCTCGCGTGCGCAGCGTCTCGCCATCCACCAGGCGGACGTTCTTTCCATCGAGGAGCGCGATCCAGCCGTTCGGGGCGACGGCGGGGAGGTCGTTGCGCCACTCCGTGGGTACGGCGCCCACCAGATGGTCGGTGCCCACGGCGATCACCCATGCCGAGTCCACGCGCGCGGGGTGCGCGAGCACGTAGCGGCCGGTGGGATCCATGCGCAGCTCCGCGGCCGGCCCGGGGAGGGCGATGCGCGCGCTCACCTGGTGGGTGTAGCGATCGATGACGAGCACGTCGGTGGACGAGTCGGTGGCCACGTACAGCCGGTCCCCGCTCGGCGTGGTGGCGATGGCGCGCACGTGGTGCTGAAGGTGGATGCTCGGCACCTTCTCGAGGCCGCGGCTGCGGAGTCCCACGAGCCCGGAGTCCACGGTGAAGTACACGCGATCGCCGACCTGCGTGCGCAGGGCGCGGGAGACCCGCGGGAGGCGCACGGTGTCGGTGATCGTGCGCGCCGGCGGGTACATCTGCCAGACGGTCGTCCGATCCCCGAGATCGGCGAGGATCAGGATCGCGCCGTCCGGCTCGGGGATGACGTCGCGCGCCGGCGCGGGGGGACTGAAGCGCCAGCTCGCGGCGGGGGTGAGACGCACGATCCCGCCGTCATCGTCGATGCCGTAGACGGCGGAGCCATCGCTGGTGGCGAGCCTGGTGAGCCTGGGCTTGCTGTCGCGGGTCACCGCGCCGAGCCGGAGGTCGACACGGACGAGGGCGCCCTTGTCGTCCGCGGCGGCAACGGTCCCCGCCTCCTCGTCGAAGCCGAGGACACGGACCAGCGGCGGCACCTTCCCGGAGGAGGTCCAGACCAGGGAGTCCAGACGTGGGAAGGCGAATGCCCGGACCGCGCCGCCGCCCCGCGGAAACCGCAGGACGATCTGGTCGGGGCCGCGCATGCTGCTGGCAGAGGGAGCGTCGGAGAGGGCGGGAGCGCCGGCGCGGTCGGATCGGCCGCACGCGACCAGCACGAGCGCCAACGCGAGGAGCGTCGTTCGCACGGGCGAAAGGTACCGGGGGGAGGGGGAGCGTTCAAGTCGGGGGCCGGGGTTGGGGGCCGGGGGCCGGGGGGGATGAGGGGTGCGGGACGCGGGGCGCGGGAACGGCAGGAGCACTGATGTGGAAGTGCGACGGGGCGCCGGCTGTTGCCGGCACCCCGTCGCGTTCCTTGTTCGACGCGTCCCGCACCCCGCGTACCGCACCCCGCGATCAGAAGGGCGGGTACAGCGAGAACCTCCAGAACCCGTGCTTCCCCGGGGCCTCGAGCGGGATGGCGTAGTCCCAGCGGAGGATGGCGTAGTTGAACAGGTTCACCCGCACGCCGAAGCCGTAGCTCGTGAGCAGGCCGCGCACGTTCGAGGCGTCGGTGGGGCGCATGCGGTGGAACTCGAGCGTCTGGCCGCTGAACCACGCCGTGCCCACGTCGTAGAAGAACGCCCCCTCGATCGGCGGCACGGGGATCACGCCGGCCACGCCGCCGCCACGCAGCAGCGGGAAGCGCAGCTCGGCGCTCGCGTACGCCACCCGACTGCCGAGCAGCGGCGAGCAGCGGTAGACGCCGGTCGCCGTCTGATCGGGACAGTTGGCTTCCGTCGCCTGGAAGGTGTCGCTCTCGTAGCCGCGCAGCACGTCGCTGTAACCGATGTACTTGCGCACCGAGTCCGCGTCGCGCCCCACGGAGAGGCTCGCCGAGGCGCGCGTGGCGATGGTGAGGAAGTTGAACAGGATCGGGTCGTAGCGCCGGTAGTCGGCGAGGTACTCCACCCAGTGGAAGTTCCCGAGCGCCGGCGTCACCTGGAAGCGATAGCGCCGCCCGTAGATGGGCGCCGTCATCCCCCAGAGCACGTTGTCGGACACGTACGCGAGCGACGGCTGGAAGTAGTTCACCGTCCGCGAGTTCTGCTCCCGCTCGTCGTACGGCGTGGCGAAGGTGAGCGTACCGTCGAGCAGCCGGGTGAACACCAGATCGGTGCGGTCGAGGTTCGTCCAGCCGAGCCCCAGCTCGGCGCGCGTGAAGCGGTCGAACGGGTAGATCGCCGTGGCGAACGCCTGCCGCACGATGTAGCGGGTGATGATCTGCGTTTCCTGGTAGCCCTGCTGGGACGTGCCGTCGCCATTGTCGATCGTCACCGACTGCAGCAGCGGCGGATTGCCGAAGTAGTACGGCGTCTGGTACACGCCCGTCGTGTACTGGAGCCGGCGCGACAGGTTGGTGTAGCCGGCGAACACCTGCGCCTCGCTGATGCGCCCGTTGATGGCGCCGGCGAAGGCGAGCTGGTTGTTCCCCACCATGTCGCTCAGCACGATCGCCGTGCCGCCGAACACGCCGCTCCCGAAGTTGTCGCGGGCGTAGCCCACCGTGGGGCGGGCGACGTAGTCGGGGGAGAAGCGGATGTGGTACTTGTACTTCTTGAAGCGCATGGTGTCGGGGAGCGCGAGCTCGCCGCTGTCGAGCAGCGCGGCGACGCTGATCGGCGCATCCGCGCTCTTCGTCTCCGCCACGGCCGGCGTGTCGCTCGACGCGCGGAACCCGGTGGACGACCGGTAGAACGACGAGGCGCCGGCGGGGCTCGGCGCGCTGTCCATCGCCGCCACCTTCGCGATCGCCGTGCTGTCGGCGGCCATCCCGCTCCGCGCCACGGTGGTCGGCTCCGGCGCGCGGTACGGCTCACGCTTGAGCAGCCGCGGGTTGTCCACCGACCACACCGCGTAATTGCCGTCCTCGTAGTAGGTGAACACGAGCCTGTCGCTCGCGCGCGACCAGGAGATGACGGGGCTCACCTCGGTGAACGCCGTGACGCCCCCCACCACGCGCGTGAGCTGGTAATGCTGCCGGTCGCCGAAGTCGTACAGGAAGATGTTCTCGATCCCGCTGCGGTTGCTCACGTAGGCGAGCGACCTGGAATCGGGGGCCCACATCGGGTTGATGTTGAGCCCGTCCTGTCCGGGGATCACCTCCACGCGCCCATCGTCCACGTGGTAGAGCGCGATGCGCATCTTGGGGAAGCGCAGGAGCGACACGTCAGCCCCCTCGCGATCGGTGGCGAAGGCGATGGTCTTCCCGTCGGGGGACCACTGCGGCTGGATGTCCCCGTACTTGTCGTCGGTGAGCTGGCGGAGGTGCTTCCCATCGGCGTCCACCACGAACAGGTCGGTGATCCCGCCGCGGTTGCCGCTGAACACCAGGTGCTGGCCGTCGGGGGACCAGCTCGGGCTCGTGATCCCGTCGAGATCGAGGGCGATGCGCTTGATGCGCTTGCGCCGCGCGACGTCGAGGATGTAGAGGATCTCGCGCCCCTCACCGAGGGCGGTGAAGGCGAGCCGCTTCCCGTCGGGAGAGAAGGAGCTCTGCGAGTACAGGAGCTGCAGCTCCTGGTAGTTCGGGTCGAAGGTGCTCTTCACCAGGCGCGCCACCCGCTTCCCGGTGCGCGCGTCGGCGAGCCAGAGGTCGATGAACACCTGGCCGCGGAGGAAGCTCCCGTTCGACAGGAACGCGACGTAGTTCCCGTCGGGGGAGAGCGCGGGGGCGAGGAAGATCTGCCCGCCCGAGCGCCGCTCCGTGAGCAGCGGCTGCGCGAACTTGCGCGGACGCTCGAGCTGCGCGATCTGCGGCAGGTGCTGCACCTGCATCGCCTCGCGCCACTCGTCGCCGAGGTCGTCGAGCGATTTGCCGGTCTCGTGCTTGAACGCGCGCTCCACGCCCATGCTCGGCACGGCCGTGAGGATGGAGCCCACGATCTCGTCTCCCCACCGCTGCGCGATGTAGGCCCAGAACGCCTCGCCGTAGCGATACGGGAAGTACTCGTCGGGCTGCTCGGTCATCTGCTTGATCGTGGGCAGATGGCCGTTGAGCGCGGCGTCGCGGATGACGGTGGACGTGTGCGGGTCGTTGGGGCCGATGGAGAGGTACTCGGCCATCCCCTCCATGAACCAGAGCGATGGGTTCACCTGCGACAGCGACTGGATCGCGCCGCCGGCGCCGCGCCCGCGCTGGAACACGTCGAACTGGAACTCGTGCACCATCTCGTGCGTGAGCACGTGCTCGAAGGTGCGGTAGTCGCCGGTGAAGGGGAGGAGCATCCGGTCGCGGAGCGGCTCGGTGACCCCTCCCGTCCCCTCGCCGAGGTCCCCGGTCACGTTGTTCTGGCCGAAGTCGGCGCGGGAGGCGAAGACCATGATCGGCTTCTTCTCCCGGAACTCGTGTCCCAGGATGCGCGACAGGCGGTTGTACGCCCGCTCGGCCATCCGCGCGGCATCCATGGCGGCGATGCGCTCGGACGGGTAGTAATGGACCAGGAAGTGCTCGGTCTCGATGACCTGCCAATCGAAGTGCGCGTACTGGACCTGATTCTTACCGAAGTAATCCTGGGCGGACAGCGGGCCCGCGACCATCGGGCTCACCGCCACCGCCGCGCCTGCCAGCCACGCCCACCGTCTCATCATACGCCGGCTCCCTCTCGGTCTATCGCCACGGTGCGCGCGTCGCTCCAGAGGCGTTCGAGCTGATAGAAGTCGCGCAACACCGGATGGAACACGTGCACCACGAAGTCGATGTAGTCCAGCAGCACCCACCGCCCCTGGGACAGTCCCTCGATGTGATGGGCGCGCACGCCTTCCTTCCTGAGCTCCTCGAGCACGTGCTCCGCGATCGCGCGGACGTGCGTGTCCGAGTTGCCACTCGCGATGACGAAGTAATCGGTGGCGTCGGAAACGGTTCCGAGATCGAGCATCACCACGTCGGTGGCCTTGAGATCGAGACAGAGCGCGGCGGCGCGTCGTGCCTGGGCGAGGGACGAAGGGGTCTTCTGTCGGGGCATTCGCTGATCGACTGTCTGGGCTGTAACCCGTTGGAACCTTCCCAGGTCACTCCGGTGCCCGGGCGGCTGCGGCGGCGCGACCGCCGCGCGGTCGCACGATCCGCAATATGAGGACGGATGCAGCGGCGGCCAGGGGGCGGGGAACTGTTTACCGGCGATTCAGGGGAAGCCGGGCTCGTGGAGTCCGGCGCTCGGTGAGTCCGGGGCTCGGGGAGTCTGGCGCTCGGGAAGTCCGGGGGGGCTCGCCGGAACATGATCTCGCGTAAGCACGGGCTGGCCGGGGATCGGACCTCGCGGACCCGCATAGCACACGAGGCGCCTCCCGGCGCCCCGTGACGTTCGACTCAGCCCTCGAGCCCCGCGGGTCTCGAGATCCCCCCGGCCCCTAGCCCCCAACCCCCAACCCCTACTGCTTGATCACCCAGACCTTGATCTCCGGCCGGACGTCCGCGTGCAGGCGGACGGGCACCTTGTAGACGCCGAGCGACTTGATCGGCTCGTGCAGGTCGATCTGGCGCTTCTCGATCTCGGAGAAGCCCTGAGCGTGGAGCTGCTGGGCGATGTCGGCGGCGGTCACGGAGCCGAACAGCTTCTCCTCCTCCCCCACACGAGCGGAGAAGGTGAGCTGCACCTGCTCCAGACGGTCGGCGAGCGACTGGGCCTGACCACGGCGCTCGTTCTCGGCGGCCTCGAGGCGCGCCTTCTCCTGGGCGATGCGCTTCCGGTTCCCCTCCGTCGCCTCGTACGCGAGGCCGTGCGGGAGGAGGTAGTTGCGGGCGTAGCCGTTGGACACCTTCACGATGTCGCCGGGCTTGCCGACGTTCTCGATGGCTTGACGCAGAATGACTTCCATGGTGCGCTCCGGACGAACGGTTAGAGATCCAAATCGTGTCAGGTGCCCCGGCGGCCGCTCCCCTCGGGAGCGGCGCGGCGGCGCCAGTCGAACCAGGTATCGCTCAGCCCCAGCCCCAGCGCGGCGGGCACGGTGACGAGGGAGAGCGGGAGGGTGGCGATCGCCACCACCGCGCCCACCACCGCCGCCCGTCGCGACGAGAACCAGGCGAAGATGCCGTAGCCGCGCAGCGTGTACAGCGCCCCGAAGAACACGACGAGGTTCTTCCCGAGCCCCGACAGCGGCGCGAACGAGGGGAGCACCAGGAAGGTGATCCCTGCGACCAGGGCCCAGATGAGCTGGTCGCTGAAGCCGAAGGTGCGGAGCGGCGCCAGGGGCGAGCCGATCCGCGTCCGGCTGAGTCTATGGTGCAGCGCCCACGCGAGCGCGCAGGCGGCCAGCGCCTCGAGCGCGAGCAGCGCGGGATAGAGCGGCGCCGCGAGCCGCGCCATCGCGTCCTCCCCCTCGACGCGCGCCGCGGCGAACCGCGAGGCGAACGAGGCCGCCTCCGGCAGGCGCTCGCCGATGATGCGCGAGCTCTCCTGCAGCACCGCCGCGGATTCGGCGTTCCGGGTCGCGTACTCCCCGGCGAACACCCGCTGCGCCTCGCGCACGTCCAGCTTCCCGAGCGCCGAGAGCACCACGCCGAGCAGCGCCGCGATGCCGATGGCGGCGAGGGCACGGTGCAGGAGGGTGCTCTGCCGTCCGACGAGACACACCACGCCGAACGACCCCGCCACCAGCAGCCCCCACGCTCGCGCCAGGTCGTAGTACGCGGTTCCCGTCCCCCGCGGGGCGGGGAGCACGTACAGCCACACCGTGAGCGCCAGCCACACCATGGCCACCGCGAACGATCCGCCGCTCCACCAGCCGACGATGAAGCAGACGGTGAGCGCCGGCAGCAGGAGGAGCAACGTTTCCACCACCGGCACGAACGCCGGGAACCCCGGTGCGTGCGGCACCAAGAGGAACGCCGCGAGAGCAAGGACGATGCGCAACCACCCCTGCTCCCGCGGCGCCGGCACCGGGCCGTCGCGCATCCCTACGCCTGGTGTCCCCGAATGTAGGGGATCAGGGCGAGGAAGCGCGCACGCTTGATCGCCGTGGACAGCTGGCGCTGATGCCGCGCGCAGACGCCGCTCAACCGGCTCGGCAGGATCTTGCCCGTGTCGGTGAGGAAGCGGCCGAGGGTGCGGTCATCCTTGTAATCGATGAAGCGCACGCGGGATTCGCAGAACGGGCAGCTCTTCTGTTGGCGTCGCATGGCTCAGTCCTCGTCCTCGTCGTCCTCGCCGCGCTGCCGGCCGGCCGCGATCTCTTCCTCGGTCATCGGGGGGGCGCCGAGCTCGTGCTCGTGGAGCGTGACGAGGTAGCGCACCACGCCCTCATCGAGCTTGAGCGCGCGCTCGTACTCGGGGAGCACGCCCGGCTCGGCCTCGAAGCGGGCGATGACGTAGTAGCCGTTCTCGCGCGGCCCGATGGGGTAGGCGAGCTGGCGCCGACCCCAGTGGTCGACGTTGATCTCGCCGGCCGCTTCGAGCAGGCCATGAAAGCGCGAGATCTTCTCCTGGATGGCGGCGTCTTCGAGCGTGGAGTCGAAGATGTACACCGCCTCGTACTTGCGAGGCATGCGGAAAGAATCCTCCCTGTGGACTCGAACCGCCCCCCGCGGCATGCACGGGGGGAGGGGGGTGATTTGTATGACAGCCTTTGAAGGTACTACGGCTCGGGGCTGGAGGCTAGGGGCCGGGGGCCATGGGGAATCAGGGAACCCCGGGGGGAGGATCGGGCAATGGCCGATGGCGGCGCGCACTCGCAGGGCGTACGGTAGGGAGCCGTGAACGGCACCCTCCACGGGGGTAGGGCCATGCTCGAGCCATCCGCGATCACGCCAGGGTCCGCGACTGGGGGGACGACCGGTGGGACCGGGCGACTGCAGCCGAGCGTCGCGGGCACCCTGACTGCCGAGTCGCAGCGTCCGCGCAATCGGGTCGTGCAGGTGAGCCGCTTCGGTGGCCCGGAGGGGCTGGAGGTGGTCGACGCGCCCATGCCCGCGGCAGGGCGCGGGGAGGTGCGGGTCCGCGTGCTCGCATCGAGCCTGGAGTTCACGGACGTGGTGATCCGGCGTCACCTCTACCCACAGACGATGCGCCGCCGGCCGCCGTTCGTGCTCGGCTACGATCTCGTTGGGGAGATCGACCAGATCGGCGATGGCGTGAGCGGCTTCCAGCTCGGCGATCGGGTGGCCGACATGACGGTGCTCGGGTCGAACGCCGCGTACCGCACCCTTCGGGCGGAGGACCTCGTCCGCGTGCCAGCAGGCGTCGATGCGGCGGAGGCGGCCGCGCTGATCCTGAGCTGGACGACCGCGTATCAGCTCCTGCACCGCTCGGCCCACGTGCAGCCGGGGCAGCGCGTGCTCGTGCACGGAGCGGCCGGCGCCGTCGGCCAGGCGCTCCTGGTGCTCGGCAGGGCGGCGGGCCTCGAGCTGTGGGGGACCGCCCGCGGCGAGCACGCGGCGCTGGTCCGAGCGCTCGGCGCCACGCCGATCGACTACCAGCGCGAGGACTTCACGCGCGCGCTGCCGGGCGGGTTCGACGTGATCTTCGACGGCGTCGGCGAGGACGACTATCGCCGCTCCCTCGCGGCGCTCAGGCGCGGCGGCCTGCTCTGCGCCTACGGCTACTCGGCCCGCGTGCAGGCGCCGGGGCGTGGACTCGGCGTGCTGATGTGGCTCGCGCGCGTGTATCTCTGGAGGCGGGTGCTGAGCTGGCTCCCCGGTGGCAAGCGCATTCGCCTCTACTCGATCAACCTGATGCGGGCACGGCATCCCGCCTGGTTCGAACAGGATCTCGAGCGCCTCTTCGCCCTGCTCGCGGCCCACACCATCCAGCCGCGCGTCGCCGAGCGCATCTCGTTCGATGAGATCGCCGACGCCCACCGCCGCGTCGAGGCGGGGGGGCTGGACGGAAAGCTCGTCCTCTGCCCGGACCTCCCGCCCCGAACGGTCAGACGTTGAAGCGGAAGAGCATCACGTCCCCGTCGCGCACCACGTACTCCTTCCCCTCGCTCCGCACCGCGCCCTTCTCGCGCGCGCCCTTCCAGCCGTCGCTCGCCACGAAGTCCTCGTACGACACCGTCTCCGCTCGGATGAAGCCGCGCTCGAAGTCGGTGTGGATCACCCCCGCCGCCTTCGGCGCGGTGTCCCCCTTGTGGATGGTCCAGGCGCGCACTTCCTGCTCGCCGGCGGTGAAGTACGTCTCGAGGCCGAGCAGGGTGTAGCTCGCGCGGATGAGGCGGTCGAGCCCGGCGGACTCGAGGCCCAGCGAGGCGAGGAAGTCGGCGCGGTCCTCCGGCGGCAGCTCCGCCAGCTCGGCCTCGATCTTTGCGGAGAAGGGGACGATCTCGGCGTGCTCGCCGCTCCTCCGCACCGCCTCGCGGAGCGCGGCGAGGTGCGGTCCCTCGGCGCCGGTGAGCTCCTCGTCGCTCACGTTCGCGGCGTAGAGCACCGGCTTTGCGGTGAGCAGGGAGAGCGGCGCCAGGAGCGCGCGCTCCTCGGCGGTGAGCCCCCCTTCCCACAGCCCCTTCCCCTCGCTCAGCACCGCGTGCGCTTTCTCCAGGGCGGGCAGCTCGGCCTGCGCCTCCTTGTCCGCTGACTTCGCGGCGCGGCGCACGCGGTCGAGCCGCTTCTCCACCGTCCCCAGGTCGGCGAGCGCGAGCTCGAACTCGATCACCTCCCGGTCGCGCGCGGGATCCACGCTCCCCATCACGTGCAGCACGTCGGGATCCTCGAAGCAGCGCACCACGTGCACGATCGCATCGGTCTCGCGGATGTTCGCGAGGAACTTGTTGCCGAGCCCCTCGCCGCTCGACGCGCCCTTCACGAGGCCGGCGATGTCCACGAACTGGACCACCGCGGGGACGGTGCGCTGCGGGTGCACGATGGTCGCGAGCGCCGCGAGTCGGGCGTCGGGCACCTCGACGATGCCGACGTTGGGCTCGACGGTGCAGAACGGGTAGTTCGCCGCCTCCGCCTGGGCGGAGGTGAGGGCGTTGAAGAGCGTGGACTTGCCCACGTTGGGGAGTCCGACGATTCCGAGCTTCAGCATGCGATCGAGTGCGTGTGCGTGATGATGAGGGCCGGGCGCGGGGCGCGGCGTGCTACGTCGTGGACGCGCCGTTGTGCGCGTTCATCGCGGCCACGATCCCTTCGCGCAACCAGCGCTCCGCCGCGTCGGTGAAGCGGGGCATGAGCGACAGGATCTCCTCCCGCTCGGCCGACGCGAACGGGGAGAGCACGAAGTCCGCGAGATCGCCGATCGGGCGCTCCGGGTCCAGCGGGCGAATGCCGATGCGCAGGCGCGGGTAGTCGCGCGAGCCGATCGTCTGCTCGATGCTCTTGAGGCCGTTGTGTCCGCCCGCGCTCCCCTGCGCGCGCAGACGGTAGCTTCCCACCGGGAGCGCCACGTCATCCACCACCACCAGGAGGTCGGTGACGGGGGACCAGAAGGCGCGCCGCAGGTAGGGGACGAGCACCTTGCCGCTCAGGTTCATGAACGTGAGCGGCTTGAGCAGGCGCACCTGGATGTTGTCGACGCGTCCGCTCGCGGCGAGCGCCTGTCCCTCCTCGCGCCACCCTCCGAGATGCCAAACGTCGGCGAGGTGGTCCACCACCCACCAGCCGACGTTGTGACGCGTGCGCTCGTACTGCTTGCCGGGATTGCCGAGGCCGATGATGAGCTTCATGTGGAGCGAGAGTGCGTGCGGCTCGGGACTCGGGACTCGGGAATCGGGAAACGGGAATCGGGAGAGGACGGATTGCGGCGCGGGGCCGCGGCGGATGCCGCAGCCCCGCGTCGCCTTCAACTTCCCGCGATTCCCGAGTCCCGATTCCCGAGTCCCGCAGCCGTCACGCGCCTTCCCCCTCACCCTCTTCCGCCTTCGGCTTCCGGATCAGCTCCGGTTCGGCCCCGCCCTCGGCGGCTTCGGGGGCAGCGGCGGCCTCCGCCTCGACGCGCGGCGGCACCACGACGCACACGGTGGCGTCGGGCTCATCGAGCACCTCGACGCCTTCCGGGAGCCGGAGGTCGCGCACGTGGATGGAGCCGTTGAGATCGAGCGCGCTCACATCGATGTCGATGTGGTTCGGGATGCTGGCCGGGTCGACCTCCACCGTCACCTCGCGCATGATCTGGTCGAGCACGCCCCCCGAGTTGCGGACGCCGGCGGCGGTGCCGACGATCACGAGTGGCACGTCCACCGTCACGCGCTCGCCGGCCACCAGCTCCTGGAAGTCGACGTGCAGCACCTGCTTCTTGAACGGGTGCCGCTGCAGCTCGCGGATCAGGGTGCGCGCGGAGGTGCCCTCGATGTCCAGCTCGATGATGGTGGTCTCGAAGGCGATGCGCTCGAGCAGCAGGTCGAGCTCCCGCGTGTCGAGCGTCAGCGCCTGCGGCTCCCGGTTGTGTCCGTAGATGACGCCCGGGGTCTGCTGGGCGCTGCGCAGCTTGCGGGCGGCGCCTTTGCCGGTGTCGGTGCGCTTCTTCGCGGTGAGGTTTGCGGTGGCCATGGTCAGGATCTCAGTGAAACGTCAAGCGTCAGGTTCGGTCCAGGCACTCCGCGTGGCGGCCGGGACCCGGAGCTCCGGGCACCATCGCCGCGCCGCGCGCGCCTCTGTCATCAGTCGAAGAGCGAGCTCACCGACTCGTCCGAATGGGTGTACCGAATCGCCTTCGCCAGCAGCTCTCCCACGGAGAGCACCTTGAGCTTCGGGAACCGTCGCTCCGGCGGAATGGCGACTGTGTCGGTCACCACCACTTCCTCGATCGGCGCCTCGCTCAACCGCTCCCGGGCGGGGCCGGAGAGCAGCGGGTGCGTGGCACAGACGTAGATGTCCTTCGCCCCCAGCTCCTTCAGGGCGCGGGCCGCCGCGGTGACGGTGCCCGCCGTGTCGATCATGTCGTCGGGGATGATGCAATCTCGCCCTTCGACCTCACCGACCACGTTGAGGACCTCGGCCACGTTGGCCGCTGGCCGGCGCTTGTCGATGATCGCGAAGCTGCCGTTGAGCCGCTTCGCGAACCCGCGCGCCATCTTCGCGGAGCCCACATCGGGCGCCACCACGACGAGATCCCGCAACTGCTTCTTGCGAAAGTGCGACACCAGCACCGGCATCGCGTAGAGGTGATCGACCGGAATGTCGAAGAACCCCTGCAACGCATGCTGATGGAAATCGATCCCGAGCACGCGGTTCGCGCCCGCGGTCACGATCTGGTTCGCCATCAGCTTGGCGCCGATCGCCACGCGCGGCTGGTCCTTCCGGTCCTGCCGCGAGTAGCCGTAGTACGGCATCACACACGTGATGCGCGCCGCCGACGCCCGTCGCGCCGCATCGATCAGGAGCAACAGCTCCATGATGTTCTCGGCCGGCGGATTCGTCGGCTGGACGATGAAGACATCCGCGCCGCGCACGTTCTCGTCGATACGGACGAAGATCTCGCCGTCGGCGAATCGTGTCAGTGTCACCCGGGCGAGCTCGACACCGAGACAGCGGGAGATCTCATCCGCCAGCGCCCGGTTGGCCGTCCCCGCCAGCAGCTTGAATCCGCGTCGCGGGACGCTCAGCTCATCCATTGCCGAAGCCTTTCAACATAGTTCAGTGCAAGAGGTTGGTCAACATTGCCCCCGGTGGATTCGAACCACCATTCTCGGATCCAAAGTCCGATGTCCTGCCATTGGACGAGGGGGCACCGAGCCCTGGAAGCTACTCAACCACGGCGAGGCGCTCAAGCGACCGTGAGGCGCTGGAGCGCACCACCCTCACTCCACCAGCTCCACGGGCGTCACCCGCTCCAGCGTTCGCGTCAGCATCACGCGCCCCGGGAGCTCCCGCGCGAGCGCCTCCGCGACCGGCGGTGCGGGGAAGATCCCGAACACGGTGGACCCGGAGCCGGACAGGCGCGCGATGCTCGCGCCGGCCCGATGCAGTCCGTCGATGATCCGCGCGATCTCGGGGTGGCGGAGCGAGACCGGCACCTCGAAGTCGTTCGTCACCAGCGGCGCGAGCGACTCCCACGACCCCAGCGCATCCGCATCGAGCGCGAGCGGCTGCGGCGCCCACGCGCCGCGCGACGCCGCGAGCCAGGCGTACGCGTCCGCGGTCGACACCGCGAAGTCGGGGGACACGAGCGCCACGGGGCGCTCGGGGAGCGGCGACAGGCGCAGCATCCGCTCGCCGCGCCCCCATGCGAGCGCCATCGGCGACGCGAGCGTGAGGAAGGGGACGTCGCTGCCGAGGGAGATGGCGAGGCGGAGCAGCTCTTCCTCCGAGGGCGCATGCGGCGCGAGCGCGGCGAGCGCTCGCAGCACCGCGCCCGCATCCGCGCTCCCGCCGCCGAGCCCTCCCCCCACGGGCACGCACTTGCGCAGCTCGATCGCGAAGCCGCGCGGCCACCCGGTGGCGTCGGCGAAGGCGAGCGCGGCGCGCCAGGCCAGGTTCCGCTCCGTGGGCCCGACGTCCGCGCCCGCGCAGTCGAGCGAGCGCCCCGTCGTGTCCACGCGCACGGTCAGGAGGTCGCCGAGCGCGATGCGCGCGAACACGGTCTCCAGCCCGTGGTAGCCTCCCGCCTCGCGCGCCAGGATGCGGAGCCCGAGGTTGATCTTCGCGTGCGCCGTCACGCGCGCCGCGCGCGCGCTCACCCGGCGCGCTCCCTCGCGCTCTCCCTCGCGCTCTCCCTCGCGCTCGCGCCGGCGTGCGCGAGCTGCTCCTCGCGCTCGTGCGCCGGCGCCTCGCGCAGCTCCTTGAAGTGCAGCCCGAGCCGGGCGAAGTAGTAGATCCCGATGATGGTGATCGGGAGGAAGGTCAGGATGTGGAAGCCCACCGCCCAGCTCGTCGCCACGGTGCGGTCCACGCCGTAGATGCCGAGGCCGAGCTGGCCGAGCTTCTCGAAGATCCCGAAGAAGCCCGGCGCGCTCGGCACCGCCACGCCGATGGCGATGAGCCCTTGCAGCAGGAGCGCCGCGCTGAACGGCGCGTGGATGCCCACGGCCTTGAACGCGAGGTAGAAGGCGAGGCCGTTGAGGAGCCAGTGCGCCAGCGTCCAGAGGAACACCGCCACGAACCGCCCCGGATGCCGCAGCACGCCGAGCCCCGAGGCGAAGGAGAGGAGCATGGCGCGCCCGCGCTCCTCGTGGCGCGGCGCGACGCGGCGCGCCACCCACTCGTACACGGCGATCATCCGCTCGGGGAAGAGCACCACCGCGTACAGTCCCACCAGCGCCACCAGCGCGACCACGGCGCCCCCCTCCACCCAGCTCGACACGGGGCGACCGCCGATCGGGATGTTCGGAAACGCTGGGGAGAGGATCGCGGCCACCATCAGGAGGAGCACCACGAACGCATCGAACACGCGGTCCACGAACAGCGACGCGAACGCCGCCGAGAAGGTGACGCGGGGCGTCTCCTTCGTGAGCGCGTAGGCGCGGGCGAACTCGCCGGCGCGCGCGGGCGCCACGTTGTTCCCCATCATGCCGATCGCCGTCGCGCGCCAGAGCATCCCGAGCGGGAGGTGGTGCGCGACGGGATCGAGGATCGTGCGCCAGCGGCGCGCACGGAGCGGGAAGATGAGCGTGCCGGCGACGGTGGCCGCCGCGAAGTACCAGAGGTTGGACGCGCGCAGGTGCGCCCACACATCGGACAGGCGCACCCCCCACAGCGTCCAGACGAGGAACGCGACGCTCAGCGCGATGCCGAGCGCGTTCCGCAACCGCGTTTTCATTGTGCTACTCGACGAGCGCGAGGTCGATGAGGTCGAACAGTTCCTGGACCGCGTCGCGCGAAGGCGCGGCGCCGCCGCGGAGGATCTCCGCGCGCAGCTCCGCGGCGCGCTCCAGCGCGGCGCGCCCCCGGTAGAGGAGCGACTCGATGGGCACCACTTCCTCCCCCGGCACCGGCGTGGGCTGGGAGAGGGGGCGCCGCTCGAGCTCGTCGAAGCCGGCGATGCCGGTCTGGAGGTACTCGCGCAGCGCCGCCCCGGTGGGGGTGCGCAGGGGCTCGCGCGGCGGCGCGACGGCGGTGTGGTCCGCGGGGGCCGCGGGGGGCACCGCGGGGCGGGGGCGCGCGTCGTGGGCATCGCGTGCCGGCGCGCCCGCGCGGTCCGGGGCGAGCCGCTCGAGCGCCTCCTGCACCTGCTCGGTGCGCGTGGCCGGATTGGCGAGCAGCGCGGCGGCGGTGTCGATCGCCGACAGCGCACGCTCGTCGAGCGTCGCGGTGCGCTCGCTCCACTCGCCGGCGAAGCGGGCGACGAGCTGCTCGCCGAAGCTGTTCGCCGCGCTCGCGAGCGCGCGGAGCGCGTTGCGCATCTCGCGCGCGATCCGGTCGCGGTGGTGGTCGTCACGCTGCGCGCGCGCCTCCGCGGCCACGAGGCGGAGGTGCTCGGCCAGGCTCACCACCTCGAGGCGGAAGCGCTCGGTGGGGGTGGTGGGCGGATTGGGTGACGCCTGCACCAGGTGCGGCCCATCGTCGTCGTGGAAGAGCTGCGCGATGGGCACGATCCGGTCTCCGGTGCCCTCGTCGTCCGCGAGGGCGACGACGGCGGCATTGAAGGGGATCAGCTCCATCAGCCCGGCGTCGGGGCGCCCGCGCGCGGCGATGTCGCGCGAGGCGCGGCGCAGCACGGCGGCGGACGCGGAGAGGAGCGCCGTCCGCTTCGGGCCGGCCGGGGCGCGGTCGCCCAGCTCGAGCCGCTTCACCGTCTGCTCCACCGCCTCGAGCACCTCGGGGAGCGGGGCGAGGTCGCGGAGGCCGGCGATGCCGCGAAGGGCGCGCACCCGCTCGCTCACGGCGGCGAGCGCCGCGGGGTCGGCGGGGGCATCCAGAAAGTGCTCGATCGCGCGCGCGAGCTCGGAGGTCTCGGCGCCGAGGAAGCCGTTGCCGCTCGGGCGGGCGGCAGCGGGGGTGGAGGGGGTGGCCGAGGCGGGGGCGAGGCGTTCCAGCTCGGCGGTGCGCGCGGCGGCGCGCCGGTCCTCGTTGGGCCCCCAGCCGCGGACGCCGCGCAGGAGGATGCGGAGATCGTCCACCGCGCCCGTCACGATGGCGGCGGTGGCCGCATCCCAGCGGAGCGAGCGCGCGCGGAACGCGCGCATCACGCGCTCGAGCGCGGCGGCGACACCGGCGATCCCGTGCTGCCGCGACATGGTGGCGCTGCCGCGCAGCGTGCGCGCGCAGTGATGCAGCGCATCGACGTCCGGACCCGATGACCCGGCCGCCGCGAGGAGCTGGTCGAGGCGCTCGATGTACTCGTTCGCCTCGACGATGAAGAAGTCCAGCACGCCCACCGAGGAGCTCATGCGCACTCCGCGAAAGTCCGGGGCGCGACGGCCGCCGCGCCCCTCCGAAAGATCGTCACCCGCCCCGTGCCGCGTCCATGGCCGCGCGCATCTCGTGCACCGCCGCCGCGAGCCCGACGAACACCGCCCGGCTCACGATCGAGTGGCCGATGTTCAGCTCCTCGACCTCCGTGATCGCGGCCACCGGTGCCACGTTGCGCACCGTGAGCCCGTGCCCCGCGTGCACCGCGAGCCCCAGCGCGGCGCCCCGCGCGGCGGCGTCGCGCAGCGCCGCCAGCGTCCCCGGATCGTCCGGATGGTTGGCGTAGGAGCCCGTGTGCAGCTCGATGGCGTCGGCCCCCGCCGCGCGCGAGCACTCGACCATGCGCGCATCGGGGTCGATGAACAGACTGGTACGGAGCCCCGCGCGTTTCAGACGGGCGATCCCCTCGGCCACGCGCGCCGGGTCGCGCGCCACGTCCAGCCCGCCCTCCGTGGTCACCTCCTCCCGCCGCTCGGGGACGAGCGTCACCTGGTAGGGGCGCAGGCGCTCGGCGATGCCGAGCATCTCGTCGGTGAGCGCCATCTCCAGGTTGAACACCGTGCGGATGTTGCGCGCGAGGCGGAGCACGTCGTCATCCTGGATGTGCCGCCGGTCCTCGCGGAGGTGGGCGGTGATCCCATCGGCGCCCGCCGCCTCGCATTCGATCGCCGCCGCCACCGGGTCGGGCTCCTGCCCGCGGCGTGCCTGGCGAAGGGTGGCGACGTGGTCGATGTTGATGTACAGCCGCTGATGGGTTGCTGGCATGGTCGCCGGAAATTAGGTTCGCTCGCGTTCACACCCGGAGAGAAGATAGTGAAGCGCCACGTCTTTTTGCTGCTCGCGCTCGCCGCGTGCACGCACGCCGCGCCGCCGTCGGCCGGCATCCCCCAGTCCGGGGGCGAGGTGTCGCCGCGCAAGGCGGTGGAGAGCTTTCTCGGAGCCGTCCGCGCGCAGGACCTGCAAGCGATGTCGCTGATCTGGGGGACGGAGAAGGGGCCGGCGCGCGACGTCGTGGACCGGGCGCAGCTCGAGAAGCGCGAGCTGATCATGCAGTGCTACCTCGGGCACGACAAGTTCCAGATCCTGAGCGACACGCCGCAGCGCGCGGAGATCCACAAGCTCCAGGTGTCGCTCTCCAAGGGGAGCATCACGCGCGAGACGACGTTCACCACCGTGCGCGGACCGCGCGACCGGTGGTACGTGCAGGACGCGGAGCTCGAGCCGGTGCGCGACCTCTGCGCGACGCCGTGAGCGCCGGCGGCGGGAACGCGGCGCGCGGCGCGATCGTTAATCTTCCGTGAGCTCGACGAGGACGCCGCCGGTGGCGGCCGGGTGGAGGAAGGCGATCCGCTTCCCCTCGGCACCCAACCGCGGCGTCTCGTCGATGAGGCGCACGCCGGCCGCGCGACAGCGGTCGAGCGCGGCGTCGATGTCGTCCACCGCGAAGCAGATGTGGTGGATGCCGGGGCCGCGCTTGTCGATGAACTTCGCGATTGGCGATCCGGGCGTCTCGGGCTCCAGGAGCTCCACGAGCGATTCCCCGGCGGCGAGGCCCGCGATGCGGGCGCCGTCGGCATCGTCCAGCGGAACGTCGGGAAGCCCGAGGACGTCGCGATAGAACGGCAGCATCTCGTCGAGCGCGCGCACGGCGATTCCGATGTGCGCGATGCGCGCGGCGCGGCGAGTGGTCGATGGCATGGGACTGGCTCTCCGAACGAAGTGTCGGAGCTAAACTTAACCACGGGCGCGCGACCCGCGAGCCCGTGGGCGGAGGCGAGAGGACAATGTCGAACGCAGTGGTCGTCACGGATGGGAACTTCGAGACGGAGATCGAGAAGCACGATGGGCTCGCGGTCGTGGATTTCTGGGCCACGTGGTGCGGGCCGTGCCGCATGGTGGCGCCGATCCTCGACCAGCTCGCGTCGGAGTACGCCGGGAAGGCGAAGGTGGCGAAGCTCGATGTGGATGAGAACCAGCGCACGGCGATGCGCTTCAACGTGCGGTCGATTCCGGCGATCCTGTTCTTCAAGGGCGGGAAGCTGGTGGACACGGTGATCGGCGCGGTGCCGCGGGCGAAGCTGGAGTCGAAGTTCAAGGAGCACGGGAACTGACAGGGGCTCGGGGCCGGGGGCCGGGGG
>DASTSH010000046.1:0-22378 GCA_035760785.1 Gemmatimonadaceae bacterium | reverse complement strand
GGTAGAGCGCGTGTAGGCTCGGCTGTAGAGAGAGTTCACCTACACACGAACCTACTTTCGCCGTACCTCCCTCCTCATCCCGTCAGTTCCCCACACGCGACACGCGTTTCATGGTGTTCTACCCACCAGGTCCTGGAATCTCACGTCACCACACTTCTTCTCCTCCCCTCATACCTCTTCCATTCTCCACTCTCCACTATCTCTCCAATGGCCTCCACCGCTTCATCGATCTCGTCGTCCGATGTGTAGAAGTGCGGCGCCACGCGGATGCCGGCGTCGGGGCGGTAGTCGATGAGGATGTCGCGCGCGAGGAGCGCCTGGGCCACGGCGGCGCCGTGCGGGACGTCGAACGCCACCGTGCCGCCGCGGCGCGCGGGGTCGCGCGGCGCGCTCGTGCGGTAGCCGCGCGCCTCCGCGAGCTCGAGCAGCCGCGACGTCTGCCGGATGCTCTTCTCGCGGATCGCGTCGATCCCCGCGCGTCGCACGCAGCGCGGCCCCTCGATCGCCGCGTAGAGCGCGGGGATCACGGGCGTCCCGTTGAGCCACCGATGAATGTCGTGCGCGTAGTCCATCGCCGGCTCGAAGGCGAACGGCCGCGCGTGCGCCTGCCACCCAGTGAACGCCGGGGCCACCGCATCCCGCACCGCGGGGGACACGTACAGGAACGCGCCCCCCGGGCCGCCGCACAACCACTTGAGCACCCCGCCGGCGAGGAAGTCCACTCCCGTGCGCCGCACGTCCACGGGGAGCACGCCCACCGAGTGGAACGCGTCGAGCGAGACCAGCGCGCCCACCTCGTGCGCGCGGCGGCAGATCGCCTCCGCATCCATCACGTAGGCGGAGCGGAAGAGCACGTGCGACACGGCCACGAGCCGGGTGCGCTCGTCGATCGCCGCGAGCACGCGCTCGGTGTCGATGCCTATCCCGTCGTCGCTCGGCACGACCACCACGCGCGCGCCGAGCCGCGCGGCCAGCCCCTCGTACACGTAGCGCACCGACGGGAAGTCGAGCCCCGTCATGACCACGGTGTCGCGCGGGGGGGTGTAGTCGAGCGCCGAGAGCACCGAGGCCTGCGCGATGGTGACGTTCGGGAGCATCGCGATCTCGCCGGCGCCGGCGCCGATCAGTGGCGCGATCTCGTCGCCGACGGTCACCGGCATCTCCCACCACCCCTCCGCCCACGCGCGCACCCCCAGCTCCCGCCACGCGTCGGCGTATTCGGCGAGCCGCTCCGGCACGGCGCGCGGCATGGCGCCGAGGGAGTTGGACACGAGATAGGTGGTGCGCTCCACGATGGGGAACTCGGCGCGGAAGCGGAGGAGCGGATCGGTCATGATTCGGAGGCGGAGGCGAGCGGCCGGCGGCGCGCGGGCGCCGTCGCCACGTAGAGGAGCGTGGCCACGCAGAGCACGGCCCCGACGACGGCGAACTCGCGCACGGTGGCGTGCGCGAGGATCCACACGATCACCACCGCCGCGGCCACCGGCACGGCCGCGCCGCCGGGGACGCGGAAGGGGGTGCCCCCCGCCCGTACGTCGCGCCGCCGCAGCTCGAACGCCGCGACGCAGCACAGCAGGTAGAGCACGAGCACCGAGACGTTGGCGAGGATCGCGAGCGGCGCGAAGCTGCTGCTGATCGCCAGCGTGGCGGCGATGGTCACGTGCACGAGGATGGCGACCCATGGCGTGCGCCACCGCGGATGCACGGCGGCGATGGCGCGCGAGGCGCCGGGGATGAAGCCGTCGCGGCCGAGCGCGTACAGCGCGCGCGGGGTGGCGAGCGTCATCCCACTCACGTGGCCGAGCATGGACACCACCGCGCCGGCGGCGAGCAGCGTCCCGCCCACCGGGCCGGCGATGCGCCGCGCCGCCTCGGAGAGCCCCGCGTCGTGCGCCGCCGCGAGCGCGGCCACGCCCAACGCGCGCTGCGCCACGAGCTGGATCGCCACGTAGAGCAGCGTCACCACCACCATGGCGATCGCGAGCGCGCGCGGCACCGTCCGCGCCGGATCGCGCACCTCCCCGCTCGGCACGAGCGCGCTCTCCACGCCGGCGAAGGCGAAGATGAGGATCACCATCGTCCGCCCGAGCACGCGCGGCTCGACGACCACCGGCGTGGAAGCCGCCGGCGCCACGAAGAACCCGACGGCCACGAGGAGGATGAGCGGGAGCAGCTTGGCCACCGTCACCACCTCGACCACGCGCGTCCCCTGCCGCACGCCGCGCACGTTGATCCACGCGAGGAGGGCGAACACCGCGGCGAGAAAGAGCGTCCGCGGCACCCCCGCGCCGAGCGGCGCCCAGAACACGGCGGCGGCGCCGGCCAGCGCGCTCGCCACCGCCGCGGTGGCGAACAGCGTGAGCAGCCAGAGGAGCACGCCGGAGAGGAATCCCACGAACGGCCCCAGCGCCACGCCCACGTACGCGTACGGTCCGCCGGTGAGCGACACGCGGCTCCCCGCCTCGGCAAAGCAGAGCACGATCAGCCCCATCGCCAGCGCGCACGCCACGTAGGCCACCGGCGCGGCGGCGCCCATCATGCCCGCCGCGATCGCGGGGAGCACGAAGATGCCACTGCCGATCATGACGTTGAACGTCGTGGCGGCGAGGGCGCGAACGCCGAGGGCGCGCACGAGCGTGCGCTCGCCCGCCTGCGCGGAGGGTGCCGGCATGCGCCCAATTTACAGGGGGGAGGGCGCCGGCGCTCGGGACCGTCGAGCGCCGGCCGGGGGCATCCTCTTTGCGTTCTGCCGGCGCGCCACGCATCGTCGAAGGGTCGTCAAGTCGAGGGAGCCGTCGCAGGAACATCGGCGGCGCCGGCCGGCGCCGCGGGAACCACCTGGGAGGAGGGGGCACCATGCATCGCACACGGATCATCGCCGCGGCGCTCTTCACGCTCTGCACCGCCGCGAGGGCGGCGCACGCGCAGGATGCGACCACGGCCGCCGCACCGGCCGCCACCGTGCCGGCCGCCACCGTGCCGGCCACCGTCGGCCCGTCCGCCAGCGGCGCGGCGCTCTCGCCGCGGCTCTCGCTCGACGCGGCCCCGGCGGCGGCCGCGCGGGGCGCGTTCGCCAGGGGACTCACCAGGGGGCAGAAGTTCATGATCCTCGGGGGCGCCATCCTGATCACCGGCGCCATCATCGGCGGGGATGCGGGGACGATCATCATGATCGGCGGCGGCGCCGTGGGGATCTACGGACTCTACCTGCAGCTCGGGCAGCCGAGTGCGGGAGCGACCGCGGAGATCGGCCTCTCCCGTTCGTTCTGACGGAAGGCGGCGGGGGTGAGGCCCCCGCCGCCGCCGGTCCACCTCGCTCGTTGGAACATTTGCCGGGCGGCAGCGTCATCTTTAAGAAGGGTGTCGCACCACGCGATGCTCCGAGCGCTTGCGCGCGCAGACCCTGACTGGAGACTCGTGACCGCACGCATCCCTCGCCGCACCGCGCTGGTGCTCGGTGGCGGCGGCCTCAAGGGCTTCGCCCACATCGGCGCGCTCCGCGCCCTGGAAGAGCGCGGCGTGCGCCCGTGCGTCTACGCCGGAACGAGCATCGGCTCGCTCATCGCCGCCGCGCGGGTGGGCGGGATGAGCATGGGGGAGATGGCGGACCGTGCCCTCGGGCTCCGCCGCCGCGATCTCTTCCGCATCAACCACATCGGGATGCTCATGGAGCGGATGCGGTCCCCCTCGCTCTACCTCGAGGAACCGCTGCGCGACCTGTGCGCCGCCGTCGCCCCCGCCGGCACCTTCCGCGACCTGGACACCCCCCTGCTCGTGAACACGGTGGACGTGGAGCGCGGCACGCGCGTGGTGTGGGGGCTCCCAGGGCTCCAGGACGTGCCGGTGGTGGACGCGGTCTACGCCTCGTGCGCGCTCCCCGGCTTCTTCCCTCCCGGCTTCGTGGGCGGGCGCACCTGCATCGACGGCGGGACGGTGGACAACCTCCCCGTGTCCATCGCCGCCCTCGGCGTGGACGCGGTGATCGCCGTGGACGTGGGGAGCGGTGAGCTCGACCGCGCGAACGACATCACCACGCAGGGGTTCGCCGCCATCTACATGCGCGCGGCCACCACCATGATGCACGCGCTGCAGCAGCACCAGCTCACCGAATGGCAGGGGCCGCCCATGCTGCTCATCCGCCCGCGGGTGGGGCACCGCCACTGGTTCAGCTTCACGAACACGGCGGAGATCGTCGATGCCGGCTACACGGCGGCGGCGGCGGCGCTGGACCAGATCGGGGACGCGCTCCTGTCGCCGAGCGGCGTGTACCCGCGGCAGATGGTGCGGGTGGTGGTGGATCGCGAGCGGTGCATCGGATGCGGGACGTGCGTGGCGCTCGCCCCTCGCCTCATGGCGCAGCGCACCGACGGCAAGGCGTACGTCACGTCCTCCCCCGTGCAGTGGTCCCCCGCCGACGGCGACTTCGTGCAGCAGTGTCCCACCGAGGCGATCACCGTCCAGTCGCTCGACGGGACCCGCCGCACGACGCGCCCGTTCAGCGAGCCGACGCTCGACGCCGCCGACGACTGAGCGGCGCCCGCGCCGCTCGGCTCGTTCCCCGCCGCGCGCCGCGCGGGCGACGACGCGCCCGCCGTACACCCCCGCCACGCTCGATATAGATTACGGCAGCCTGTGCGCCCTCCGGTCGCGAGCGGCGTGCAGTGGCTCCGTTCTTCACCGCGCTCCCGCGGGGAGCGCGAATCGACCCGAGTAACGGCATGAGCTCTCTCAATTCCTTCGGCAGCCGGGCGACGCTCGTCGTGGATGGAACGACGTACACCATCTTCCGCCTCGACGCGCTCGGCAGCCTCCGCGGCGCCAACGTCGGCCGCCTCCCCTTCACCCTCAAGGTCCTCCTCGAGAACCTGCTGCGCAACGAGGACGACGCGTTCGTGAAGCGCGCCGACGTCGAAGCGCTGGCCGCCTGGGATGTGAATGGAGGACTGGAGAAGGAGATCGCGTTCCGCCCCGCGCGCGTGCTCTTGCAGGACTTCACCGGCGTCCCCGCCGTGGTGGACCTCGCCGCCATGCGCGACGCGATCGTCCGCCTGGGCGGTGATGCCACGCGCATCAACCCGCTCCAGCCCGCGGATCTCGTGATCGACCACTCCGTGCAGGTCGATGAGTACGGCTCGGAGGCGGCGTTCCTGATCAACACCGAGCTCGAGTTCGAGCGCAACGAGGAGCGCTACCGCTTCCTGCGCTGGGGGCAGAACGCGTTCCGGAACTTCAGCGTGGTGCCGCCGGGTACGGGGATCTGCCATCAGGTGAACCTCGAGTACCTGGGACGCGCGGTGTTCAGCGCCGAGGTCGATGGCGCGCGCCTCGCCTACCCCGACTCGCTGGTGGGCACCGACTCGCACACGACGATGATCAACGGGCTCGGCGTCGTGGGGTGGGGCGTGGGCGGGATCGAGGCGGAGGCGGCCATGCTCGGCCAGCCGCTGTCGATGCTCGTCCCCGAGGTGGTCGGCTTCAAGCTGCACGGCAAGCTGCCGGCGGGGGCCACCGCCACGGACCTGGTGCTCACGGTCACGCAGATGCTGCGCAAGAAGAAGGTGGTGGGGAAGTTCGTGGAGTTCTACGGCGCCGGGCTCTCGAGCCTCTCCCTCGCCGATCGCGCGACGATCGGCAACATGGCGCCGGAGTACGGCGCCACGGTGGGCTTCTTCCCCGTGGACGCCGAGACGCTGCGCTACCTGCGCTTCACCGGGCGGAGCGAGCACCAGGTGCGGCTCGTGGAGGCCTACGCGAAGGAGCAGGGGCTCTTCCGCACCGACGACACCGCCGATCCGGTGTTCAGCGACACGCTCGAGCTCGACCTGTCGACGGTGGAGCCGAGCCTCGCCGGTCCCAAGCGCCCGCAGGACCGCGTGCCGCTGAAGCAGTCCAAGCAGATGTTCGCCGACGCGCTGAAGGCGGAGCTCGAGCGCGTGGGCACGCTCGCCGGCAAGGCGGAGGTGGCGGCGGCGAAGGCGGTGAGCGCGACGCCGGAGCTCTCGGCGGCGGTGGTGCCGGAGTCGCCGGCGGAAGTGCGCGGCGGCGCGACGGTGGAGATGAAGGGGAGCACGTTCCAGCTCCGCCACGGCGCGGTGGTGATCGCCGCGATCACGAGCTGCACGAACACCTCCAACCCGTCGGTGATGCTCGGCGCGGGGCTGCTGGCGAAGAAGGCGGTGGAGAAGGGGCTCACGGTGAAGCCGTGGGTGAAGACCAGCCTGGCGCCGGGCTCGAAGGTGGTGACGGACTACTACCGGAAGGCCGGCGTGATGGAGTCGCTGGAGAAGCTCGGCTTCTACCTCGCGGGCTACGGGTGCACCACCTGCATCGGCAACTCCGGTCCGCTCCCCGGGCCGATCGCCGACGCCGTGGAGGAGAACAAGCTCATGGTGGCGGCGGTGCTGTCGGGGAACCGCAACTTCGAGGGGCGCGTGAACCCGCTCACGCGCTTCAACTATCTCGCGTCGCCGCCGCTGGTGGTGGCGTACGCCATCGCGGGGCGGATGGACATCGACCTGAACACCGAGCCGCTCGGCATCGGGACCGACGGGCCGGTGTTCCTGCGCGACATCTGGCCGTCGCCGAAGGAGGTCGAGGACACGATCCTCGAGTCGGTGAAGAGCGACATGTTCCGGGCGCAGTACGCGAACGTGTTCGAGGGCGACCAGCGGTGGCGCGCACTCGACATTCCGTCGGGTGATCTCTACACCTGGTCCGCCGACAGCACGTACGTGAAGAACCCGCCCTTCTTCCAGGGGATGACGGCGGAGCCGCCGGGAGTGCAGCCGATCAGCGGCGCGCGGGTGCTCGCGATGCTCGGCGACTCGATCACCACCGACCACATCTCCCCGGCCGGCTCGATCCCCGCGGCGAGCCCCGCGGGCAAGTGGCTCATCGCGCACGGCGTGAAGACGACGGACTTCAACTCGTACGGCTCGCGGCGCGGGAACCACGAGGTGATGATGCGCGGCACGTTCGCGAACATCCGCCTGCGCAACGAGCTGGCGCCGGGCACCGAAGGCGGGTGGACCGCCACCGCGCCGGGGGCGAAGCCGGTGACCATCTTCGACGCGGCGATGGAGTACCAGAACCAACGGATCCCGCTGCTGGTGATCGCCGGCAAGGAGTACGGCACCGGCTCGTCGCGCGACTGGGCGGCGAAGGGGACGCTGCTGCTCGGCGTGCGCGCGGTGATCGCCGAGAGCTTCGAGCGGATCCACCGCTCCAACCTGGTGGGGATGGGAGTGCTGCCGCTCGAGTTCGTGAACGGCGAGACGCGCCAGTCGCTCGGGCTCACGGGCTTCGAGCGCTACGACATCGAGGGGCTCGACGACTCGACGAAGCCTCGCGCCATGCTCACGGTGCGCGCCACCGCCCCCGATGGCGGCGTGAAGACCTTCCAGGTCCGCTCGCGCGTCGACACGCCGGAAGAGGCCACGTACGTGCGGAATGGAGGGATTCTCCAGTACGTGCTGCGGTCCCTCGCTAGGGGATAGGGGAGAGGAGGGGTCTAGGACCTAGTCGCTGGACCACCAAACAACGCGTGTGGCGTGTGGGAGACTGACGGGAAGAGGGGCTAGGTAGAGCGCGAGTAGGTTCGGATGTAGAGAGAGTTCACCTACACACGAACCTACACGCACCGTACCTCACTCCTCTTTCCGTCAGTCCCCCACACGCCACACGCGTTTCATGGTGGTCTAGCCACCAGGTCCTAGCTCCGTGGTCTGGAGACTAGGTCCCAGCTCCCAACCGAGCCCTCAGCTCCCCCGCCGCCTCCCGGTCCCGCGCCGCCTCCCCCGCCATCCCGCAGCGGTCGTACAGCTCCGCGCGCACGTGCAGCGCCTCGGCCTCGATGAGCGTGCAGCCGTGCCGGCGCGCGAGCGCCACGGCGCGCTCGAGCACGTCCAGCGCTCCCTCGCACTCCCCGATCGCGGCGCGCGCGGCGCCCACGAGGCGCAGCGCGTCGGCCTCCCCCACCGGATCGGTGGTCGACGCGCAGGCGACTGCCGCGCGCGTGGCGTCGCCGTCGGCTCCGGCGGGGTTGCCGCGCAGCAGCGACAGCTCCGCCAGCCCCACGCGCGCCATCTGCTCCAGTCGCGGCTCGCGCGCCTCGCGCGCGAGCGCCAGCGCGCGCCGCTCGTGCGCCTCCGCCTCCGCCCAGCATCGCAGGTCGCGGTAGGTGATCGCGATGTTGTGCCGCGTCTCGGCGAGTCCCACGGTGCACTCCAGCCGCTCGTACGCGGGGAGGGAGAGCCGGTAGAGCGCGAGCGCCCGCTCGCGCGCGCCGCGCACGTTGGCGATCGCGCCCAGGTTGTTCATCACCCGCGCCACCAGCAGCAGATCGCCCGCGGCGTACGCCAGCTCCAGCGCGCGGCCGAAGGCGGCTTCCGCCCGCTCGATCTCGCCGAGCGCGAAGTTCGCGGCGCCCAGGATGTTCGTGGCGCGGCGCAGCACCTCGTCCGCCGCGCCGTGCTCCAGCGACGGGATCGCCGCGAGCAGCAGCTGGCGCGCCAGCGTCGGCTCGCCCAGGCGCATCTCCGCCTCGGCGAGATACACCGCCAGCTCGGGGCGCTCCTCGCGCTCCAGCTCCCGGTCCGCGAGCAACGTGCGTACGTCGCTCCAGCAGCCGGCGGCCGTGTCGGCGCGCGCCGTGACGAGCAGGTCGTTCATCTCCGCGGGGAGTGGAACGTGATCGCGCAGCCGGTCAGTAGGCAATCGCATATTGCGTGAACCCCTCGATGTCACCGTCGATGTGCTTGTGCGGCTGGTGCTTGCTCCCGCCCACCGGGAGCCACGGATCGCCGGGCGTCTCGCGCCGCCACAGACGCAGCCCGGCCTCCTTCACCTGGTCCTCGCCATCCACCTGGCCGTCGCCGTCGATGTCGTCGCTCGCCTGCTCGTAGCCGAAGTCCAGGTGCGCCGGATGGCCGTTCGAGAACCGGAGCCCGGAGGGCTCCATCTCCACGATCATGTGCTCGGGGTCGACGAGCGTCATGGTGATCTGCACGGAATCGCGCCGGCCGACGCGCGAGCCGTCCGGGAGGCGCGCCAGCGCGCCGCGCGGAATCGTCAGGCGCACGAGCTGGGTGGAGTCCGCGGGATCGCCCGTGGTGCTGCGGAAGTAGAGCGCCCCCGTGCGCTCCTCGGCGCGGGTGGCCCAGAAGCTGATCCGCGCGACGGTGAGCTGCGGCGCATCGGCGCGCGCGCGGATGAACGAGGGATCGGTGGAGTCCGGCCCGGGCGCGGGGGCCGGGGGCGCGGTGGCGTCGCGCCCGCAGGCGGACGCGATCACGAGACAGGTTCCGACCAGCGCTGTGACCTTCGACGACGGCATGCCTCCCACTCTCCTGCGAGCGTGAGCTTCCACGCGCGAGCACCTGTCGCGGTGCATCGACGCGCCCAGGCTCACGAGCGAACACTCCCGCAGGAGTCGGGCCGAAGCGGCGGAAGGAAATCCGCCGCGCGCTCGACGCCGCACGCGCGCGTGCGGCGCCGACGGATTTGTGAGCTAGATCACTCTCCGATCGCGAGCGACGCGAGCAACCGCTCCACCGCTTGGCGCTCCGCCGTCGCGCCGAGTCGGGTGAAGATCGCGTGCGCGCCACCCGCGTCCACGCGCGCGCTCTCCCGCTCTCCCGTCGACAGGTGGAGCGCCGCTCGCGCGAGGAGCGCTTCCCCTTCGATCAGTGCGCTGCCGTGCTCATGCGCCTGCCGCACGGCGCGCTCCAGCGCATCGAGCGCCTCCGTCCGCTCCCCGAGCGCGGCGAGCGCCGCGCCCACCAGCCGGAGCGCGTCGGCCTCCCCGACCGGATCGGGGATGGCGCCGTACTCCGCGGCCGCCAGCGTCGCGCCGGCGTGCGCCAGTCGCGCGTCGCCGCGCAGCAGGGAGAGCTCCGCCCGCCCCGCGCGCGCCATCGCCAGCAGCCGCGCGCTCCCCGCCTCCCGCGCGAACTCGATCGCGCGCCGCTCGCACTCGTCCGCCAGCTCCACGTGCCGGGCGTCGCGATACGTGATGGCCATGTTGTGGAAGCACTCCGCGAGCCCCACGGCGCTCCCGATCCGCTGGTACGCCGGCACCGCGAGCTGGTACATCGCCAGCGCGGCATCGCGCCGCCCGCGGATGTTGGCGATGGCTCCCAGGTTGTTCGTCGCCCGCGCCACGAGCAGCGCATCCCCGTCCTCGTTCGCCAGCTCCAGCGCTCGAGAGAACGCCTCCTCCGCTCCCTCCTCCCCTTCCAGCTCCCCCACCTCGAAGCGCGCCGCGCCGAGGAGATTCAGCGCGCGCCGCTGCGCCGGCCGATCGCCCAGCCGCGCGAGCGCCGGGATCGCGCCGTCGAGCCGCGAGCGCGCCCGCGCCGGATCGCCGAGGCGCAGCTCGGCCTCCGCGAGCAGCAGCACGATCTCCGCTCCGCCGCCGGTGGAAGCGGCGGCCGGCTCGAGCCACGCGCGCAGCCCCTCCCAGTCGCCGCGCGCCGCGAGGGCACGGGCGACCGGGAGCAGCTCGGCGCCATCCGCGGGGTGTGCCATGCGCGCTCAGTACGCGATCGCGTACCGCGTGAAGCCGAAGATGTCCGCCTCCACGTCGTCGTCGAGCGTGACCGACGTGCTGGGGACCTTCACCCACGGATCGCCAGGCTGCTCCTGCCGCCAGATCGACAGGAGCGCCTTGAGCGCGGCGTCGGTGGCGTTCACGATCCCGTCGTCGTTCAGGTCGGCGTCCGCCTCGGCGTACTTCAGCTTGAGGCGCGCCGGCCGGTCGCTCGCGAACTGGAGCCCCGACGGCTGGAACTCCACCACCAGCCGCGTCGGATCCACCACGGTCATCGTGATCTGGACGGAATCCTGGGCGATCGACTGGCTGGGGACGCGGAACTCCACGAACTCGCTCGAGTCCGACTGATCGGCGCGCTTGTGGTACCAGATCACCCCCTGGCTGTCGCGATCGCGATACGCCCAGAACGTGACCGAGGATGACACCAGCGCCGGCGCGTCCGCCGCCGGGCGCAGGAAGTGGAGCTGGTCACCCGGGGTGCCGCCATCGCCGGGATCGGTGCTCCCCCCGCATGCCGCGGCCAGCACCAGCAGCGCAGCCCCGGCCAACCGTCGCTCAAACATCGTCGTCTCCCTCCAGATCCGTTTCGTCGGATGCGTCCAGCAGTCGCTGCAGCCGCGGGCGCGAGATCCCGAGGCGCCGCGCCGCCGCGCTCTTGTTTCCATCGCAGACCGCCATCATCTCGTGCGCCGCCGCGCGGGCGATGGCGCCGAGTGTCGCCGGGAAAGGGAGCGCGCCGGCGGAGGGCGATGGCGTCGACTCCTCCGGCGCGAAGTCGCGCGCGTCGAGCGCTCCCCCGGAGCCGAGGAGGAGCGCGCGCTCCACCGCGTTGCGCAGCTCGCGCACGTTCCCCGGCCACGCGCGCGCCAGGAGCTCGCGCTCCGCGCCCGCGGTGAGCGCCGGCTCGGGGAGCCCGTACTCGCGAGCGAAGCGCGCCACGAAATGGCGCGCCAGCGGGAGCACGTCCTCCCGCCGGTCGCGCAGCGGCGGGATGCGCAGCGGCACCACGTTCAGCCGGAAGTACAGGTCCTCCCGGAACTCGCCGCGCCGCGACGCTTCGGCCAGCTCCACGTGCGTCGCCGCGATCACCCGCACGTCCACGGGGATGTTCTTCGTCCCGCCCACGCGCCGCACCACACGCTCCTCGAGCGCGCGGAGCAGCTTCCCCTGCACCGTCAGCGGGAGGTGGCCGATCTCGTCGAGGAAGAGCGTTCCGCCGTTCGCCACCTCGAACAGCCCCGGCTTGGCCACCGACGCGTCGGTGAACGCCCCCTTCTCGTGGCCGAACAGCTCACTCTCGAGCAGCGTGTCGGGGATCGCCGCGCAGTTGACGTCGACGAACGGCGCCTCGCGCCGCGGGCCGTTGTAGTGAATGGCCCGCGCCAGCAGCTCCTTCCCGGCCCCCGTCTCCCCCTGGATGAGCACCGTGACGTTGGCGTGCGGGATGATGCGCGAGGCGCGGTCGAGCGCCGCGCGCAACGCCGCGCTCGACCCGAGGATCCCCTCGAAACGGTACTTCGCCTCCTCGCGCGCGGCGAACGCGTGGCGGCTCGCCGCCGACCGGAGCCGCTCCCCGCGCTCGCGCAGCCAGGAGCGCAGCAGCTCGCGATCCCCCGGGAGCGCGAAGTACTCGGAGGCCCCGGCGCGCGCCACGCCCACGGCGATGCGGTGATCGGGGAGCGCTCCCACCGCCGCCACCTCCGCCCCCGCCGGCGCGATGCGCCGGAACATCGGCTCCAGCTCCTCCTCCGCGCCCCCCGCGGCGATCACTCCCACCGCGCCCGAAAGCCGGTCGAAGGCCTCCGGTCCGTCGGCCGTGACGAGCGTGAGTCCGCAGTCGGCGGCGAGCTCTGACCACATGGCGGCGAACGAATCGCTGAGGGAGAGGAGAGTGAGTGTCGGCACGGGGAGACGCGGCGGAGGGATCTCCCTCCGCCGCTGGCAGATGTCAGTGATGGCCCTCGCCGTCCGACCCGTGGTCGTCGTGGCCATCGTGGTCGTCATCCTCGAAGGCCCCGAACGATGCGCGGATGTTGGACGCGACGAGCGCTTCGTTCTCGCCACCCGCGAGCGCGGTGGCCGGATCGATCACCACCCCGCCCGCCGTCCGGAACCAGGTGGAGACGTCCACGTTCACGGTGACGTTCTTCCCGCCCGCGTCCACCACCAGCGGCGGCTCGAACTCCATCTCCAGCTCGGCCTCGAGCGAGGTGGTGTAGGTGAACGCCACGCCATCGAACGTGCCGTCCACGCGCAGGCTCACCCCCTGGAAGTCGGGGTGGGCGGCGAGAAAGGCGGAGGCGTCGTCTTCGCCGCGCTCCGGCGCGCGCACCTTCAGCTCCAGCTTGCGGTAGGTGCCCGCGGGGACGGAGACATCGAGCGCGGTGCTGGCCCCGGCGGTGAGCGGCAGGTCCACGAGCGTCGGCCCGCTCTCGATCTCGCTGCAGTCCGAGTCGTGCTCGCCACCGTCGCACGAGGCGCTGTCGGCTGTCTTCAGCTCCATCTTCCCGATCACGAGCTGCGCCCTCGTGATCACCAGCGAGTGTGCGGCATCGCCGATGGTGACGTCCGGGGAGATGACCGGCTGGCCGGCCGCGACGCGCGCGCTGGCGGCGGGGGCGGTGCCGAACGCGACGCTCATCGGGTGCGCGTTCCCCCCCGACGGACTCGTGGCGTCGCTGCACGCCAGCGCGGCGATGGCGATCAATGGCAGGGCGAGTGTGTGGCGAAACATGGCGCGCTCCTGGGCTGAGAGTCGGGTGCCGGAGAACCGTCCGTCATCGCCCAGAGCAGGGGGCACGCCGCGGAACGCGCGGCCGATGCGACCGAGTAATACGTTGTCAATCCGTGAGTTATGGTGACCGTTCCGGCCGTGTGCCCCGCGCCGCCTCGTATCGAATCATGGCATGCTGTATCGCCGCGATGCAATCGAGTCGGCGCGGGGCTCGGGCGCGGCGCACCGCGGCGCGTCGTCACTCCTTCGCCGCCACCTCGCGCGCGCGGAGCGCGCGGGCGATGAACACCGTGCGGTACACCGCCGTGCCGAGCGAGCCCACCCCGATCACCACCACCGCCGCGAGCAGGAGCACGCCCGGGCGCCAGCCGAGCCACCCGGTCACCACGCTGTCGAGCAGCGAGGCGAGAGCGAGCAGCACCAGCCGCTCCGCGCGCTGCATCACCCCGCCCTTGCAGTCCACCCCCACCTCTCCCCCCTTCGCTCTCGCGTAGCTCACCATGAGGGAGGCGCCGAGGGCGAGGATCGTGGCGAGCATGGCCCACCAGCGCGACTCGAAGTAGACGGCGACCCCCATGAACGCGAACATCTCGGCGAAGCGGTCGAGCATCGAGTCGAGGAACTCGCCGTAGTCGGAGGCGATGCCGCGGGCGCGCGCGATGCGCCCGTCCAGGATGTCGGCGAGGCCGCCGAGGAGGACGAACCACCCGCCCACCGCCAGCTCGTCACGACCGTACGCGATCCCGGCGGCGAGCCCCATCGCCGCGCCGAAGTAATTGAAGAAATCGGGGGAGACGCGCCACGCCACCAGCAGCCGCTCGACGGGGGAGATGAGCCACATGAGCCAATCGCGCACCCAGTAGCCGAGCAGGAAGGTGGTGGGACGGCGGGCGACATCCGCGTCGATGGGGCGGTTGCGCGACACGATGCCGTAGAGCGGCATCGTCAGGACGAAGCACGCGGCGAGCGCCAGCGCGACGTATGTGGAGACGGACATGTCAGCTGCGTCGTTGTGGTCTGGAGCGCAGGTAGCGAATGGCTTTCGGCCAGAGAAAGATGAGCGGCCAGCGCCGCTCGCGCGCGGTCAGCTCGACCGTCACGCCGCTGCGGCGCGCCACCTTGAGCACAATGTAGTCGAGCCAGTCGTCATAGAGCGCGATGTACTTGAGCCAGCGCAGCGTCGCGCGCAGTTTGCTGCGCCGGAAATACATGGCGGCACGGAACTTGGGCCACCCCCCGGCAGGGCGGAGGTCGGTGTAGACTTTCCCGTGCGATGCGAGTATCCTTTGTGCGACAAGGTGTTGGAGCAGCGCATCATACATCCGAACCAGAGTCTCTCGCTGCGCCCCGATGAGCGCGACCACGCGCTCTCGCCCTTCCGGCCGGATCTCCGCCGCGTACGACGTGTCGAGCAGTGTCGTGCAGTATGTTTCCGCGTCGAACGTGGCTGGCAGATAGGGACGCCCCCACTCGAAGGTCCGCACGCGGGCTTCGAGGAGCGCGTCGATCACTGCCTCTCGACTGGCGGCGTCGCTCGTCCACACGAGCTGCACCTGCTGGAAGAGGCGCCCCTGGGTGAAGTGATCGCGCGCGCGCGCGGAGCAGGCGCGCCGCAGGTCGTCGAGGGAGAGCACGGCGCACTTCGCGTGGAGCGGAGGGACGGCATCACCTTCGGTGACGGCGATGACGTTGGGCGGGAGCACGTGGTTGAGCAGTGCCGCGGCGCGGGGGCGAAAGCTCGTGCCCGCCAGTGCGGCGAGCGAGCGGTAGGCATCGGCGTACCGCTCGACGACTATGAAGAAGTCGTGCGCGCTGTCGGGCCGGGCGTCGGACCGCTGCGCGTGCGAGCCGTAATGAATGATGGCGCGCGTCGATGGACCGAACGCGCGCGCCAGGTAGGCGGCGAGATGCGTGGTGCGGGGGGTGGGGGGCGCGTCGAGGTCGGCGCCGAGGGCGGCGCGCAGCTCGGGGTCAGCGAGCACCGAGGAGATCTGCGGCACGGGGCTCCTGGCCGGGCGTCGGGACTCGCATCTCGGCGAGCGTGGCAGTCATGCGCTCGTGAAGCGTGTCGATGAAGGTGTCCACGGACGCCTCATCGGCGGGTGGGGCGAAGGGACCGAGCACGCGGATCTGGACGGTGGTGCCGGCGAAGCGGACCATCGCGTCGGCGAAGGTGCGGGTGTGGGACATGCCATCGACGACGACGCAGTAGACTGGACGTTGCGCCCTGGCGAGGACGATGCGGAGGCCGTTGCGCATGAAGCGGCCCATGCGTCCGTCGCGGGAGCGGTGTCCCTCGGGAAAGATGAGGTACGAGCGCTCGCCGCGGGCCACCAGGTCGGCGCCGGCGGTGAGGGCGGTGAGCTCGGAACGCGCGAGGGTGCGCTTCTGGGTGACGAAGGGGAAGCCGGCGAGCCGCGCGAGCGGGGAGATGCCGGGGATCCCGCGACGATAGCGGTCGCGGGTCGGGATGAGGGGGTACGGACCGGGTACGAGCTCGAGCCCGATGGGGATGTCGAGCACGGACTGATGGTTCATGACGACGATGCAGCACTCGGCGGGGATCGCGCCGCGGATCGTGACGCGGAAGCCGGCGAGGGCGCGGGCCATGCGGAGGGTCATACGAGCGTGGAAGCGGAGCCACGCACGAACGAGTCGGGGGCGGCGGCGCGGCGCGAGCAGCATCGCCGGCCAGAGCACGAGACGCTGGCCGAGCCCGATCACGATGGTCAGGTACGCGAAGTAGACGGCGAAGAAGACGGCGCTGCGTAGCGCTCGCCCAAGGCGGCCGGCCCGGGATTCCGTGGCGGCGCGGGGCATGGCCAGTTCGGTGCTGTCGGCACTCAAGTGGAGGTCACCCATGGCAACACGAGTCGAAGCGCAGACGAGCATGAGCGTCTCCGACTACGATTACAGTAGCTTCTTCTACTCGTCGAGCGACGACCCGTTCGCGATTCTGGAGCCGTACAACGAGTGGTACACCAAGGCGCTGAAGCAGGGTTACTACCTGTTCGCGCAGGCGATGTCAACGCCGCCACAGGGGAGGATCGACCTCACCGAGGGGCTGCACCACGAGCACGTCAAGCTTCTCAATCTATCGTCCTACAACTATCTCGGGCTGTCGTACCGTCCCGAGGTGATCGCCGCCGCGAAGGCAGCGCTCGATCAGTTCGGCCTCGGCGCCGCCGGCTCGCCGATCCTGAGCGGGACGATGGACGTGCACGTCCGGCTCGAGGAAGCGCTGGCCAAGTTCAAGCGGAAGGAAGCGGTGATGGTCTTCCCGACGGGGTACAGCACGAACGTCGGGATGATCTCCGGGCTCATGCGTCCCGGCGACTGGGTGATCGCCGACCAGAACGCACACGCGAGCATCGTGGACGGCGCCATCCTCTCGAAGGCGAACGTCCGCTTCTTCCGTCACAACAGCCCCGCCGACCTCGAGAAGAAGCTCAAGCAGACGACGGGGAAGAAGCTCGTCGCCATCGAGGGCGTGTACTCCATGGATGGCGACGTCTGCCCGCTCCCGGAGATGGTGGCCGTGGCCAAGAAGTACGGCGCGCGCATCATGCTCGATGAGGCGCACTCCGCCTTCATCTACGGCCCGAACGGACGCGGCGTGGCCGAGATGTACGGGCTGGAGGACGAGGTGGACGTGCACATCGGCACCTTCTCCAAGGCGCTCGGCGGACAGGGCGGCTACGTCGCCGGCACGAAGGCGCTGTACAACTACCTGAAGGGGTTCGCGCGGTCGCGCGTGTTCTCCTGCGCGCTCTCGCCGGTGGTCACGGCGGGCGTGCTCAAGTCGCTCGAGCTGGCCCAGGCCGAGCCGCAGCTCCGCGAGCGCATGTGGGAGAACGTGCGCTACATCCGGCGTCGCCTCGAGGAAGAAGGCGTGGATGTCGGCGACTCGACGTCGCAGATCATCCCCGTCATGATCCGCAACGACCGGCGCATCTTCGAGCTGGGGCACAAGCTCTTCCGTGCCGGACTGTACCTGCAGCCCGTGATCTATCCGGCGGTCGCCAAGCACCGGTCGCGCTTCCGCGTGTCCATCTCGGCGTCGCACACCTTCGAACAGCTCGACGAGGGCGTCGCGATCCTCGTCCGCGTACTTCGTGAAGAGGGGATTCTGGTATGAGCAGCAAGGACGGCTTCGTGCAGTACCACTTCCGCGACGCGATCGGCGGGTTCTTCGAGTTCCCCACCGAGAACGCGCGCGCGATCCTTCCGCCGGACCTCCAGCCCATCGAGCCGCACCATGGCTCGAGCGTGCTGTCGGTGATGGCCTTCGACTTCCACGACAGCCCGGTGGGGGAGTACGGGGAGCTGATCCTCTCCATCCTCGTGGCCCCGCGCATCGAGCAGGGGCAGCCCTGGCCGCGCTCCGCGTTCTACACGTTCCGCCTCGGCACCACCACCCGCGAGTCGCGCGAGCACGCGATCGAGCGCTGGCACCTGCCGCACTACATGCAGGACATCTCGATCGCCTGGGAGCGCGGGGATGGGCACATCACCATCCACGCCACCGACCGCGGGCAGCCGATCGTCGACATGACGGTCACCGAGCACGAGTGGTCGTCGGTGGAGCACCGCTACCAGGCGTTCATGAACGACGAGGATGGCGCGTACACCTCGACCATCGTGATGGCCGGACAGTTCAGCGAGAACGAGGAGGAGCGCGGCGGCATCACCATCCACTCGCAGGCGATGACCGACCTGCTCGAGGACTGGGAGGTGGACTTCACCCCCTTCCGCGAGCTGTGGATGAAGAACGGGCTGCAGACGTTCCATCCGCTGAAGCAGCTGGCGTCGTACGCTCGTCGATGAGCGGCGGCGTCTGCGTGATCGTCAACCCCGCCTCGGGAAAGGGGCGGGGGGCGAAAGCGGAGGCGGAAGTTCGACGAGCCTTCGCCTCCGTCGGCGTCACGGACATCCGCCTCACCTCCGCGAAGGGCGACGAGCGATCGGTCGCCCTTCGTGCCATCGAGGAGGGGGTGGGCACCATCGTCGCCGTGGGCGGTGACGGGACCTGGGGGAACGTGGCGAACGCGATCATCGGCTCGGGCGCCGACGTGCGGCTCGGCCTCGCCGCCGCGGGCACCGGGAACGACTTCGCCAAGACCGTGGGCGCGCCGGCGCGCGACTTCGCCGCCACCGCGCGGCTCGCGGTGGAGGGCCCCGATACGCGCGTGGACGTGGGCGCGATCGAGGGGAAGTACTTCCTCAACGTCGCCGGCTTCGGCTTCGACATCGCGGTGATCGAGGACGTGGAGAAGATCCGCTGGCTGAAGGGGGACGCGGTGTACACGTACTCCGCGCTGCGCCAGCTCTTCGGCTACAAGGGGATCTCCATCGACGTCGCCGGTCGCGGCGCGAAGGCGCACCTCATGCTCATCGTCGCCAACGGGAAGAACTTCGGCGGCACCTTCCGCATCGCGCCGCAGGCGAGCGTCACCGATGGAATGCTCGACGCGATCTCCATCGCCGTGGCGCCCCCGTTCCGGCGAATGAAGCTGTTCGGTGCGGCGTCGAAGGGGACGCACGTGACGCTGCCTGAAGTGTGCACGCATCAGGCGCCGTCGTTCGCGCTCCAGTTCCCCGCCCCGCCCGCGTACGAGACGGACGGCGAGTACAACCGCGCGTCCGCCGCCACGGTCGAGGTGCGGTGCGTCCCCGGCGCGCTGCGCGTGATCACCCCGGCACCGGGAGCCGCCACCGCGTGAAGGCGATCCGCTTCGCGGCGCCGATCCCGACGTATCTCGCCACCCTCGCCGCCGGCAAGCTCTCGCACTCGCTCTACGTCGGGCCCCACGCCTGCACCACCTATGGCGAGGTGGACGAGCCCGCCCTTCCCGGCGACCGCTGGGTGCGCATCCGCACGCGCATGGGCGGGATCTGCGGGAGCGACCTGAACGTCATCACGCTGAAGGCGAGCCCCTCCACCTCGCCGTTCTCCTCCTTCCCGTTCGTGCTCGGCCATGAGAACGTGGGGGAGGTGATCGAGGTCGGGAGCGCGGTGACGGCGGTGCGCCCGGGTGACCGCGTGGCGGCGAACCCGCTCCTCTGCTGCGAGCCGCGCGGGATCGAGCCGCCGTGCGCGGCGTGCGCGGCGGGGCACCACTCGCGCTGCATCCACTTCACCGACGGCGCGCTCGCGCCGGGGATGCTCCTCGGCACCACGCGCGCGCTCGGCGGGAGCTGGGGGGAGCGGTTCGTGGCGCACGAGGCGCAGCTCGTCCGGCTCCCCGAGGGGATGAGCGACGAGGAGGGAGTGCTCGTGGAGCCGTTCGCGTGCTCGGTGCACGCGGCGCGCGCCAACCTCCCGGCGGCGGGGGAGCGCGTGCTGGTGATCGGCGCCGGCTCGATCGGCCTGCTCACGCTCGCCGCGCTCCGCGCGCTGGCGCCGGAGGCGCGCGTCACCATCCTCGCCAGGCACGCGTTCCAGGCGGAGCACGCCGAGCGCCTCGGCGCGCATCGCATCGTGTCGGCGCGCGGCGACTACCTGAAAGCGCTCGCCGAAGCGGCGGAGACGCGACTGCTCCAGCCGATCATCGGGAAGCCGGTGGGGGTCGGCGGCTTCGATCGCACCTTCGTGTGCATCGGCGGCGCGCGCGGGATGGACGACGCGATGCGCGTGACGCACGCCGGCGGGACGATCGTGCTGCTCGGCAACTCGAGCACGATGAACGGCCTGGATTGGACGCCGCTCTGGCTGAAGGAGCTGACCGTGCGCGGAAGCCTGTGCTACGGCGACCACGCGCACGGGAGCGCCCCGGTGAGCGCGTTCGCCGAGGCGGCCTCCCTGATCGCCGACGGACGCGCTCCGATCCGGCCGCTGCTCACGCACACGTTCCAGCTCGCGGAGTATCGGCGCGCGCTGGAGACGGCGATGGACAAGCGAGGAGAAGCGAGCGTAAAAGTGGCGTTCGTGTTCTAGGGGATGGGGGGTAGGGGGTCTAGGACCTAGCTGCTAGACCACCATGGAACGCGTGTGGCGTGTGGGAGACTGACGGGATGAGGAGGGAGGTAGAGCGCGTGTAGAGCAGGATGTAGAGAGAGTCCGCCTACAGCCGAGCCTACACGCGCCGTACCTCCCTCCTCGCTCCGTCAGTTCCCCACACGCCACACGCGTTCCATGGTGGTCTAGCAGCTAGGTCCCACACACCTCCCCATCCCCTAGTCTTTCTCCGGCCCCGGCTCCAGCTCCGCCCCTCCACTCCCCGCACTGCCGAACTTCGGAGAGGTGATCGGGCCGGTGGTCGTGCGCGGTGGGTTCTGCTCCTCGCGCGGGCTCGCCGCCTGCGTGCGGCGCCCGTGCTGCTGGTTCTCGTCGTTGTACTCGTCGCCGAGCGTCTCCCAGGTGGTGGAGCCGGTGAGGTTCCGGTTCTCCTCCGTCTGCCCCAGCAGGTCCTCGCGCTTCTGATCGCGGAGCGCGCGATCGAGCTCCTCCTGCTGGTCGGCTTCCTTCTTCTTGTCGGATTCGTGCTTGGCCACGGCGTGCTCCCTGTTGCTGACGAGGGAGATGGGCGGCAGAGGGCATGCCACCCGCGCCGGCGTTGGCTCAATGCTCCACGTCCATGGTGTGTCCCACCGCCGCGCCGATCAGACCGCCGGCGGCGGCACCGATGAGCGCGCCCTTCGTGTCCTTGCCGATCGCCGCGCCGGCGATGGTGCCGGCGGCCACGCCGATGAGTGCGTCACGCTTGGTGTGGCGCACCGGCTCGCCGCGGACCGTGCCCGCCGAGCTCGAGTACACCGTCCCACTCGATGGCGCACGGCTCACCGTCCGGCGCGGGGCGGGGGCAGGAGCCGGGGCCGGATACCCGTTCCGGTAGACCACCGGCACCGGCTGTGGCGCCGGGTAGTAGCCCTGCTGCGGGTAGTAGCCCGGCGCGTATCCCTGCTGCGGCGCCTGGCCGTAGCCCATTTCCGCGGGGGAGACCACCTGCTGCTGCGGGTATGGCTGCGCCGTCGCCGCGAGCGACAGGTCACGGCTCAGCGCGTCATCCACCTTCGGCTGATCCTTCCCGCTGCACGCCGCGAGCGCGACCGCGGCTGCGGGAACCACGAGGAACCAACGACGCTGACGCATACTTCCTCCTTTGAGTTTCGCCGGCCGGCGCGGCGTCGCGCCCGGGGGCCCGGCTGGACGGTAAAGGCAGAGGAGGTGCCAGCGGTTGTGCCGCTCGGGGCGCGCTCCAGCGGTCCGGACGTCCACTCCGGAGCGCTCTCCCTGTCCTCGCCGCTGGACGCGGGCGCGCCGAGCCGTAGCTTCAGATCATCTCGAGACCCAGGAGCGATCATGTTCATCTCCCCGCGCGCGGCGCGTCCGCTCGCCGCGCTCGTCGGCTCACTACTGTTCGCGGCGCCGGCGACGGCGCTGGCGCAGGACAGCACGGCGGCCCCGGCCGTCGGCCAGACCGCGCCCGTCTTCTCCGCCCCCGGCGCCACGCGCTACGGCCTGCTCCGCGAGCCGGTGAAGCTCTCCGACTTCCGCGGCAAGACCGTCGTGCTCGCGTTCTTCTACAAGGCGCGGACGAAGGGCTGAACGGTGCAAATGGAGGCGTACCGTGATCAGTACGCCAAGCTCTTCAATGGTGGAAAGGACGTGGTGGTGATCGCGATGAGCGCCGATCCCGACACGGCGCTCGCCTCGTGGGCACGCGACGAGAGCTTTCCCGTGCTCTTCGCCAGCGACTCCGGCGGCGCCATCGGCAAGCGGTACGGGGTGTTCAACCCCAAGATCGGCCTCGACTCGCGCGTGCTGTTCGTGATCGGCCCTGACGGGAAGGTGACCTACCGCGCGATGCCGTTCAGGGAGCTCGCGGCCCCGGCGTATACCCAACTGCAGGAGGCGGTGGAGCGGAGCGTCGGGAAGCGTGCGGAATGAGGGGTTAGGACTTAGTCGCTGGACCACCGAACAACGCGTGTGGCGTGTGGGGAACTGACGGGATGAGGAGGTAGGGAGAGCGCGTATAGGGCGGGATGTAGAGAGAGTTCACCTACACACGAACCTACTCGCGCTCTACCTAGCTCCTCATCCCGTCAGTTCCCCACACGCCACACGCGGTGTTCGGTGGTCCAGCGACTAA
>DASTSH010000045.1:0-19355 GCA_035760785.1 Gemmatimonadaceae bacterium | reverse complement strand
GGTGCTCGTGCTGCCGCGGCGCGCCGCGAGCGATGCTCCACCAACGGCGCCGCGCGAGATCCCCGCGGTGCAGGGCCTCGCGCTCCGCGAGGCGGTGCGCGCGCTGCACCACGCCGGCGTCCGCGTGCAGCTCACCGGGGTCGGGGCGCCGAGCGGCCCCGCGCCCGCGGCGGGCGTGATGGCGCGTCCGGGGACCCTGGTGCGGGTGGTGGCCCCATGACGGAGATCTCGCTCGACCGGATCGTCGCCGCAGTGCGCGACGCGGGGCTGCTCGTGGGCACCGAGGGAACGCTGCCGGCGCACGCCTCTGGCATTGCCGACGACAGCCGCGCCGTCGGCCAGGGAACGCTCTTCATCGCCGTGCGCGGCTCCGCGCACGACGGCCACGACTTCCTCCCGCAGGCGGCGGAGCGCGGCGCCACGGCGGCGATCGTCGAGGAGACCGGGCGCACGGCGCTCCCCTCGCTCGTCGTGCGCGACGGGCGCCGCGCGGCGGCGGTGGCCGCGGCCGCGGCGTTCGACGAGCCCGCGCGATCGCTCCGGCTCATCGCCGTCACCGGCACCAGCGGCAAGACCACCGTGGTCGGGATGCTGCGCCACCTGCTCGATGGGCACGACGGACAGAGCGCATCCATCGGGACGCTCGGCGTGCTGGTGGGGAGCGCGGGGGAGGAGGTGGACGGCGGGGCGGGGCTCACCACGCCGGGCCCGGTGGAGCTCCAGCGCGTGCTGCGCGCGCTCGCCGATCGCGGGGTGCGCACCGTGGCGATGGAGGTGTCGTCGCACAGCCTCGATCAACACCGCGTGGACGGCCTGGTGTTCGACGTCGCGGTGTTCACGAATCTCTCGCGCGACCACCTCGACTATCACGGCACCATGGACGCGTACTTCGCCGCGAAAGCGAAGCTCGTGAGCCACCTGCGCGCGGACGGGATGGCGGTGGCGTGCGCCGATGACCCGATCTGGCGGCAGCTCCCCCCGGCGTCGCGTACCGTGACCTTCGGCCTCTCGCCGGATGCCGATGTGCAGGCCGACGCCGTGCACTTCGAGCCGCGCGGCAGCGAGTTCCGGCTGGTGGCGAGCGGGCAGCGCCACCAGGTGCACCTGCCGCTCATCGGCGACTTCAACGTGGTGAACGCGCTCGGCGCGGCGGCCGCCGCCGCGGAGCTCGGCCTCTCGTGGTCGAGCATCGCGTCGCGGCTCCGCACGCTGCCGCAGATCCCCGGACGGCTGGAGGTGATCCACGAGCGGCCCACGGTGCTCCGCGACTACTCGCACAAGCCGGACGCGCTCGAGCGCGCGATCGCCGCGGTGCGTCCGTTCACGCGCCGCCGCCTCATCGTGGTGTTCGGCTGCGGCGGCGACCGCGACCGCGGCAAGCGCCCGCAGATGGGGAACATCGCCGAGCGCGGCGCGGACTGGGTGATCCTCACCAGCGACAACCCGCGCACCGAGGATCCGGAAGAGATCCTCGACGACATCGAGCGCGGCATGCGCAAGACGAACCACGAGCGCATCGAGGAGCGCGAGCTGGCCATCCTGCAGGCGCTCACGATGGCCGACCCGCAGTCCGACGTGGTGCTGCTCGCCGGGAAGGGGCACGAGACCTACCAGATCCGCGGCACCACCAAGCTCCCCTTCGACGAGAAGGAGATCGTGGCGCAGCTCACGGGCGGAGCGAGGTGACGGTGGCGCCGTTCTGGACGCTCGACCGGGTGGCCGATGCGCTGCAGGAGCACGCGCGGGGCTCGCTTCCGCGCGGGACCGCGCCCCTCGCCGGCATCTCCACCGACACGCGGGCGATCGCCGCCGGCGACTGCTTCGTTGCCCTGGCCGGCGAGCGCTTCGACGCGCACGACTTTCTCCCCGACGCGGTGGCGAAGGGCGCCGCGGCGCTCGTGCTGTCGCGCCCCGAGCGCGGGGCGGGGCTGGGGGTGCCGGTGTACGGCGTGGACGACACGCTCGCCGCGCTCGGCGCGCTCGCGCGCCATCGCCGCCGCGCGTGGGGGAAGCCGGTGATCGGGATCGGCGGCTCCAACGGGAAGACCACCACCAAGGAGCTCGTGCGCGGAGCGCTCGCGTCGGTGCTCGAGGTGCACGCCACCACGGGGAACCTGAACAACCTGGTGGGGGTGCCGCTCACGCTGCTCGCGCTCCCCGACGAGGCGGAGGTGGCGGTGGTGGAGATGGGCGTGAACGTGCCGGGGGAGATGGCGCGGCTGCGCGCGATCGCGGAGCCGGACGTCGCGGTGGTGACGTGCATCGCCGAGGAGCACCTCGAGGGGCTGGGGAGCCTGGAAGGGGTGATGCGCGAGGAGTCGCTCATCTTCGACGGTGCGTCGGTGGCGGTGACGCCGGCGGGGCAGCCGGAGGTGGCGGCCGCCGCGACGGGGCGCGCCCGCCGCGTGGTGCGCGCCGGGCTCGACGACGGAGAGGTCCGCGCCACGCGATGGGAGCTGGCGGCCGATGGGCTCGGGCGGATCGAGCTCGACGGCGTCACCGTGCGCCCGCCGGTGCGCGGCGCGCACAACCTGCGGAACGCGATGCTCGCGATCGCCGTGGCGCGCGAATGCGGCGTGGCGGATGCCGATGCGGCGCGCGGGATCGCGGCGATGACGCTTCCGTCCATGCGTCTCGCCTGGGGATCGCTCGGCGCCGCCACGCTCATCAACGACGCCTACAACGCGAGCCCGGCCTCCATGCGCGCCGCGATCGACCTCCTCGCCGGGATGGATCGCGGCCGGCAGCGCGTGGCGGTGCTCGGCACCATGCGCGAGCTGGGCGCGCACGCGGCCCGGCTGCACGACGAGCTGGCGCGCCACGTGCTCGCCGCGCCGGTGGACGTCATCGCCGCCGTGGGCGAGATGGGCGATGCCCTGCGCGGCGCCGGCGCCGGCGATCCCCGCGTGCTCGTCGCGCCGGACATCGACGAGTTGTGGCCGCTCCTGCGGCCACGACTCGCCGACGACGGCATCATCCTGCTCAAGGCGTCGCGGGGCGTTCGCCTCGAGCGTCTCGTGCCTCTCCTCACCGACTGGGCGGCTCGCTAGTGCTCTATCATCTGTTCGTCCGCTTGACCGACGCCTGCCGGTTCTGCGGCGCGTTCAATCTGTTCAACTACATCACCTTCCGCTCCGCCGGGGCGGCGGTGACGGGGTTCGTGCTCGCGATCATGCTCGGCCCGCCGATCATCGTGCGGCTGCGCGCGATGAAGGTGCGCCAGGTGGTGCGCGAGGGCACCCCCGACACGCACGCCGGCAAGTCGCAGACGCCCACCATGGGCGGCATCATCATCCTCATCGCCGGGCTCGTCCCCACGCTGCTCTGGGCGCGCCTCACCAACCGCTACGTGTGGATCGCGGTCATCGCCACCGCGTGGATGGGCGCGATCGGATTCCTCGACGACTACCTCAAGCTCAAGCAGAAGCGCGAGGGGCGGGAGAACGTGGGGCTGGTGGAGCGCTACAAGCTCATCGGCCAGATGACGCTGGGGGTGGCGCTCGGCGTCTATCTCTGGCTCGACCCCCTCTCCACGTTGCCCGGCGCGTCGACCACGCTCCCGTTCTACAAGTACGTGCTCGTGGTGCCGATCTTCGCGTGGCTCTACGTGCCGTGGGTGGCGTTCATCCTCACCGGCACGAGCAACGCGGTGAACCTCACCGACGGCCTGGATGGACTCGCGGCGGGGCTCACCGCGATCGCCGTGGGCACGTTCGCGATCTTCGCCTACGTGATCGGCCGCATCGACACCAGCCAGTATCTCGGCATCTACTACCTGCGCGGGGCGGGGGAGCTGGCGGTGTTCTGCTCGGCCCTCCTCGGCGCGCTCATCGGCTTTCTCTGGTACAACACGTACCCGGCGCGCGTGTTCATGGGGGACACCGGCTCGCTCGCCCTCGGCGGGGCGCTCGGCGCCATCGCCATCCTGCTCAAGAGCGAGTTCCTGCTCCTGCTCATCGGCGGCGTGTTCGTGGCGGAGACCGGCTCGGTGATCATCCAGCGCACGGTGTTCAAGGTCCGGCGGCGCCGCCACGGGCTGGAGTACGCCAAGGCACACCGCGTGTTCAAGCGCGCGCCGCTGCACCACCACTTCGAGCTGAAGGGGTGGCCGGAGACCCAGGTGGTGATCCGCTTCTGGATCATCGGGATCGTGTGCGCGTTCGTGGCCCTCACCACGCTCAAGCTGCGATGATCCCCGCGGAGTGGCTGCGCGGCGAGATCGCCGTGGTGGGGCTCGGGAAGAGCGGTCAGGGCGCGTCGCTGCTGCTCGCCCGTGCCGGCGCGCGCGTGTACGCGTCGGACGCCGGCACCTCCGAGGCGGTGGAGACGGGGGCGGCGGCGCTGCGCGCCGAGGGGATCGCCGCGGAGTGCGGCCGGCACGATCTCGACCGCATCGCGCGCGCGACGCTGGTGGTCGCGAGCCCCGGCGTCCCCCCCGACGCCCCCCCACTCGCGCGCGCGCGGGAGCACGGCGTTCCCATCGTCAGCGAGATCGAGATCGGCCTGCGCGCTCTCCCGGCGCGGACGCGGTGCATCGCCGTCACCGGGACCAACGGGAAGACGACCACCACCGCCATGATCGGCCATCTCCTGCGCGCCCTGGGCGCCGACGCGGTGGATGCGGGGAACATCGGCACGCCGCTCACCGAGGTGGCGCTCGCCGAGCGCCCGCCGGCGTGGGTGGCGCTCGAGATGTCCTCCTTCCAGCTCCACGACACGCCGGGGCTCGCGCCGGTGGTGGGGGTGGTCACGAACCTCAGCCCCGACCACCTCGACCGCTACGCGTCGGTGGACGACTACTACGCGGACAAGGCGCTGCTCTTCCGCAACGCGAGCGCGTCATCCCGGTGGGTGCTCAACGCCGACGAGCGCGAGGTGCTGGAGCTCCCCTCGCGGCTCGCGCGGATGGATGGAATCCCGAAGGGGTTCGCGCCCGTGGCGGGGACGGGCTACGGCTTCTCCGTCTCGCGCGAGTCGGACGCGTGGTACGACCGCGCGCGCGAGGCGCTCGTCGTGCTCGGCGAGCCGCTGATGCCGCGCGCGTCGCTGCGTCTCTTCGGCGACCACAACGTGGCGAACGCCCTGGCCGCGTCGCTCGCCGTGATGGTCGCCGATCCGGCTCACGCCACCGCGTCCGCGCGCGCGCGCATCGCGTCGGGGCTCGCCGCGTTCCGCGCGCTGGCGCACCGCCTCGAGAGCGCCGGCGAGTACGGCGGCGTGCTGTGGATCGACGACTCCAAGGCGACGAACGTCAGCTCCACGCTCGTCGCGCTCCAGGGAATGACGCGTCCGACCATCGTGCTCCTCGGCGGCCGCCACAAGGGAGAGCCGTACACCGCGCTCGCCGAGCCGCTGCGCCGCGTGGGGAAGGCGGTGATCGCGTACGGCGAGGCGGGGGCGCTCGTGGAGCGCGACCTCGCCGGCGTGCTCCCCGTTCACCGGTTGGGCTTCGACTTCGGCGAGGTGGTGGCGCGCGCTCGCGCGCTCGCCGCGCCGGGGGACGTGGTGCTGCTCTCTCCCGCCTGCTCGAGCTACGACATGTTCCGGAACTACGTGGAGCGAGGGGACACGTTCAAGCGCCTCGCCGGCGGCGCGGCGTGAGCGCGGTCGCCGCCGTCCGCGAGCGCTGGCGCATGGGCACCGAGGCGCGCGCGCTGGTGATCATCACCGCCGCGCTCCTCGCCTTCGGCCTCGTGGTGCTCTACAGCGCCAGCGCGCTCCTCGCCCTGCGCGAGGGGCACTCCAGCGCGTACTACCTCATGCGGCAGGTCGGCGGCGTGGGGATGGGCATCGTGCCGTTCGCGATCTTCGCCAAGACGGACGCCGAGAAGTGGCGCCGGTGGGCGTGGCCGCTCCTCGGCGTCAGCATCCTGCTGCTGCTCATCCCCGTGCTCCCGTTCACCGGCGCGATCGCGCCGCGCATCAACGGCTCGCGCCGCTGGGTGTACCTGGGCTTCGCCTTCCAGTCGTCGGAGCTCGGCAAGCTCGCCGTGGTGGCGTGGACCTCCATGCTGATCGTGAAGAAGGGGGACCTCATGCGCCGCCTGACGAAGGGGCTCCTCCCGTTCCTGGTCGTGCTGGCGGTGCTGAACGTCCTCGTCATCATGGAGCCGGACCTGTCGATGGCGATGACCTTCACGCTCATCATGGGCGTGATCCTCTTCGCGGGCGGCGTGCGCATCGGGCACGTGGTGGTGCTCGGCGTGCTCTCGATCCCGCTCCTCTGGCACGAGGTCGAGAAGGTGCAGTACGCGCTCCTGCGCATGACGTCCTTCCTCGACCCGGGGAAGGCGCCCACCGAGGCGAGCTACCAGCTCAAGCAGTCGCTCATCGCCGTCGGGTCGGGGGGCGCGTTCGGGGTGGGCTTCGGCCAGGGGCGACAGCAGATGGGGTTCGTCCCCTTTCCGTACAACGACTTCATCGGGAGCAACATCGGGGAGGAGTGGGGGTTCGTGGGGCTCGTGGCGGTGACGCTCGCGTTCGCGCTCTACGGCTGGCTCGGCTTCCGCATCGCGCGCCGGGCGCGCACTCCCTTCCAGCAGCTCATGGCGCTGGGGATCACCTTCACCATGGTGAGCACGGCGTTCCTGCACATCGGCGTGGTGATCGGGCTCCTGCCCACCACGGGGCTCACGCTCCCGTTCATCTCGTACGGGCGCACGAACCTGGTGATGTCGATCCTCATGACGGGGATCCTCGTGAACATCGGCAGCGTGCGCGAGCGAGTGGTCGGCGCGCACGCCACCGACCCGGTGTCGGTGACCGACCAGTGAGGATCGTGTTCGCCGGCGGGGGAACCGGGGGGCACCTGTACCCCGGGCTCGCCATCGCCCGTGCCCTCGTGCGGCTCGAGCCGGCGGTGCGCCCCTTCTTCGTGGGGGCACGCCGCGGGATCGAGCGCGAGGTGCTGCCCAAGACGGAATTCGAGCACCTGCTGCTCGACCTGCACCCGCTCTACCGGTCTCGCCCGTGGGAGAACTGGCGCACCGCCGCGGGGCTCGCGGGGGCGTGGCGGGCGCTGTCTCGCGCGCTCGGCACGGAGTCCCCGCGCGTGGTGGTGGGCACGGGGGGGTACGCCTCCGGGGCGACGCTGGCCTGGGGGGTGGCGCACGGCGTGCCGATCGCGCTCCAGGAGCAGAACTCCCACCCCGGCATCACCACGCGGATCTTCAGCCGGTGGGCGCGCGAGCTCTACCTCGGCTACGGTGAGGCGGCGCGGCTGCTTCACCCGCCGCGCGGCGCGTGGATGGGGGAGACGGGGAATCCGGTGGCCCCGCCGCCGGAGCCGCGTCCCGACCGCGCCGCCGCCAGGCACCGGTGGGGATTCCCCGAGCACGGCGGGACGGTGCTCCTCATCTTCGGCGGGAGCCAGGGGGCGCGGGCGGTGAACGAGGTGGTGGACGCGTGGATCGCGCGCGGGGTGCCGGACGGGGTGTTCGTGATCTGGGGGACGGGGCGGGGGAGCCATGCCCGCTTCGCCGGGCGCGAGAGCGAGCGCGTGCGGGTGGTTCCCTATCTCTCCCCGATCGAGGAGGCGTACGCCGCCTCCGACCTGGCGGTGGCCCGGGCCGGCGCGCTCACGCTCGCCGAGCTGTGCGCGTGGGGGATCCCGGCGATCCTCGTCCCGCTCCCGACGGCCGCGGCCGATCACCAGACGGCCAACGCGCGGGCGCTCGCGGGGGCGGATGCGGCGGTGATGGTGCCGCAGGCGGAGCTCACCGTGGAGCGGCTGGAGCGCGAGATCGGCGCGCTGACCGGAGACCCCGGGCGGCTGGCCGTGCTGGCGGGGCGCGCCGCGGCCCGGGGGCGCCCGCGCGCCGCCGAGGATATTGCCGAACGGCTACTTAACCTCGCCCACGTCGAGCAGCTTCGAGACTTGAGGGGAGCGGCGCGCCAGCAGTAGATTGGCCGCACCCTTCATGTCTCTCTTCTCCCCGTCCGATCCCCGCCCCGTCCACTTCATGGGTGTCGCCGGCGCCGGCATGAGCGCGCTGGCGGAGCTGCTCGTGCGCCGTGGCGTGCGCGTCACCGGGTGCGACGCGACGCCCGGTGCGACCGGCGACCTCGAGCGTCTCGGCATCCACGTGGAGCGCGGGCACGATCCCTCGCACGTGGAGGGAGCCCGGGCGCTCGTGGTGACCTCGGCGGTGCCGAAGAACCACCCCGAGCTCGAGCGGGCGCGCGCGCTCGGTGTGCCGGTGATCCGGCGGGCCGAGGCGCTGGCGGAGGCGGTGTCGGTGGGGGATGTGGTCGCGATCGCCGGCACGCACGGCAAGACCACCACCACCGTGATGACCACCGAGGCGCTCGCCGCCGCGGGGCTGGAGCCCACCGGCGTGGCCGGGGGGAGGGTGGGCGCGTGGGAGGGGAACCTGAGCACCGGCGGGGATCGCCTGTTCGTGGTGGAGGCGGACGAGTACGATCGCTCGTTCCTCGCGCTCGCGCCCACCGTCGCGGTGGTGACGAACGTGGAGGCCGACCACCTCGACATCTACGCCGACCTCGCCGACATCCGCGACGCGTTCACGCGCTTCGCGCGCGGGGCGCGCGCGATCGTGCTCTGCGCCGATGATCCGGGCGCGAACACGCTGCCCATGCCGTCCACCGCCGAGATCATCCGGTACGGCGTGGAGTCGAGGGACGCGCGGTTGCTCGCGCGCGACGTGCGCCGGGAGGACGGCACCTCGCGCTTCCTCGTCGAGTACGACGGCGAGGTGGTGGGGGAGGCGTCGCTGCGCGTGCCGGGACGGCACAACGTGCTCAACGCGCTGGCCGCACTCGCGGGGGGGCTCGCCCTCGGCGTGAGCGTGGAGCGCATGACGGCGGGGCTCGCGCGCTTCGGCGGCGTGGAGCGGCGCTTCCAGCGGGTGGGGGAGGCGCGCGGGATCACCATCGTGGACGACTACGCCCACCACCCCACGGAGATCCGCGCCACGCTCGACGCGGCGCGCGCGGCGTTCCCGGGGCGGCGGATCGTGGCCGCGTTCCAGCCGCACCTCTTCACGCGCACGCGCGACTTCGCGGCCGAGTTCGGACTCGCGCTGGCGGCCGCGGACGCCATCTTTCTCACCGAGATCTATCCCGCCCGCGAGCGGCCCATCGAGGGCGTGAGCGCGGAGCTGATCGCCAGGGCGGCGCGGGACGCCGGCGGCGCGCTCGTCTGGCGCGGCGAGCGGAGCGCGCTGGCGGCGGCGCTCGCCGGCGCGGTGCGTGCCGGCGACGTGGTGCTCACCATCGGGGCGGGGGACATCACGCGCACGGGACCGGAGCTGCTCGCCCATTTGACGGCGGCGGCATGACGCGCGTCCTGGAATGGGCGAGGCGGATCGGGTGGAGGGCTCCCGCGATCGTCGCCGTGGCGGCGCTCGTGGCGAGCGCGCCGTGGTGGGGCACGCGGCTCCTGTCGCACCTGTCGTACTTCCAGTTGCACCGCATCGAGATCTACGGGCGGCACTACATCCAACCCGCGGACGTGCTCGCGCGCCTTCGCGTGGACACCAACACTTCGATCTGGACGGATCTGGGAGTCCTGGAGCGGCGCGTGGCCTCGCACCCGCAGGTGCGCTCGGTCGAGATCGAGCGGAAGCTTCCCGGCACGCTGGTGGTGCGGCTGGTGGAGAACGCGCCCGTGGCCTTCGTCCCCGACGCGCGCGGCCTGCGCGTGGTCGACGCCGCCGGGCGCGCGCTGCCGATCGATCCCAGTCGCACGAGCGTGGACCTACCGGTGGTGCCGCGCGCCGACACCGCCGTGCTCCGGCTGCTCGCGGATGTGCACGCGCGCACCCCGGAGCTGTACGACCGCATCAGCACCGTGCGCCGCGCGGGGAAGGACGAGCTCGCGCTCGCGCTCCCCGACGTGACCGTTCGCGCCATGGCCGACGTCTCCGCGCGGAGACTGGCCGACATCATTCCCGTCGAGCACGACCTCGCGCGCCGGCACGCGCGCGTGGCCGAGCTCGACCTCCGTTTCAGAGATCAGGTCATCGCCAGGCTGCAATGAATCCCGAACGCTTAGTCGCGGGCCTCGACATCGGCTCATCGCGCACCACGGCGGTCATCGCCGAGGTGGTGGGGGATCTCCCCAAGCATCCCGGCATCAAGATCCTCGGGGTGGGGCAGTCGCGCACCGCGGGGCTGCGGCGCGGGGTGGTGTCGGACATCGAGGAGACGACCCGCTCGATCCAGAAGGCGATGCAGGACGCCGAACGGATGGCGGGGGTGCAGGTCGAGTTCGTGTACGCCGGCATCGCGGGGGAGCACGTCGAGGCGATGACCAGCTCGGGCGTGGTGGCGGTGAACGGCGACGAGGTCACGCGTGCCGACGTGGAGCGCGCGAACGAGGTGGCGCGGACGCAGGCGATCCCGGCCGATCGCGAGCTGCTGCACGCGATCCCGCAGGAGTACCGCGTGGACCGGAACGAGGGGATCCGCGATCCGGTGGGGATGATCGGGATGCGCCTGGAGACCGAGATGTACCTCGTGACCATCGGCGCCTCGCCGGCGATGAACCTCCGGAAGTCGGTGGAGCGCGCGGGGTACAAGGTGCGGGAGCTCGTGCTCGAGCCGCTCGCGAGCGCGCTCAGCGTGCTCACGGAGGACGAGAAGGAGCTCGGCGTCGCGCTCGTGGAGATGGGCGCGGGCACCACCGACCTCGCGGTCTTCCACGAAGGGAAGATCCGCTTCCTCGGCACGGTGAGCTTCGGCGGGAACAGCGTGACCAGTGACATCGTGCACGGGCTGGGCGTCACGCAGGCGGACGCGGAGCGGCTGAAGGAGCGCTACGGGTGCGCGTACGAGCCACTCCTCGCCGACTCGAACGAGGTCATCCAGCTTCCGAGCACCGTGGCGCAGGGGGAGCGGCAGATTCCGCGCGAGCTGCTCGCGCACATCATCCATCAGCGGATGGACGAGATCTTCGAGCTCGTGAACCGGGAGATCGGTGGCGCGGGATTCACCGGGCGGCTGAGCGCGGGGGTGGTGCTCACCGGCGGCGCGGCGGCGATCCAGGGGGCCACGGAGCTGGCGAGCGACGTGTTCGGCACCGGCGTGCGCGTGGGAACGCCGGCGGAGAGCGTGGGAGGGCTGAGCGATTCGGTGGAGGCCTCCCGATTCTCCACGGTGGTGGGGCTCGCGCTCTACGGCGCGCACCGGGTGGCGCTCGGCGCCGCCGGATCGGCGGGCGGGCGGCGGCGCGGCGTGTCGGCGCCGGGGATGGACCGCCTGGCGCAGCGTGTCAAGACGTGGCTGCAGGATTTCTTCTGACCGAGTTTTCCACAAGCGGCATTGCCGGTTATGGGTTAGTGTGTTCCGCGGTCGAAGGCATTATATTGCGCGAGCCTTCGGCCCGGCCATCAGCGTCGGCGCCAGGTGATGGCGAACCCGCCCGCGTCGGTCCTCATCAGCATCCCACCAGCCAGCCGGAGTTCTCCCCGCAATGATCTTCGAGTTCGAAGAAGCCACATCGCAGAACGCCCGCATGAAGGTCGTCGGCGTTGGCGGCGGTGGCGGCAATGCGGTCAATCGGATGATCGAGGACCACCTGGAAGGGGTGGAGTTCATCTCGGTCAACACCGACGCGCAGGCGCTCCTGAACTCGAAGTCCGACGTCAAGATCCAGATCGGGAAGAAGCTCACGCGCGGCCTCGGCGCCGGCGCGCGGCCGGAGATCGGTCGTCAGGCGATCGAGGAGAACCGGGAGGAGGTGGGACGCGTGCTCACGAACGCGGACCTCGTGTTCGTGACGTGCGGCATGGGCGGCGGCACGGGCACCGGCGCGGCGCCGATCGTGTGCGAGATGGCGCGCGAGGCCGGCGCGCTCACGGTGGGCATCGTCACCAAGCCGTTCCTCTTCGAGGGACGGAAGCGGATGCGTCAGGCGGAGATGGGGATCGCCGAGATGCGCAAGCACGTGGACACGATGATCGTCGTGCCGAACGAGCGGCTGCTCGCCGTGGTGGGGAAGGGGATCCCCTTCGGGGATGCGCTCAAGAAGGCGGACGAGGTGCTGCTCCACGCCACGCAGGGGATCTCGAACCTGATCAGCGTGACGGGGCTCGTGAACGTCGACTTCGCCGACGTGCGCACCGTCATGCAGAGCGGCGGCTCGGCGCTCATGGGCACGGGGATCGGGCGCGGCGAGAACCGCGCGATGGAGGCGGCGCAGCAGGCGATCTCCTCGCCGCTGCTCGACAACGTGTCCATCAGCGGCGCCACCGGCGTGCTGGTGAACATCACCGGCGGCAGCGACCTGACGCTCGGCGAGGTGCACCAGATCAACGAGATCGTGCACGACGCGGTGGGCGATGACGCGGAGATCATCTTCGGCGCCGTGAACGAGCCGGCGATGCAGGGGGAGATCCGGGTCACGGTGATCGCCACGGGCTTCGACCGCGCCGTGCAGGCGGGGATCGGTGCCGTGCCGGCGGAGCCGCCGGCCCCGCCGAAAGGGACGATGGCCACTCCCGTGATCCCATTCCCGGCGCAGCGGCCGCCGCGCACCAGCATGCCGACGCCGCGCGCCAACCCGGCGATGGACCTGCCGCGCCGCCCCGGCGGCACGGCGCCCAACAACGGGCAGGAGAAGCCCGCGCAGGATCTCAACGACATGGAGATCCCGACGTTCATCAGGAGGCAGATGGATTGAAACGACCGTCCCCCCGCCTCCTGACCTCCCTGGCGATCGGCGCCCTCGCCGTCTTCGCCCTCTCGATCGACCTGCCGCACCCCCGCACCGCCGCTCCCTTCGCCACCCTCGCCGCCGACAGCGCCCCCAAGGCGCCGGCGGCGCCCGCGTGGCACGAGCACGCCGACACGCTCCACTCCGGTGAGACGCTCTCCGGACTGCTCGCCCGCGGCGGCGTGTCCTCCGGTGCGATGGCGCGCATCCTCGACGCGGCGGATGCCATCGACGAGCGCCGTGTCCGCGCGGGGATGCCCGTCTTCGTGCGCTCGCGCGGCGCCGACTCCACTCCATCCGAGATCGTCTTCCAGCTCGCGGTGGACCGCCTGCTGCACGTGACGCGCACCGGCGACTCCACGTGGACGAGCCGCGAGGAGCGCCTCCCGTGGAAGACGGACACGGTGGCGGTGAGCGGCACGATCGACGAGAACCTGTACCAGGCGCTCGACGACTCGGCGTCGAAGCTGCTGCCCACCGGCGCGCGCGCGGAGCTGGCGTGGTCGATCGCGGACATCTACGAGTACCGCGTGGACATGAGCCGCGAGCTCCAGCCCGGCGACCGGTTCAGCGTCCTGTTCGAGCGCTCCGTCGGTCCCGGCGGGATGGTGCGGATCGGCGACATCCTCGCCGTGCGCTTCTTCCTCTCCGGCGCCGAGGTGGACGCGGTGCGCTACGCCAATCGTGAGGGGCGGGCGCTGTACTACGATCAGACCGGACGCTCCATGCGCGCGGCGTTCCTGCGCGCTCCGCTCGCGTTCCGCCGCATCTCGAGCACCTTCGGCCTGCGCAAGCACCCGATCCTCGGCACCTGGCGCGCGCACAAGGGCACCGATTACGCGGCGGCCTCCGGCACGCCAGTGCGCGCGATCGGCGACGGCACGGTGATCTTCGCCGGTCGCCGGGGCGGCTACGGGAACATGGTGGAGATCCGCCACCGGAACGGCTTCGTGAGCCGCTACGGGCACCTGCGCGGCTTCGCCTCGGGGATCCGTCCCGGTCGCGCGGTGAGCATCGGGCAGACGATCGCGTACGTGGGGATGACCGGGCTCGCCACCGGACCGCACCTGCACTTCGAGATCCTGGTGCACGGCGTGCAGCGCGATCCGAGCGTGGCGCTCGCACGGCAGGGAGGCGAGCCGCTCCCCGCCGGGGAGCGCTCGCGCTTCGACACGGTGCGCGGCACGCTGCTCGCCGCGCTCGACTCCACGCGGCACACGGGCCAGTTCGCGATGCGCTGACGTTCCGCCATTGGCGGTCCGCGATCGGCCACCGGCTCCGGCGCACCGCCGAGAGCCGGTGGCCGATCGCCGTTTCCGGCGGTGAGGCACCGCGCTTCGCAATCGCGTGGCATGGTGGTACGTTAGAGCATGCTTTCGTGGCTCGTGGCCGTGGTCGGTGGTGTCGTGATCGCGGTGGGGATGTACGGCTGGCGCGAGCCGCGGATGCTCGCGCGCCGCGCGCCGCTCGTGGCGTTGCGCGCGATCGCCGTCATGCTCCTCATCGCGCTCGCGCTCGATGCGCCGTCGGGGGCGCGACACCCGCTCCCTCCGCTCGTCGCGCTCGACGCGTCCACGAGCTGGCTGCGCGACGGCGACACCGCGCTCTGGCGCCGGGCGCGCGACCGCGCGCGCTCCTTCCGCGATTCGGTGTTCCTGTTCGGCGACTCCGTGCGCGCCGCCGCGCCGCCGCGCCTCCCGGGCGATGCCGCCTCGCGCGCGCGCCCGCTCGCCGAGCGCGCGCTCGGCGCAGGGCGGCCGCTCGTGCTCATCACCGATGGTGAGCTCGACGACCCGTCGGCGCTCCCGACCTTCCCCGCGGGGTCGCGCATCGAGGTGCTCCAGCGTCCGCCCGTGCGCGACGTGGCGGTGGCCACGCTCGATGCGCCGCGCGCGGTGGTGAGCGGCGACACGCTCGAGGTGCGTGTGGGATTGCGCGCGGGCGCGCTCCCGGTCCCGGCGGGGACGCTCGCCGTCGCCGCCGGCGGACGCACGCTCATCACGCGCCCCGTGAGCCCGCTCCCGGCTCGCGCGGAGCGCACGGAGACCGTGCGCGTCCCCTTCGCCGGCGCGCCGGGGGCCACGGTGCTCTCCGCCATCGTGCGCGCGACGGGGGACGCCGAGCCCCGCAACGACACCGTGTCCGTGCCGCTCGACGTGGCGCGCGCCGCCGGCGCCGTGCTCGCGTCCACCTCCCCGGACTTCGACGCGCGCTTCCTCGTCCCCGTGCTGCGCGGCGCGGTGGCGCTCCCCACGCGCGCGTACTACCGCGTGGCGCCGGGGCAGTGGCGGCAGGATGGCTCGCTCGCGCCGGTGGCCGAGAGCGCGGTGCGCGCCGCGCTGCACGACGCGCCGCTGGCGATCATCCACGGCGACACCACGTACTTCGGCGCGCCGCGCTCGGCGACCACCGGCTCGCTCGCGCTCGTGGCGCCCCCGTCGGACTCCACGGGCGAGTGGTACGCGGTGGCCGCGCCACCGTCGCCGATCGCCGCGGCGCTGTCGGGGATCCGGTGGGACAGCCTTCCGCCGGTCACCATCTCCGCGCGCGCGCTGAGCGGCGACTGGGAGGGGATCACCGTCGCGCGCGTCCGCCAGTTCGACCGGCGCCCGGCGATCGTGGGCACGGGCACGGGGCGGCGAGTGGTGGTGGTGGGCGCGGCCGGCCTCTGGCGATGGCAGTTCCGCGGCGGCGCGAGCGCCGATGCGTTCGCCGCGCTGTGGGGTAGTATATTCGACTGGCTCTCCGCGGAGCGCCCCGACCCGCGCGGCGCGATCCCTGCGGAGGGGGTGCTCCGAGCCGGAGACCCGATCCGCTGGCGACGCGGCAGCGGCACCGACTCGGTGGTGCTCGCCGTGCTGCGGCGGCGGGGGACTACCCGCGATGACACGGTACCACTCCGCTTCGGTCGCGGCGGCACGGTGGCGGAGAGCGATCCGCTCCCGGCGGGCGTGTACGACGTGCGCGTGCCCGGAGGGGCGGCGGTGCTGGCGGTGAACGCCTCGCGCGAGCTCCTGCCGCGCGCGCCGAGCGTGCGTGCCGGCGCGGTGGGCGGCGCGGTGGCCTACGGCGAGCAGCCGCGCCTGCGCGATCTCGGCTGGGCGTACGTGCTGCTGCTCGCGGCGCTGTGCGGGGAGTGGCTGCTGCGAAGGAGATCTGGACTCCGGTAGAGGGTAGGGACTGGTCGCTGGACCACCGTGAAACGCGTGTCGCGTGTGGGGAACTGACGGAGAGAGGGGCGAGGTAGAGCGAAAGTGGGTTCGTGTGTAGGCGGACTCTCTCTACCGCCGAGCCTACACGCGCTCTACCTCGCTCCTCTCCCCGTCAGTCTCCCACACGCCACACGCGTTTCATGGTGGTCCAGCCACCAGGTCCTACACACCCGAGGCTCCATGCGCCCTGAACACTGAACTCGGACAGGCAGTAGATGCGGATTCTCAGGCGCGCGGACGACGTGCCGCGCAAGTCCCTGTGGCAGAGGATCAAGGACGTCGCCCTCATGGACGTGGGGGTGATCGTCCGCGGCGGCGTGAACCCCGGCTCCATCGAGCGACTCGAGGAGATCCTGCTCGAGTCCGACTTCGGCGTCCCCGTGACCGTGCGCCTCGTGTCCGAGGTGGAGAGCCTCGCGAGCCGCGGCAAGGTGAAGACGCAGGACGAGTTCCTCGGCGCGCTGCGCGACGGTGTGGAGCAGGCGCTCACCACCGGGAACAGCGACCCGGCGCTGCACCTCTCGGATGACAAGCCGTCGGTGATCCTCGTGGTGGGAGTGAACGGCGCGGGGAAGACGACGTTCATCGGCAAGCTCGCCGCGCGCCTCCGGCGGGAGGGGAAGTCGGTGGTGGTCGCCGCCGGCGACACGTACCGCGCCGGCGCGATCGACCAGTTGCGCGTGTGGGCCGATCGCACGGGGGCGCAGTTCGTGGGGAGCGCGCCGGGAAGTGATCCAGCGGCGATCGCCTACAACGCCATCGAGAGCGCCGCCGCGCGCGGCGTGGACGTGGTGATCGTGGACACCGCCGGACGGCTGCACACGCAGAACGACCTGATGTCCGAGCTCCAGAAGGTGGGACGCGTGATCGGCAAGCGCCTCCCCGGCGCGCCGCACGAGACGCTGCTCGTACTCGACGGCACGATCGGGCAGAACGCGGTGGCCCAGGCGAAGTCGTTCGCCGAAGCGGTGCCGCTCACGGGCGTGGTGGTGACGAAGCTCGACGGCACCGCGCGCGGCGGCATCGTGGTGGCCGTGCACGAGGCGCTCGACGTACCGGTGAAGTTCGGCGGGGTCGGCGAGAAGGCCGATGACCTGGCGCCGTTCGACGCGAAGGAATACGCGGCGGAGTTGCTCGAGGAGTAGGCGTGGATAGGACCTGGTTGCTGGACCACCATGGGACGCGTGTGGCGTGTGGGAGACTGACGGAAGGAGGAGGGAGGTACGGCGCGTGTAGGTTCGTGTGTAGGTGAACTCTCTCCACATCCGACCCTACTCTCGCTCTACCTACCTCCTCTTTCCGTCAGTTCCCTACACTCGACACGCGTTGTTCGGTGGTCCAGCCACCAGGTCCTAGGCGCTCCCCCCGGCCAAGCCCCCACCCCATGGATATCACCTATCTCAAGGGAGTAGGCCCCCGCCGCGCCGAGGCGCTCAGGCGTCTCGGCATCATCACGTCCGCGGACCTGCTCTACCACCTGCCGCACCGCTACGAGGATGCGAGCACGGTGAGCGCGATCGCGTCGCTCGAGCCGGGGATGGACGCCACGGTCATCGGCACTGTCATCTCCAAGGGGATCATCCCCACCCGGAAGGGGCTCCGCATCTTCCAGGCGGTGGTGCGCGACGAGTCCGGGATGATCGAGGCGTCGTGGCCGGGGCAGCCCTATCTCGACCGCGCCATCGCGAAGGACGACGTCCTCCTGCTCAGCGGCCCGGTGCGCTTCTTCCACGGGCGCCAGCTCCAGCCGCGCGAGTACGTGAACCTGGGCGCCGATGCGGAGGGGACCGCGGGGGGGCGCGTGCTGGCCGTGTACCCGGCCACGGAGGGGCTGTCGTTCAAGGTGATCCGTTCGCTCATCGAGCGGCACCTCGACGCGCTCCTCGCGGAGGTCACCGAGTATCTCCCGGCCGAGATGCTCCGCCGCGCCGGGGTGCCCCCGCTGCGCGACGCGCTGCGCATGGTGCATCGGCCGGCCTCGATCGCCGAGGCGATGCAGGGGAGAGCGCGGCTGGCGTTCGAGGAGCTGCTGTTCGTGCACATCCTCCACCGCCGCGCGAAGGACCTGGCGCGCGAGCGGCGCGAGGGGATCGCCTTCGTGAATCGGCGGGAGCTGACGTCCGCGCTCAAGAGCGCGCTCCCGTTCGAGCTGACGGGCGCGCAGACGCGCGCCACGCGCGAGATCGTGGCGGACATGTGCTCCGACCGTCGCATGCACCGGCTCCTGCAGGGCGACGTGGGGAGCGGGAAGACGATCGTGGCGCTGTTCGCCGCGCTGCTCGCGGTGGAGAACGGCTTCCAGGCCGCGATCATGGCGCCCACCGAGCTGCTCGCGGAGCAGCACGCGCGCACCTTCGAGCGTCTGCTGGCGCCGCTCGAGATGCGCCCGGTGCTGCTGACCGGCAGCATGGGCGCGCGCGAGCGGCGGGAGGCGGCGGAGCGCCTGGCGAGTGGAGCGCCGCTCATCGCCGTGGGGACGCACGCGCTCGTCCAGGAAGGGACACGCTTCGGCCGCCTCGGCTTCGTCGCCATCGACGAGCAGCACCGGTTCGGCGTCGAGCAGCGGGCGGCGCTCGGCGAGAAGGGGGACCGGCCGGACGTGCTGCTCATGAGCGCCACGCCCATCCCGCGCTCCCTCGCGCTCACGCTGTACGGCGATCTCGACGTGAGCATCCTCGATGAGCGTCCCCCCGGCCGGCAACCAGTGAAGACGGCGCTGCGGGCCGAGTCGTCGCGGGGGCGCATCCTCCAGTTCATCGACCGCGAGCTGGCGAAGGGACGGCAGGCGTACGTCGTGTACCCGGTGATCGAGGAGTCGGAGAAGACCGATCTCAAGGCGGCCACGACGATGTTCGCGGCGCTGGCCGAGGGGCCGTTCGCCGAACGGCGCGTGGCGCTGCTGCACGGGCGTCTCCCCGCCGAGGAGCGCGACGCGATCATGCGCCGCTTCCGCGATCACGAGATCGACCTGCTCGTGGCGACGACGGTGATCGAGGTGGGGATCGACGTCGCGAACGCCACGGTGATGCTCATCGAGCACCCCGAGCGCTTCGGCCTCTCGCAGCTCCACCAGCTGCGCGGGCGCGTGGGGCGCGGGGCGGAGGAGAGCTACTGCATCCTGCTCGGCGACGTCAGCCCCGAGGCCGCCGAGCGGCTACGCGTGTTCGTGGAGACCGACGATGGCTTCGAGATCGCGCGCGCCGACCTGCGCCTGCGCGGCATGGGCGACCTGTTCGGCGAGCGGCAGAGCGGCGTGCCCACCTTCCGCGTCGCGGACCCGCTGCGCGACGAGGCGTTGAACGCGCTGGCGCAGGACCAGGCCGCGCACCTCCTGGAGCGCGACCCGGATCTCACGCGCCCCGAGCACGCCGCCATCCGCAAGACGCTCGGCGAGCGGTACGCGAGGTCGTTGGAGCTGTTTCGGGTCGGGTGAGTCGGGGGCTGGGGGCTGGGGGCCTGGGGCCGGG